>JBBQHO010000044.1:0-23339 GCA_038324055.1 Polyangiales bacterium | reverse complement strand
CGCGACATCGTGTTGATGCTCGACGACGACATGGAGGTACCCGCCGAAACGGCGCAAGCGCTCGCCGACCAGGCACGCGAGCTCGGGCGCGCCTGCTCCGCGGTGTACGCCACGCTCACTGCGAAGGTAGCCGCGTCTCGCTGGGCCGAGCACCCGGGCCTGTGGCTCGTCGGCTTGGGTTGCGTTGCGATCCCGCGCGCGCTGCTCTTGGAGCTCGAAGAGCGCTCGGAATCATTCGAGCTCAACGGCAAGTTCTACAGCGCGTTCACGTGGAGCGGTCCGGACAAGGGCAACTGGCTCGCCGAAGACTTCAGGCTTTCGATCAATCTCGGCGGCGTTCACCTTTGCCCGCTCGGCGTGGGCCACATCAAAAAGGGTGCGCTCTGGCCGGACGACGAGACGCTCGAGCAACTGCAGCAACCCAATCGAGGACCCTGAAAATGACCGACATCCGCCTCTCTCCTTCCGGCCCCATCATCGGCAAGGCCACTTCCCCCGGCGCCGGCGCGCGCCTTCGACTCACCGAAGCAACGAGCGTGATGGGTGGCTCCCAAGCCATTCCGAGCGTGCCCGACGTCATCAGCCCCGACGGCTTCGGCGTGCCCAACCCGCTCGTCCTCACCCTCGACGCCCCGAAACAGGCTCTTCACTACCGAGCCAATCTGTCGCTCGACGTGAACGACAGCTCGACCAGTCCGGGCGGCGAAGTCGTGCTCTACCTCGACGTGTCGCTCGACGGCGGCACGACCTACACCAACCGCGCCAGGAACGCACACACCATCAACTCGACCACGACCGGGGTGGAAGGACGCCCCATGCAGGTCTGGCTGCCGTTAACCCTGGGCACCGACCTCGGCATCAACGACGCCACGCCCCCGGCGAGCATCAAGCTGCGCGCTCGCGCGAACAAGACGCTCGGCTCGGCCCTCACCGTAAGCTCGCTGGCCACGTCCAACGGTGGCTCGCCTGTCTCCGGCCTGAACGGAACCATTCACATGGAACTCGAGGAGTGCCTCTAGTCCGGCACGCCCGCCCCGCCTGACAGCCCCGTTCCCGTCGGCGCGTAGCCGCGACGAGAACACCAACCCTGACCACGCCGGCACGCCGGCACGTCACAGCCAAGCCGACGCGCGTCCGCCGCGCCCGGCACCGGCACACCTGCGCCCGGAGTCCGCCATGAGCCCCGAAGCCACCGAGCTCACCCTCTACCTCGACAACGACGAACCGCTCTACCGCCAAAAGATCGCCATCTTCCGCGCTCTCGCGAAGAAGAAAGACCGCGGCAAATACAACCCCGCGCTCGCCCCCAAAGCCTTCGCCGGCCTGATGAGCGTCGCCGCCAAGAAATACATCCGCGAATTCGGCGGCCCCGGCGACCGCTGGAACATCATCTTCTCGCCGATCGATCGGCGCCACGCCGCGGCGCACTACGCCGAAGAATTTCTGGAGTGGTACGCCGTCGACTATGAGCGCCCGGCACGGAGGTCGTAGCGATGCCTTCCGCGGCCGCCATCAGCGCAAACCGAAAGCAGCTCCAGCGCGAGCTAGCCGAACACCTGCGCGAGAAAGACCGCGCAGCCCTGGGCTCGCTGCGCGCCCAGATCGACGCAGCCCGCGTCGAACGTCGCCACATGGTTCGCGGCGCACGCGAAACCTGCAGGTCGGCGTTGCTATCCCTACGCGAGCGCCAAGCCGCCGAGCGCCGCCGGCTCACGCTCGAGCACCAGGCCGAGCGCGACCAGGGGCGCGTCGCCTGCGTCACCGGCAAGACCAGCGCCAAGGAACAGGGCCTTGAGCTTGAGCACACCGCGCGGCGCACCTTCAAGGAGGAGCGCATCTTTCAGCGCCAGATCCGCAACGCCGGCAAGAAACGCCCCGAGCGCTCGACGGCGCGGGAACGCCGCGACGAAGACGACGACGCCGTCACGAACAACCTCCCGCCTGAGCTCGTGCCGGTGTTCGAGAAGCACCGGAAGTCGATCAAGGGTTCGGCGAGGCGGAGCCGCACCGAGCAGTTCCTCGAATGGGCGGAGGAGAATCCGGACGAGGTGCTCGCCGTCCAGCAGGCGGAAGCCGATCGCGGGCTCAAGGAACTACTACGGCAGGAGCGCGAGCTTGGGCGGAGTGTCCGCAGCGGCGGACGGTACCAGCGGTCGACGGCGGAGCTGGAGAAGCTGCTGGCGGAGGTTCCGTTCTAGAAGCCCCGCCCGCCGCGTGCCGCGGCGTCGCCCACCGTACTTGGCCACGTCGTCGCTACCTCGCCACATTCGTGATGGGCCAGTAGAAGCGACGCAGCGGGACCAGTGCTCGGGACTCCGAGTCGAGCTTGTCGTAGAAATCGACGATCAACTGGCGGAGCTTCGGCAGGGTGATCAGGTTCAACGCAACCTCGGCGCGGTCGGCCTCGTACATGGCATCACGACTGAAACCGCCGGTGCTTACGTAGAGGCAGCGATCGCCTTTGCGGCGCCCGCCCAGAAACGACCTGATCTGCGGTGCGCCAGTCGCCGCGGTCCGGTGCTTTACCTCAACGAAGATGCGCGGGTCTTGCAGGCCGAGCCCATCAGGGGACGCAAAGACATCCACCCCGCGATCGGGTCCGGCCTCCGCGACGCTCGTGCGGTAGCCCATAGCCCGTAGCAGTCCGGCGACCAGCTCCTGCATTTGCGCAGGGCTCAAGCGGTCGATTTGATCTTCGATGAACTCGTTCGCGCGCTGGAATGTTTCTTCGCCGATCTCGCTAAGCTCCTCTTGATCTTGGTCGGCTTCTTTTCGCGATGGGGAAACCTGCTCAGGGTGGGGCGCGCCGAGCGCGTGCGCATGCCCTTCGATATCCTTCGCTGCCTCGCTTCTGATTTTGAAGACCGTGAGTGTCGATCCGAGGGTGTTCTTCGTGTCGGTTGAAAGAGCGTCTCTCGAGACCTCTTGAGTCCATTGGACGCGCCTCGCATGCATCAAGGTGCCGTTCAGGTCTAACGGGATGTACTCGGAGCTGACCGTGCCGAGGATGTAGCGCCGTCGTTCCGGATCACCGACCACGATCGGATCGCCGATCTTGACCTCCGTGAGCAGGCGAAAGAGTTGGCTCGCCCACGCCGCTCGGCTTCCCTCTTTCTCCTTGGGGTAGTGTTCAGCGAACAAGGCGAGCAGCTCGTCCTTGCCCCTCACGGCGCTAATATCGGGGAGCCTGTCCGACAGGAAGCCAGCAACGCCCTGCTGGATGAAGTCGTCGACTCGATCACCGCCGCGGCCAGCTCGCACCATCCACATGCTCGCCCGAGTACCACGGCGGCCACCGCGTGGTGATGGGGAGTATTGACTGCCTAGTACTTTTTCATCAGGACCGCCTGCGCGGTGCGTATCGCAGCGCAGTTCTTAGTGCTTTTCTCGCGCGGTCTTCGGTCACGTCTCGGTCGTTCCGGTCTATTCTCGCCTCCGAGTATGTCGTCCGATGCCCGCCTATCCCCGAAGACGCGCCGTGCTGTGCTCGAGCAGCTTTCCCGTGAACGACTGGGCGAGCTTACTGAACGGTTTGAGCTCAACGTGGCCGACCGGCGCTCAATTGACGCGCACATCGACGCAATTGTTAGAAAGCGCTCGCTTGATTTTGGTCAGCTCCTGGAGACGCTTCAGCGCGACGAGCTGAAGGCCGCCTGCGAAATACTAGGCATCGACGCCAGCGGACGGGAAAAGGCGCCGCTGGTGCAACGCATCCTCGGCCAGGGTGAATCGGTCGGCATCGATGAACGTCCCGCGGCCGATGCCAACGAGGAACCTGCGCCCGGCGCTAGGCGGCCGAGCAGCGCGCCGCCCCCGATGAGCGTTCGCTCCACTGGCGCCCTAAAATCAGAGCTGCGCCGGTTCGTGCTCGATGTAGCGGGAGGCTACAAGGGACGCGATGCGGCCAGGGAATTCACCTCGCGCCTGCTGCAATGCTTCGGTTGGTCTGAGGGGCAAGCGCCGGATGCCTCGATGCCAGCGGAACTGTCGATTGTCAGCGAAGGCGAGCGCACCACCAGGGACGTGGCGCTGTTGTGGAATGCTCGGCGAGTGCTCGTCGATGTCGTGAAGCACGACGTGATGCTCGATTTTGCATGGAAAGGGCTACTGAGCGTGTGTCTTCAGCTCAACCCGGTCCCGCAGTACGTGATCCTGACCAACCAACGCGATGTCCAGCTCTACGACCTCGGTCGAGACCGCGAGGCCCCGAGGCTATCTATCGCGCTCGATGACCTTCCAAAGTACAGCGAGGCTTTCCCCTTCCTGTCGACAGGGTGGACGCCGGGAACGTTGCCGAAAATCATCAACGTGTCGAAGGTCTCGCGCGAAGTCGCCGAACTCGTGGCGCGCCTCTACACCAGCCTGAAGGAACAGCATCCAAAGCAGGAACGCGAGGTCGTGCAGTTCACGCTCCAGTGCATCCTCACCATGTTCGCGGAAGATATTGGGCTCTTGCCCCAGGAGTATTTCACGTCGCTTCTTTACGACGGGGCGCGGAGCCGCGACGTCGAGACGCGACTGCGAGAGCTATTCCGGCTGATGAGTACTCGCGACGTGCCGACCCCGCGAGCAGTTCCGTTTTTCAACGGCGGCCTGTTCACTAATCCGGTGACGCTCCCGCTCGGCGATGCGCAACTTGCCGCGCTAACCAAAGCCTCGGAGGCCAACTGGAAATACGTCGATCCCCACATCTTCGGGAGCGTGTTCCAGGGCATCATGAACAGCGCCGAGCGGCACAAGAGCGGCGCGCACTACACGGCGCACGAAGACATCATGCGCGTCGTGGGCCCAACCATCGTCGAGCCATGGCGCCAGCGGATCCGCGGTGCGAAGTCGCTCACCGAGTTGCTTGATGCACGCGCCGCTCTCCTCAAGTTCAGTGTGCTCGACCCTGCCTGCGGCAGCGGGAACTTCCTATACGTCGCCTTTCGCGAGCTGTACCGTCTCGACACCGAGCTGCTCGCGCGCATTCGCGAATTCCCATCGACCCAAGGCCAAGGCAAAGCGAAGGTTACGTGGGGCGTTGGCATCCAGACGTCAAATTTCTTCGGGATTGATATCAACCCCTTCGCAGTCGAACTCGCGAAGGTGACGTTGAACATCGCGAAGAAGATCGCCTTTGATGAGCGCCGCGAGATCGCCGCAGACCTCGTCGGGCAGATGGAGCTCGACGTCGATCCGTCATTGCCGCTCGACAATCTCAACCAAAACATCGTCTGTGCCGATGCGCTGTTCACTGCATGGCCGGAAGTCGACGCCATCGTGGGCAATCCGCCCTTTCTTGGCGATCGTAGAATTCGTCGCGAACTGGGAGCCGACTACGTTCGCAAACTTCAAAACGAGAGTGGGGCAGATAGCGTCGTCGACATCGCCTGCTACTTTTTCCGTCGAGCGCACGACCGCCTACGCGAAGGTGCGCGCGCGGGCCTCGTCAGCACGAGTGGTATTCGCGTGGGCAAGACCCGTGAGGCATCCCTCGACTATATGGTTGCAAATCGCGCGACGATTACCAACGCGGTGTCGTCACGCACTTGGCCGGGCGAATCGGCGGTCAACGTTTCAATGGTGAATTGGGTAAAAGGTCCTGCGGAGGGACCTTTTGACTTGATTGTCGAAGATGTTCTGTATTCAGTGCCTCGGATCGCGACCCACCTTCAGCTGCATGTGGACGTCAGCGAAGCTGCGTCGATCGTGCGAAACGAAGGTGGATCGTCCATGGGTGTCATTTTCGGACACGAGGCCTTTGTTTCAACGTCACCAGGATTCCCCCCGCCCGGCTCGCCGGGAGTACGGCCAATGGCAGGTGGAGACGATCTCTTACGGGGAAAACTGCCAACTTCGCCGGATTACTGCATCAATCTGGCCGACAGCGCCGATGAAGCAGCCGCCCGCGCATCGGCACGAGCCGCCTACGATCACCTGAAAACGCACGTCTATCCGTGGATGAAAGCTCGCGTAGACAGCAAAAAGGAAACGAACGATTATACTACTTGGCTTCGCAAGTGGTGGAAGCCTCAGAAGCCAAGAGAAGGCTTTATGGCAGAACTTGCACGACGGTCGCGCATGTTGGTTTGCCCCAACGTCGTCTCGCGGCCCGTGTTCGCGTTCATCTCAACTGCATTCGTACCTAACCCCTCGCTCTACGTCTTTGCATTTGACGACGACTATACGTTCGGGATCGTGCAGTCGGGGCTGCACTGGGCGTGGACGAAGGCGAAGGGCGGGAGAGTACGGGCCGACATTAAGTACACTACCCCGGTCTGGACGACGTTCCCCTGGCCGCAGGAACCGAGCGGGCGCGAAGTCGTCGCTGTTGCCGAGGCCGCACGCAACCTTCGGCGTGTGCGCGAAACGCTCATGACAGATAACGGCTGGTCGCTGCGCGCACTTCACCAGGCCGCGCAAGTTGCCGGCCCACACCCGCTCAAGGACGCCCAAGCTGCTCTCGACGAAGCGGTGCGCACCGCCTACGGCATGCCCTTCGATCAGGAGGCGGCGGAGTTTCTCCTCGAGCTCAACAAGCTCGTCACCGAAGACGAGGTGGCCGGTCATAAAGTCCAAGGTCCCGGCCTTCCGGATGGGACCGACCCGAAGGACCCACGCATCACGAGCGACGACTGCATCAAGCCCCCGGGCTTGTAGGAGGAGGAACCGTGGCCGAGTCGATCGATGTCCATCCGCTTCTCAGCACGCTCTGGGACGACAAGAAGAACGGCGCGGCGGCGGCGGTCCCCGTGCGGAGCTTCCGACCCGCCTGGTGGCTCTGCGAAAACGGGCACTCGTTCCAGCGTTCACCGCGAAGCATGCTCAGCGACTCCGCATGCCCGGCCTGCAGCCGCGGTCCGAACACGACTTCCATCGCCAAGGCCCAACCGGGCCTCGTGCCGCTCTGGAACTCCGAGAAGAATGGTGACCTCTCCCCCCGCACGATGGATGTCGCGTACACCGGGACCACTTGGTGGCGCTGTTTGAAAGGGCACGACTTTCAGCGGGCACCGTTGCTGATGGTCAAGGACTCGAGCTGCCCTACCTGCGCCGTCGCCGAGAGGTCGGTTGCTGCGATCAACTCGGCGGTCGCAGCCGAGTGGCATCCAAGCCGGAATGGTGAGATCTCGCCCACGCAAGTGGACGCTGACCACCTCATGAATGCCTGGTGGCTCTGCCCCAACGGGCATGAGTATCAGGCGGGCGTGCGATCCCGGACGCGTGGCAGCCGCCGGTGCCCCACGTGCTATGGCGGTTGGTCGCTCGACAACATCCGCGCGTTCGTGAAGTCGCTGCTTTCTCACGTCGCCGCGTTCAACCCCAGCGAGCTGTTCGCCCTCGCCATGCAAGCTGGCGTGTTTGAAGACAAGGACTCGCGCCCCTTCGTCATGGCAGTCTCGTCAGGGCGTTTCCCTCGAGAGGAACTGGAGAAATTCGCGGAAGGCAAGCCGTCGCTCGTGGATGAATTCGCCGGGAACAAGGCCCTGACGCTGGAAGTGGTCGACGGCCGCTTGCCCACCAAGTCCGCCGTTGCGGCCGACCCGTTCACTCTGCCCGCAGCGCCCGAGCCGGTCGACCACGGCGAGCGCGTGGACGTGGACGTCAGCCGTGAGGTCGACGCAACCGGTGCGTCATCAGCGGCCGTGGCCGCCGCGGACGACGAGATGCCGATTGTGAAAACACAGGATGCGCTGGCCGCGCTCGACAGCGTCCTCGTCGCCAACGCCGACGCTGAGACGGTGAAGTTCCTGCTCGATAGCGCCAAAGCAAAGCTCTGGCGTCACGCCTACGTGAATGCTGGGGAGGCGCGCCAGCAGGCGGCGTCCTTCACGGGCGACTCGTACTCGACGCTCGCTCGCGACACGTTCTTGGCCGACTTCGACGAGGCAGAGTCGCTTGAGACACCGTCAGGGTACGCGTTCCGCCCGGGCGCGACTGCTCCGGTGACGCCGCCGAACCTGATGCAACGACGCGTCGCCGTCTCAGTGCGCAGAGAGCGCCGTTTCGGCAACTGGTCGGGCATGGGCGCAGGCAAGACGCTGAGCGCTATTGTGGCTACTCGAGTTGTTGGCGCCAAGCTAACCGTGATTTGCTGTCCGAACGCCGTGGTCGCGAATTGGGCGCGCGAGATCAAGCGTGCCTTCCCGGCGTCGGAAATCGCGAAGAAGACATGGCACCCCGAGTGGAGCGATCCTCTGGACTCTCCGCGCTACCTCGTACTCAACTACGAGCAGTTTCAACAACCAAACTCCGAGCAGGAGCTGGTCGCGTTCCTCGACCGAAGCCTCGTCGACTTCATCGTCATCGACGAGATTCACTACACGAAGCAGCGCGAGGCCGGCGCAGAGATGTCCAAGCGCAAGCGACTGGTGCAAGGGCTCGTTCTGGAGGCTGGCAAGAAGAGCGCGGACGTTTGTGTGCTCGGGATGAGCGGAACGCCGGTGATCAACACCTTGCAGGAAGGCAAAAGCCTCATCGAGATGATCACGGGCCATCGCCACGACGACCTCGACACGCGCGCCACCGTTCAAAACTGCATGCGCCTCTACCAGCGGCTTGTCACGCTCGGGACCCGCTGGAAGCCGGACTACAAGATTCAGCTCGACGTCCACAGGGAGGAGATCGATTGCGAGTCCTCGCTCGACGAGATTCGCGCTGTGGGCCGAAATACAGTCCTCGAGCTCGAAAGGGTCCTCACACGGCTGCGCACTCCCACGATCCTCAAGCATTTGGTGCCAGGTGAAAAGGCACTCATCTACACCCACTATGTTGACGGCGTTGCGGGGCCTCTTCGTGATGCACTCGTGACGGCTGGCTATCGAGCTGGTCTGCTCACCGGGGACACTGACGACGATCATCTCACAGAGTTCTTGAACCCTGATGGCAACATCGACGTCCTCATCGCGTCAAGCCGCATCGGCACGGGCGTCGATGGTCTCCAACACGTCTGCAACAAGCTGATCATCAACTGCTTGCCCTGGACAAACGCCGAGTACGAGCAGCTTGTCGGGCGCCTCTATCGGCAAGGTAGTCGATTCGACCAGGTTCGCGTCATTATCCCCGTGACGTTCGCGATGGTGAAGGGCGAGCGCTGGTCCTACTGCGAATCGAAGCTCCATCGGCTGGAATACAAGAAGTCGATCGCTGATGCTGCTGTGGACGGCGTCGTCCCCGAGGGTAACCTCCGCACGCCCGCGCAAGCACAGCAGGACATCATGGATTGGCTGACGCGTTTGGAGACTGGGAAGCTTGCGGAAGTCCAGCGCCCGGTCATCAAGATCCCGCTGTCGGGCGAGCCTAGCGAAGTCGAGCGCCGAAACGCGCGCTACGGGGACTTCAGCAAAATGAACAACCGCTGGTACGCTTCAACCAGCGAGTCGACGCATGCCCGGTTGGCTCAGAATCCTGAGGAATGGGCGCACTACCACACCTTTTACCGGCAACTCCGTGAGACCTGGCCGGTCGTCCCGTACAAAGAGGAAATCCGGTGGCTCTCCGAGCGCGAGGGGCTGGTTGTTGGCGACTTTGGTTGCGGCGAGGCGCTGATTGCGGCCGCTGCCGCAGATCGCCATCAAGTCCACAGCTTCGATCACGTAGCCATCGATCATCGTGTGGTCGCCTGCGACATAGCCCACGTCCAGTTGGCTGACGGCTTGCTCGACGTCGCAATCTTTTGCCTCGCCCTGATGGGCGCAAATTTCACCGACTACATTCGCGAAGCACGCCGTTGCCTGCGACTCGACGGCGAGCTGCACATCTGGGAGCCCACGAAATACTTCGACGACCTGACAAAGTTCTGTTCCCAGCTGCGCAAACTCGGCTTCGACGTCATGGCCCCCGAGACCGAGGGCGCCTTCGTTCGCATTCGCGCTCTGAGGAACGCCAAGAAAGCCGACCCCGCGCTGGTCCTTCCGTTCCGAGGTCAGGGCAGCAACTGAACGGGCGGCACGAACGCGGTCGGCAAGCGTGAGTCGTGTACGCGGAAGACGACGGGCCGCGCCGCCTCCGCGGCGTTCCGTTCGTTGAACGCGCAGAGTGCCAATTGGACGGCGTCTTGGACGCCGAGGTTATGTTCGCTCGCCCATCGGGCAAGTGCCTCGAATACATCGCGATCGACGTGAAGCGATTCGAGCACGACGAAGCGGCCGCACTCGGACAAGCTCGGGTGACTCACGCCTACCCTATCGGTCTCCGCGCGGCTCAGTTGCGCGGCCGGGGCCCCTGACGTTGCGCTTTTCTTGAAGACGCTCGGCCTTCCCTAGCTTGTGGCGCTCCTCGAGTTGGCGAAGACGCGGGCCCAGTCGTCGAGCCTGCTCCGGGCAGGTCGTGCACAGGTAGATTGTCAGACCGCGGTGGCTTTGCTCCACCCCACGTGGACGTTGAGACGCCGGGCCGGCAACTCGTCCGACGACGACGATCCCGGCATTTCGACCGGTCGCGCGCGGAACGGCACGAGGTAGGTGAAGCGTTCTGTACGGGCAGGAAAAAGTCCCGAACCAACAGCAGCTCGGCGCCGCCGTCGGGACGACCTGCCGCGCGGGCCGAACCCCCGGCACATCTGCGTGTAACGAGTCGCCCACCTCGTCTCCTATTAAGCAAAGGGCCAGTTCAACGGCCGCCCGGCGTCAACAGCGACGCCACAGAGAAAGGCAATCAACATGTCCACTAGTCCCAGCACCGTAGGTACCGAGGCCACTTCCGACGACGCGAGCTCCCTGGAGGAGGTGAATTGGGGAGACGACGCCCCCCGCGGGGGGCGCGCCGTAATGAACCGTGTCCTGAAGGACGGCGCGAAGGTACCTTTGTTCTTCGGCCAGACGCTCATCAACTCGCTCCGGGACGTTGGCTATAACCACACAACCTCGGCTCTGTGCGAACACGTCGACAATGCCATCCAGGCGGGTGCGACCGAGATTCGGATCTTCTTCCGTCAATCGGGCAAACGCGGCGAGTACCAGATCGACGCTTGCGTCTACGACAACGGCCACGGCATGTCCCCAA
The DNA here is from genome assembly GCA_038324055.1 of Polyangiales bacterium. Classification (GTDB taxonomy): domain Bacteria; phylum Myxococcota_A; class Polyangia; order Polyangiales; family Polyangiaceae; genus NIC37A-2. The sequence continues at coordinate 12,353 of JBBQHO010000044.1, read as the reverse complement.
CGGTGATCAAGGCCGCGACCGCCTTTGGCGGCTCGATGAGCTACGGGAACCGCAACGGTATCGCGCGCTTTGGGATGGGGATGAAAACCGCTGCCCTGAGCATGAGTCCCGTCATGGAGCTGTTCTCATGGCAGGAGCGGGGCGCGTATTACAACATGACGCTGGACGTCGAAGCGATCGGCAAAGAGCGAGCAAACCTCATTGAGCTGCCAGATCCGCAGCTGGTGAGCGCTCTGCCCGATGAAGTTGCCGACTTCTTCAGGAAGGCACTGGACTACCCGAAGGACAAGAGCGAGCAGGACCTGTTTGCAGTGGTTGGCGAGGATCTCGTGGATCGACTCGGCAAGCACGGCACGATCGTGTTCATGCCAGAGTGTGACCGCCTGACTTCTGCGAAGGCGCAGACATTGGCTGTGCACGCAACCACAGAGATGGCGCGCGTCTATCGTCGGTTTATCGCAAACGGCGTCAAGCTCTACGTCAACAACCGGCTCGTGGACGCGTTTGATCCGACGTACTCGATGCCCAACGCGAGGCATGTCGGGATGCTGGACCCCTCAATGACCAAGCACAGCAGGCTGATCGTCTCGAAGTCTGTGAAGATTCGTCTGCATGAACACGGCTCGGACGACGACGCCGTCCCGATCACCGTCAAGCTCTTTCGTCTGCCAATCGAAGAGTGGTCGACCCTGCCGCGTAAAGTGCTGAGGAGCGATCTGCGCGTCTTTGACGGGCTCATCGTGTCGATCCTGCGCAACGACCGCGAGCTCGAGGCGGGCGTGTTGCCTCGGATCAGTAGACGGCACAGCGTGACCAACTGGTCGCGACTGCAGATCGACTTCCCTGGTGTCCTGGATGAGGCCTTCGGCGTCGCTGCCAACAAGCAGGGAGTCCGCCTCAAGGGCTACGTCGAGGACGCGATCAAGGAAGCGATCGGGGAGGAGATGAAGCATCTCAACGACGAGATCGAGCGCTTTCAGTCACAGCAGAAAGTGGCGCGCCCTCCGGCGCAGCCGAGCGCGAGCGAGGCAAAAGCCGGCGAGGTTGATGCTTTCCAGGCGAAGCAGCTGGCCCCGCTCACGCCCGAGGAGGAGGCGCAGCTCGAAGCCAACCTGCGCGGCTTGGCGCTCACGATCAAACGCGAGGGCGAGACCGACGACCAAGCCTACGAGCGCGTCCAGAAGTCCAGTTACATCATCGACCTCAAGCACGACGAGTATTGGCCCTTCTATGACGTAAAGCATCGGTTCGGGCGCGTGATCCTGACGATCAACACTGCACACCCATTCTTCACGCAGCTCTACGAGCCGGTACGGAATAGGTGGGCGACGCAGCAGGTAGCCGACGACGACGGCGGAGGTGCAACGGCCACGGAGGACCAGCCATCGACTGCCGATGAGCAGGGGCCGATCGTTGCGCTAGAGCTGCTGCTCCTATCGCTGGCTCGTACCCAAACCCGGCTCGCGCACACCGGTGACGAGGCCAAGCGGACAATGGAAGAGCTGCGCCGCGAGTGGTCGGAGGCCTATCGCATTCAGCTCAGTCGATAGCCACGCACCCTGCGACCACGAAGGGCGGCACCGATCAGGGCGCCGCCTTTCCTTTTTCCGCCCATAAAGCTGCCGCGCCCGTAACAGAATCGGGCGCTCGTCTCCGAAGAGGCAGGAGTATTGGCTCATTTTGCTCGCTGGGCGCGCGGACAACCGCTTGCTTTGGCCGAGGAGCCGGTCCAAGCTCCGACTGGATGGTTTTTCAAACTCTCGAAGGGTCCGGATCGCTTCCGTTGGGCACAGCGCCCCGACGGAAGATCCCCGGAACCGGCGAAGGGCGAGGCACCGACCAGGTCACCCCCCAGCCAAAACGGTCTGGACAGACAGAGGAACCCAATCATGTCGAACCTGCAACCGCCGTGGGACTTGTACCTCGGCTTCCAGACCAAGCTCAAGGATAGCGCCACCGTCGATGAAGCCAGCTGGGCGCGCGAGGCGCAGCTGAATCGGATCATCGAGCCCGGAGCGAACGCGGCCGGCGAAGAGGTAGCGCGCGTGGCGCGCAGCCAGCGCCGGCTTGAGCGCTATCGAGCGCGCTTGCGCCGCCAGTATCTCTCGGGTGGTGAGACGCCGGTCGACGGCGAGGCGGTCGTGGAGTCGCGCGAGCAGTTGCTCATCGTGCAAGACGTCACCGGCGATGGCTGGGCCTTGCTCGCAGATTTGGCCGAGGGAGCAAGTTACAATGAAATCTCGGCCGTTACTGGCCTCAGCGGAGGCGCGTTGCGCGTGCGCGCGCAGCGAGCGCGACGAAAGATCGTCGCGCTCGTGGCATAGGGCGGCTCGCCGCCCTTCGCCTCCGCCAGCTCGGCGTCGCACCGCATACGTCGAGACACCGGTCGGCATTGATTTTCACGCGGGTTCGTCTTGTGCCAACGCTGCCGTGAGTCGCGACAGGCTCGCTTGCGCCTCGCCGAGCGCGTGAAGCGCTTTGGGCCGCGACTGCAGTAGACCTTTCCAAGCTGACAGAGCTGCTGCGGTTGTTGCCAGGGACTGCAGCAATGCATCATTGGGCGACGTGGAGACGCTCGGGCTAGCAATAGACGCGAGCATTTTCCGCGCAGAAGCTTGGGCCTCGTGCAGCTTCCGAAACGACTCGACTTCCTCGCTGAGTCCGTTCATGTCCGCATCCCAGACTTCTATGAAAGCTCCCAGCGCCTCAGACGGCGGTGCCGATCCGAGGTCGCTGCGCAACCTTTCCCATGTGGAGGCGGCTTCCTGCAGCAGCGAGGCCGCACGATCAAGGTGCTCCAGAGCGCCCCCGTCCCATAGACGGCGAGCCTCAAGAACGCCGTCGTGTACCGCGCTCCTCATCGCCAGTACATTCCGAAAGGTTTCTTCGTGAGCACTGGGGACGTGGAAGCCGCCCTTAGCCTCGAGCACCAGCCACGGGTATAGTCTACGTAGCTCCTCAATCTGCTCGAGCGCGAACGCAACGCCGTCGTTACCTAATTCTGTGAGGGCTTTCACGGCGTTTTCAGTGCCGTCTCGTCGCGCCGAGCCGTGAAACGCGAAGTTGTGCCTAATACGGGTGACCGGCACGGCAATCTCCTTCCAGCCCCGCAGGACCGATGCGATTGCTGCCCTGAATTCGATGCTTTTTGGGTTCAGTCGTTCAAGGTTTACCGCAGACGGTTGGGCATCAAATACTGAGTACAGCATCGACAGCAAGAGCAACAGCAAGGCGGTCTGGGAGAAGAGAGCAGTCGGACCGCTTTTCGGCTGCAAGTTGGTGGGCATTGCTCGAGCCACCTGCAACTCATTCCAGAGCTCGCGAAGCACGCAGAGTTGCTGAACTCGGAGTGCGAGCTGGTGTGCGTGCTCGCTCGACGAGACGGGTGCCATGCCTGAGGCTTGCATTCCGTTCAACCGCCGGCAAATCCATCCACTCCGTCGACGATCGGCGTTGCAGCCACGAGCTTGGACGCCACGAGGGCTCTATGCCGACCACCCCAAATACCTCACCCGGTGCCACAAGGCGCTGGTGCCCTGCGGGCAACATAGACCTAGCTGCCCGCGCGACCCCTTTGGGAACGAGTGAAGCCATGACCGCAGCAACAACTACCCCCAGGCCCGCCAAGCACGACCCCATCACTGACCGCTTCTTCAAGCCACTCGAGATCCTCGAGCACTGCTCCGGGTGGCTCTTTTACGTCGTGGCTGTCGTCTCGTTCCTCCCGCTCTTCATCGAAAAGACGAATCAACCGGTGACCTTCGAGGCGGTCCAGATAGTGTTCGTGGTCCTCGTGCTCGCGCTCTTTGCAGCAGGCCTCGCCGCCCGCCTCTGGCTCATGCCCGCGGCGCACGATGCCCGTCGCCTGGATTTACTGTCACACGCTTACAACGTGCCACTCACGCATGAGCAGACTGAAGGCTACTACAACAACGATCAGACCGATCCCATCCGCCGCCTGGGCGCATCGACGATGGAGAACGCTCTGTTCACGCGGGAGATCTTGAGATCGATGGCCCGCTGGGAGCGTGTCAAAACCGCGGCCTATCTGATCGCCTTTCTCGCGGCGCTCATGTACAAGGGCTATCCCCCGGAGGTCTGGGGCATCGCGGCGCAAGCCGTGTTCAGCGAACAGATCGTCTCGCGTTTGTTGCGGCTCGAGTGGCTGCGGCAGCGCGCCGACCGCGTCTACAGCGACTTGTACGTGCTCTTCCAGACACGCCCCACCAAGCTCGACGTGCACTCACGATCGCTCGGAGGCTTCGCACTCTACGAGACGAGCAAGGAAAACGCGGCCATCACCCTCTCGGCGAGGATATTTCACGCCAAGAACCCGTCGCTGAGCAAGGACTGGGACGCGGTTCGCGAGAGGCTCGGGCTGTGACGACCTGGGACGACACGTTCACTGTCTGGTCGAAGCCACCCAGCGAAACTGAAGAGGCCAAGGCGGAGCGAGCTGTGCGCATGCTCCGCGAGAGCCTCCGCGAACACGTCGCACTGAAGAATCGTGACTTCGACATCGTTGCAGTTGGCAGCTACCGCAACAACACGAACGTAAAAAGCGCGAGCGACATCGATCTCGCCGCAGTGCTGCGCTCGGCGGTCTACCTCGGTCTGCCCAATGATGGGTCGATCACGCGCGACTCCCTCGGGTTTGGCGTGGCAACGTACGAGTTGCCACAGTTTCGCGCCGACGTATCACAAGCCCTTCGCGAGCGCTTCGGTGCGAGCGAGATCTCGCCTGGGAAGTTGACCTTCAGCATCAATGAAGGCAGCGCCCGGCTTGGCGCGGATGTCACGCCGTACCTGGTGCACCGGCGCTACCGGCTCGGCGCTGACGGGGCGATCCAAACCTACGACGGCATCGAGACGATGCCCAGCAACGAACCCAGCCGGCGCATCATCCAGTGGCCCGAGCAGCATTACGCGGCCGGTGTTGACAAGAACGACGCTACCAGCCACCGCTACAAGCGTATCGTCCGCATCCTCAAATGCCTGCGCACCGAGCTTGGCGACCGCCGCAGGGTCGGAGGGGACGTCCCATCGTGCTTCCTTGAGCACGCGGTCTTCAACGCGCCCAGCACAGACTTCAACAAGCGGGAAGGCGCCTACTATGACGACGTCAAGTCGGTGCTTACGTTCCTCTGGAACGCGGCACGGGACGGCCGTGCGAAGAAATTCGTCGAGGTCAGTGGAATGGAGTGGCTCTTTCGGCCAGGCGAGACATGGACGCCGACGCTGCTTGAGGGCTTTGCGCTTGCGGCTTGGCAGTACGTTGGCTTCAAGCAGTGACTCGCCGACACCTCGGACTCCAATTCCCGAGAAGCTATTCGGAGCGTACCCGCTCGTTGCCGTCGTCCCAGCCGACGACTCTGCCATGCTCAAAGTAGATTTTGAGCGCGTATCGCGTCGCCGTTATCGGCCAAAAGTAGAGCGTCGCCTCTGTCTTCGTCTTCAGCACGCGCTCAGTAGAATGGGCGGCGACTCCGAGCGATTCGTAGATCATTTCGAAGGTGGCGCCCTTCCAAAATCTTCCTTGCAGGATGGCTTCGGCCATTCGGGGCCCAAATCGCCCGCAAAGGTCAGTCCACCTGGCTTGACGCGCCTCCTCGGCTTGTCGCGCGTGAGCTTCCGCCCGGGCTGCGGCGGCCTCTGCTGCCATGCGAGCGAATGTCTGACGTTGCGACCGTAGGTGCGTCGCGATCGCTCCGACCGCGGCCGAACCGGCCAAGGTAACGCCGACAGCTACGGCGAGTGACGACGCCGCAGCAATCGCGCCAAAGAGAACCAGCCCGAGCATGACCAAGGCACAGCCTCCCGTGTCTGCGGCGCTAGCCAGCTCTCGGGTCGGCCAGGCTCGTGAAATCGAGCGCTTGCCCGAGGATCGAAAGAGGTCGCTCAGGCCGAACGTCGTGCGGCTGTAGACTCGGTTGTAGGCCGCCTTCTTTGGGTTCGTAAGCCAGCCCCAACCGCGCGGGGCCTTCAAGCCGAGTTTGTGCCGCACAGCGCGTTTCCAAGAAGTGCGCGCAGCGAAGCTCTTCTTGAACGAGGGTTTTCGAAAGCCGAACTTCATCGTACCCCGAGCCAGAAGCTGTGACCGCGAAAGGAAAACTCAGAGGACATTGAACTCACAAGGGGCGGCGTCTGTTCAGCGAAGCTAGGAGAACCTACAGGCTCGAGCGAGCCCGCGACCAGGCAGCACTCGCCCGGCTAGGTCCATCCAATCACGATCGCCTCCTCGAACGGCACCCACACCTCTGCAAGTCCTTGGAATTGCTGGGCAGGAAAGTCGAGTTGCGGGCCCGCGATTTGAACCTCCGACCTTTGCCCGTCCGGCGTCGGCGGACTCTAGCCTCGTCACTCGACGGGCTCCGGCAACGCGGGGGCTCGAAGTCTTGATGTCTTACTGACCAGTACCGTGTCTCAATCGGTGCATAGTCCCCGCGAACGCTCGAAGCGAATCTTCGTCGACACGCTCGCAGCCGGCATCGTCCAGCAAGAAGTACTCGGCGAGCTCGCGGCCATCGGCGCCAAGCTCACCGCCGAGCGCTCTCGCCGCCAGTCGCCGCAAGCTTTCCACGGACGTCGCCGGCGCCGTCCGCTGCGTGCCCTTCTCGCTCGAGTTGCGGTCAGCCAGCACGTACAGAGTGAACAGGTGCGCCGCAAGCTTGCGGTCAGCGATGCCACGCAGCCGCTCGAGGCCGCCTAGCTGCTCGACGCGCGCCGTCGGGTCGAACGGGTAGTCCTCCGGTCCGGCAGGCCTGGCAGGCGCGTCAGGCGGCACCATTGGCCTTCCTTCGGTGCTCGGCCTCCTCGATCACCTTGGCGACGCGCGGGCTCAGGACGCGAGCGTGGCCGTCTTCCGTGGGCAGGTTCCGGCGCACGACTTCGGGGCTGAGCGACGAGAGGCCGAGCCGCTTGCCGTTCGCGGTCCACCAGGGCTGCTTGGGCACGAAGCGGGCGACGTATTCGAGGCCGCGCTGGGGGAAGCCGATCGCGAGGAGCTCGACGAGGCGGCGGACGCCGTCGTCTTCGTCGTAGGTGCCAAGGTACTGCTTGGCTTGGCCGGAGGCCTCGGCGAAGGCGGCGCCGACCGCGAGCAACTCGGGCCAGTGTTCGGGCTCGAGCGCGCGAGCAAAGCGCGGGTGCGCGCGCAGAAGCGCGGCGCGTTCCTGCACGGGTAGTTTCAGCGCTCGCTCCGGATCCCGAGAGATTTTTGAAACCTCCTCATCCATCCAGTGGGTTGAAACGAGCTCGGATGAAACGTCGGCGATGGTTGGTGAAACGGCGCCGCGCGCGCGGGTTGGGGAGTGAAGATGATCTAGTTCTTGATTCTTTCTCTGAATCTCAGAGCTTCCTGATGGATCGAGATCGCTGTCACCGCGCGAGGGTGAAACGGCTGGTGAAACGGCGTCTGAAACGATGGCTGTCTCGGGTGCAACGTTCCCGGCGGACCCAGAAACGGGCGCTTCGGGAACGCCAGGGGCGTTTCGTTCGCGTTGCCGCGCTCGGAAGTCGCGAACGCGCTGCGTCGACGTTTGACGCGCGTCGGCTGGTGCTGTCGTCCGCTCCGGCGGCGGCGCTGTTGCGTCCCGCTGCGCCTGCGCGCGCGGCAACTCCGGGATCCAAATCGAATGCTCGTCCCCTGCCAAGAACCCGTCCCTCAGCAGCAGCTCGAGCGCCGCCTGGACGAGCTCGCGCTCGTATTCCTGCGCATTCAGGCCGCGGAGCAGCGCTTCAGCCGGATCGTCAGCGTCGCGTACGAGCGTGCCGTCGTCCTCGGCCAGGGCGTTCAGCAGCTCGCGGAGGCCGCGGGCCATGACTGGCCAGGCGCGGTGCTGGAGCGGCTCGCGCACGTATTGTTTGCGCCAGCGTTCCTTGGTCCAGTCGCGGCCATTAGTCTGACTCATTGAATAGCCTCCGCAGCGCAGCGCTGCCGTGCAGCTTCCGCAGGGCGCGCTCTTCGATTTGCCGGACGCGCTCCCCCGTTATGCCGAGGATCGCGGCGACCTCGTCCAAGTAGCGGGGGCCCTCGTTGGCCACGCTGAGCGCGCAGTCACGGGTCGGCTCCCGCCGGTGGTCACCCACGCCCATTTGGGCCAGGTGGTAGCGGCACCGGACCTGGGAGCACGCCTCGTCGCTGGGCGGCATCGCGCACTCCACCACGATTGGAAAGCGCCGCCGCTGAACTTCCCAGAGTAGCGGGTGCTGGAGGGCCGCTGTCATGGTGCACCCGAGGCACCCTGCTCCCCCATCGGCGGCGCAAGCGCCGTCACGCGCGCCTCGAACCTCTTCAGCGCCGCGTCGACATCGAGATCGGCGAGCGCGGGCTCAACACATTGCCACGCGGCCAACTCCGCGGCGTGATCTGCGATCTCCGCGCAAAATCTCGGTTCGGTGGTGACTTCAGTTTGCGCTGTTTGTGCGTAGATTGCGGAGCATTGCTCGCCCTCTACGCTGTTCAATTCCCGGCGCCTCCACCTCAAAGCAGCACAAAAAAGGCCTCTTCAGTGAGGCGCGTCAAGAACCGCGTCAAGGAAACGACAACCTTGGCGCGGTTCTTCGCCAACAGAACCGCATCCGAAAGCGGAAGCTGCTGGCGCTCGAACAGGCTGATCCGGCAGCCGCTGCGCCCGGCTTGGCGGTCTGTCGCGCCCTCGATGCCGCCTTAGAAGGTGACCTCGACCGGCTCGAAGACCTGCTGGTGAAGGAAGCGAGGCGCGGTGGCTAGCCCCCGCCGTCCCTGCCCCGTGCCCCCTGGAGTGGCCCGATGAGCGCGGGCGCCGAAGCTCTCGCCTGGGCCCCGCACCCGGACACGCCGCCCGAGCAGGTCGGCCGCCTGCCTCGCTACCCAACCGTCGACGACTGCGTCGAGCAGCAACCCGAAGGGCCGTGCAGTCACCGCGAGTGCCGCTACCACCTCGCGCACCGCGGCTACTGGGAGCACCAGCTCGAGCCCAACCGCGACTGCTCGCTGGACCTCGCCAACGAGGGCTCGCATTCGCAGGACGAAGGAGCCGCCGCGCTCGGCATGAGCGTCGAGCGTGACGCTCTCGACCCGGCCGCGCGACGCGAGCTGAACCAAGGCAATATTCTGAACGACGGAAACTGCATCCTCGCAGAGGAACGTCATGTTCGCGACTGTTCCCTCGCGGCGGCCGGTGCGCCCCATGCGCTGTAAGAACGACGAAACGGTGCTCGGCGCATTCGCCTGAAAGGTCAGGTCGAGGCCGCCGACATCGATGCCGAGCTCCAGCGTGGACGTGGCGACGATGCAGGCATTGGTGCCTTGAGCAAACTTCTCCTCGGCGGCTCGACGCTCTTCCTTGGAGACCGAGCCGTGGTGTACGAACACCTCGATGGAGTCGTTACGCATCTCGTCAGCGACTGCCTCTGTGAGCGAGCGCGATTGGCAGAAGAACAAGCTCTTCTTTCCGCGCGTTTCGCGGGCGGCCTCGCGTGCGAAATCGCTCACGTCGTCGCGGAGAAGAATCTTGATTTGGCGCTGAGCCTTGGGCTTTGGAGGATCGACGACGACGCTTTCGCGGCGCGATGTTCCTGCGAGCCAACGTGCAATGTGCTCAGGATTGCCGATCGTGGCGCTGAGACCAATCCGCTGCACGTCGTGCTCTGAAAGCGCGGCCAGCCGCTCGAGCACGCTCATCAGGTGCGCGCCTCGGTCCGTGCCGGCGAACGCATGAATCTCATCGATGACGACGGTTTGTAGCCCACCGAAAAGGCGCTGGACGGGCACCCTCGGCGACATCAGCATCACCTCGAGCGACTCGGGCGTCGTCATCAGCAGCGCCGTCGGCTCGCGGCAGAAGGTCTGCTTCTGGCTCTGGCCAGCGTCCCCGTGCCAAACGAAGCGATCCACCCCGACCATCTGCGTGTAGTCGCCAAGACGCACCTCCTGGTTATTGAGGAGCGCCTTGATCGGCGCGACGTAGATCGCCCCCACGCCGATCGGCGGGTTGTCGAGCAGCTGCGCCAGCACCGGGAACATCGACGCCTCCGTCTTGCCGCCCGCGGTCGGCGCCAGCACTACGGCGTTCTTGCCGTCGAGAATGGCTTCGCCAGCTAGTTCCTGCACGTCGCGTAACGAAGTGAAACCGAGGTGGTTCGCGATCGCGTGCTGGAGGCGTTCGGGGAAGCGGGAAAAAACCGTCATGTCAGAAAGCGGTGAAACGAATTGAGCGACGCTATCCTGGCCTACTCGTCATAGCGGCCGTCGTCACGCGCCAGAAGGCGTACCAGGCAAGCGTTGAGCAGTACCCACGCGCCGCGGCCCATCCGCGCTTGAAGAGTCGCTTTTCGTCGATCGCCCTGCAGCACGCGCTTGTCGACCGCTACCGGCAGAAGGAAGTCCGCCATATGGAGCTGCGCCTCGGTTTCGAGCGACCATGGCGGTACGTAGAAACGCCGGGCTTGCGTGTAGCGACGCGCGGCGTTCAGCTCCGTTGGCGTCACCTCGCCTAGGTTGCCTGCGCTGACGATCGGAACCAGTTGCGTCCAACGCGCGTGCTCGATCGAACGATCAAAGTCACACGTGTTCCCGATCACCATCCAGGCGCGTTCGGGGTGGTCCACCGTGCCAGGTTGTCCGTCGTCCAAGATGACCGGCACCTCGGAATCGAGGAGCAGGACGTCGCCTTGGCAAATGTCGTTGTGGCAAACAACGGAGCGGTCGAGGCGCCAGCCGAAGAACTCTCGCTCGAGTCGCTCGTCGCCCGTGAGCTCCTTGATCTCATCGACCAAGCCGTCCAGGTCGTAGACGGGTGGCCAGCGCTCCCCCTCGCCGGCCATCAGAGCGGTTCGCCTTCTCGCCTCCGCAGCGGACGAGTGGCGCGACCCGCCGTGCGCTTGGCCATTAGCTCATCGATGATCCGCTCGTCTTCCTTGTCGATGGGCAGCGCCGAGGCGATCGCTTCCACGTAGCGAAGCGAGCCCGTAACGAGGCGCTCCGGTTCCGAGGATTTTCCCACCAACCGCTCACCAACCAACAACGTGCCGGTCCGAGCTCCGAGCAACGATACCGGACGGAAGCCGACGGGCAGGGGCGTCTCGGAACTAGCCACTTCTGAGTAGCCCAACACCTGACGCGCCCGTGCGGTGGGTACGCCACCCACTTGTCCGCTCATGAGGCCCACGAATGCGAAGCCAAAGTCAGAAGGCATCACTGTTCCCCTTTCTTTTCAGGCATCCACTCAAGCAAGTCCGGACCGGCCGCGGCCATGAAGACCGCGAAAATGTCGTCGGCGAAGGTATTCAGGAGCGAGACCACTTTCTCCGGCTCGATCGGGCCTTCGACGTAGCGATCCACGTCCAGGCGGAACTTGCGGCGTCCATCGGCGTCCTTGATGAGGCCGTAACGAACCGTCTGGCCTCCGCCGTTTGTGGTGGGGGAAGCGATCTCGCACGCAAACAGCGTTCCCTCGAGATCCGCGACGGTGGCGGGCACGGCGCCAAACCGAGGCGAGATCAGTCGATCCCACGAGGTCGCGCGCCCCAGGTCCGAAGCGATGCGCTCATCGTCGATGATGTCGACATAGCGCAAGCCCAAGCGGTTCGTGGCGACAGGTCCGAATACCGTCGACAAGGCGTCCACGCCTTCCTGCACGTCGGCAAAGAGCTGCTCACGTCGTTCGTGGCGTCGAGCTTCCAACGACAGCGACGATGTCGACAACGAGAGCGTCGTGGACTCGTCTGCCTTGGTGAACGTGAAGATATGTTCGGAGCGCACCTCGACCGGCGAAGGGCCGAGGTTGATCATCTGGCTCTTCGCTTCCTGAAAGGCCGGAAAGGTAGTTCTGACTTTGTCCTGAAAGTCGGCGACCTTCGTAGGCACCTTCAAGATCGGGAAGAACCGAAGCTCGACTATCACCGCAACGAGCGGATTCCGCTCGAAGACCCGATAGGGCTGGGATGGGAGCGTCCAGGTCATGGCGATCAGACCGCCGGGAGGACCGGCCTATTCCCTGAACATTAGCTCACCCTCGGCCTCTCGTGCCACAAAACTAGCGCTGTTTTTCCTCACATTTGGACGGACCCGCCCGGAAACTCGTCGTCAGCCGGCGCTTCCAACGACCGCCCCTCCATCACCGCGTTGTGTCCGAAAACCCGAACGCTTGAGTCATGCAGCCGCTCGACGATAGAAGTTGAGCAAACCGCCGAGCCGCGAGCGGGCACGAATGGCATTGAGGGCGGCGTTGTCGTTGCTCGGAGCCGGCAGCGCGTGAATGAGCCGGCCTCCGATGCCTTGGTGATAGCGCTCGGCGTCGTAGTGGGCGACGAACTCCTTGAGCAGGTGCCGCAGGTGCGCCTGCCCAAAGACCAAGAAGTGATCGGTGCAC
>JBBQHO010000043.1:0-23355 GCA_038324055.1 Polyangiales bacterium | reverse complement strand
GGAAGGCCCGAGCCGCGGGGTCCGTACAGTGCAACCGGAAGCGTCAGGCCCTTGTTAGGGAGCTGACGTTTTCGTGTTACCTCGGTGCAGTCCCATTGGGGAGGAGCAGAGAAATCATGAAGTTGCAGACATCTCGAAAGTGGTTGGCGGCGCCAGCCGTGGTGCTGGGTTCGTTGGTTGCCAGTGCTTGCGGTGGAACGATCGAGTTCCAGGACAAGTCGGCTCTCACCATCGAAGGCGACGGGCCGCCCAAGCCGGTGGCCAAGAAGAAGCGGGTCACCGTCAAGGCGGACAAGATCGAAATCGACGAGAAGATCATGTTCGCCAAGGCGGCGGCGGAGATCATGTCCGAGTCCCATGGCTTGCTCGACGAAATCGTGGAAGTCATCCAGGAGAACAAGGACATCACCAAGATCTCCGTCGAGGGTTACACCAGCTCCGAAGGCAGCGCGGACTTCAACCGCAAGCTTTCGGACGATCGTTCCAAGGCGGTCGTGAAGTACCTCACCGATCACGGCGTCGACGCCAAGCGTTTGCAGGCCAAGGGCTTCGGCCCCGACAAGCCCCTTGCGCCCAACGACACCGAAGACAATCGCGAAAAGAATCGTCGCGTCGAATTCAACATCGTCGCCCAGAAGAAAGCCAAATGATGAAGAACGCTCTCATCGGTTCCTTGCTGCTCAGCGCCCTTTTGCTGGGTGGTTGCAGCTTCCACGCACGTGGTCCCGACGACTACAAGAAGGACACGCGAGCGCTGCTGGACACGCGCGGCGACCAAATCAAGAGCTGCTACGACACGCTGCTCAAGGAAGACAAGAAGGCCAGCGGCAAAGTCGTGCTGACGTTCACCGTCCAGAAGGGCACCGGCGAGTTCACCGACGTCGCCGTCAAGGAGAAGGGCAGCAGCGACTCGGAGGCTCTGCGCAAATGCGTGCTCGACGCAGTCGCCGGCCTCAAGCTGGATCCCGCGGACGAGCGTGACGGCAAGGCCACCTTCGTTTACGAGTTCAAGCAGAAGTAGGCAACGCTGGAGCGGAGCGAGGTTCGTCATCGGGCGAACCTCGCCGCTCGGTGCTTTGCGCTCGGTGTCTCGATGACGTCATGAGTCCGAACATCGTTCTGATTTTTTTGTGTCTCGTGCTCGGCGTACTGCTACGGCGGTCGGGACGCTTTCCGAGCAACGCCCCTCAAGCCCTCAACGCCTTCGTCATCTGGGTGTCCATGCCGGCGCTCGTGCTGCTGCGTGTCCCCGAGCTGCTCGAAGGTACTGCGTTCGGTGCGGGCCTGCTGATTCCCGTCTCGATGGCCTGGATCCAGTTTGGGCTGTCGTACTTTCTTTTTCGCAAGCTAGGTGAACGCTGGGCGTGGACGCGGGCTCAGACGGGCGCGCTCATTCTCACGGCAGGGCTCGCCAACACTGCGTTCGTTGGCTTGCCCTTGCTCGAGTCGCTGCTCGGGTCGGCAAGCGTGCCCATCGGGCTGCTGGTGGATCAGCCGGGTAGCTTCTTGGTCGTGTCCACCGTGGGTATCTTGGTGGCCTCCATGTACAGCAGCCGCGCAGGTGGGCGTCCGACCCGCCGGACGTTGGCGCGTGCCGTCCTGACCTTTCCGCCGTTCCTAGCGTTGTTCATGGCCGTCCTGTGGTCCGCGACGGGCGAGAAGCTACCGTCGGTCGCGCGCGACGTTCTCGAGCGTTTGGCAGTTACGCTGGTGCCTCTGGCCCTGATTGCGGTGGGCTTTCAACTGCGCGTTTCGCGGGAGGTCATGGCGCGCAAGTGGCGGCCCCTGGTGCTCGGACTGGGCTTCAAGCTGCTGCTCGCGCCGCTCACGTTTCTTCTGCTTTACGTTGTCTGTGCTGGCGCGACCGATTTCGTGACGCGCGTCACGATCTTGGAAGCAGCCATGGCGCCGATGATCACCTCGGCCGTGGTCGCTGCGGACTTCGAGCTCGACACCGAAATCGCCAACCTCATGGTCGGCGTCGGTATCCCGCTGTCACTCGTGACGGTGGCTTTGTGGAACGCGCTGCCGATCGTGGCGGCTCTGCACTAGGCGAGGCTGCTCGAGACCTTCTGGGCGTCACGAAGTTGCGACCCCCAGAAGCTAACCAATCCCTCCTGACAGCGTGCTGTCAGGAGATGTCAGGAGCAATCAGTTCCCGCAGGCGTTGCTGACGTCGTTGCGGCCGCTGCGGTTCATCCCGGATTCGCCGCTCAGCTGCGCGGGGCAGGCGACTTCTTTGTATTTGACCGCCGGATTGTCGGCCGCTTCGAACCAGTCGGCGAACCAATGGCAACCCGATGCCAGGTCGTTCAGGCCGCGCGACTTGAACACGCTGTCGCACTTGTTCGAAACGCAGCTCTTGTAGGCGCTGCCGCTGGCGTTGTAGCCCAGCTCACTCTTGCATGCAGAGAGCAGACCACCGTACTGCGCGCCCATTTCCGAATTGGATACGCCCCACTGCGCCGAGCACGCGTTGAACGCGCCGACGCCGCCGCCCGGGATGAGCAGGTCAAATTGACCGCCGCCCACGTCGTATCCGATGTTGATGGCCTGTACGATCATGGCCTTGCCCGCCAAGGCCCTGGAGCCCGGATCACTGCCGGCATTGTGAGATGCGCCCGTGAATTGCAGCTGGTAACAGCGGCCGCAGACGTCGCCACTCGACGTTGCAGCGTAGCCGTACGAAAGCGTGTCGTTGATCTTGGTGGGCGTTAGGCCGTAGCAGGTGTGCGCGCTCCCACCGTTGCAACTGCTCTGTGTGTCGTAGCTTGCGATCTCTTGGTTCGACGCCGTGCAGCTGTTCATGGGCGAGACACCGCCTGGCACGTTGCTGGGCCAACCGCAGTGCGGCTTGCAGCAGTCCCAAAAGCGCGTGGCGTAGCCGTTGCAGCCCTGCACAATGGGTGGGTAGCCGGTGTTTCCGCCCGTGCCGGCCGAGCCGCCGGAGCTCGTCGTTCCGCCGGTGCCGGCCGTCCCGCCCGAACTCGTCGAGCCCCCGCTGCTGGTGTTTCCGCCCGTCGAAGTGCCGCCGCCCGTGCCCGAGCTGCTGCCGCTCACCGTTGCGCGGTAGTTCGTCGTAGCGAGAGAGCGCGCGCAGAAGCCAAAGTTGGCCGCGGTGCCAGTGACCGTCAGCGTTTTGCCCGACGTCGTGCCCGCGCCATTCCAAAGGTTGTTCAGTTCCGAGTTGTTCATGTTGACGACGACGCGCCAAGGACCGCTGGTTCTCGGTGTGACCGTTGCGCAGTAGCCCGAGCCCCAGTCGCTATCGAACTTGATCGTGGCCGAACCGGTAGAGCTGGTGCCACCGGAACTGGTGCCACCCGTTGATGTCGTGCCGCCGGAGTTCGTCGTGCCTCCAGAGTTCGTCGTGCCTCCCGACGACGTGGCTCCGCCTGACGAAGTGGTTCCGCCTGTGCTGGGGCGGCCACCGGTCGCCGTCGAGCCACCCGAAGAGGTGTTGCCGCCGGAGCTGGTCGATCCGCCGGAGCTGGTCGACCCGCCGGTCGAAGTGGTCCCACCGCTACCCGTCGAACCACCGCTGCCCGGCGAACCGACGGGTTGGAAGGTGAGCCCCGATACCGAGGGCAAATAGTCCGTGCCGGTCGCGTTCGCACAGAAACCGAAATTCACGCTCTGGCCAGGGTTCACAATCGCGTTGTGGGCGACGGGCGTCACCTTGTTGCCGACGGCCGTACCGCTCCAGACGTTGTTGATCGTCGACTGTCGCAAGTTCACCTCGACTTGCCAGTTCTTGATGGCGACGGCTCCGTTGTTCTTGATGATGACGTCGGTGCAGTAACCGCTCTTCCAGTCGCTTTGCAGCGCGACGTTGGCATCGACGCCGGAGACGGTGAGCGACGACCACTTCTCGGCCAGGATCTCGTCTTCGCGGTATTCGGAGCTACACGCCAGTAGAAGCAGCGTCGAAGCGACGAGTGCGCGGTTGCGGTTGTTGTTCATTGTGGTCTCCCCAAAAAGTTTGCGATGACAACGGATCGTGGCATCGCTGCCACGGCTGAAACTGGCTGGATGGTGAATCTGCGACAAGGGACAAAGCGCCCCGGTCGCACAAAACGTACCCCGCCTCTGCGCTGAGATTTCAACCGTCCAAAGTGCACGGAAATCCGCGCGGGTTGGGAAAGTCCGCTTCACTCAAGAATCCGAGACAGTGACCAGGATGTCGCGTGGCTGTCCATCACGAGTGTGGCGTCTGCCCACAGCACAGGTGCGCCAACACGGCGCTACGTCGACGCGACGATGACGAGTTCGTTCGAGCAAAACGCGTGTGGCACGGCGTGTGCTCATGTCGTCCGTTGCGGCGCGAGGCTTGGTCTCGAGTCGCCTTTACGGATCGAAGCAGAGGGCTTCCTTCCATTGGGGAGAGAACAAAGACTATGAAGACATTCAAAAGCGTTACCATCCTGTCTGCTGCATTGGCACTGGGTCTCGGAGCCGTTGCTTGCAGCAATGATGACCCGAGCGACGTCGATGGTGCGGGCGGCGACAACACGGGTGGAACGGCTTCCGGAGGCGCTCCGAACGGCACTGGCGGGCTCGCCAACCTGGGCGGCAACGGCGGTGAAGGCGGAGCCGACTCCGGTTCGTCCATCTTGCAGCTTCTTTCGGCTGACTCCGACTACTCCATGTTGGTCGAGGCGGTCACCGCGGCAGGTCTGGTCGACGCGCTTTCGGACGATGATCTGACTGTGTTCGCGCCCGACAACGCCGCGATGGAAGAGTTGCTCGACGACCTCGATCTCGACTCCGTATCCGACCTCACTCAGGCGCAGCTGCGCCCCATTCTGCTCTACCACGTGCTCGACCACGTCGTGAGTTCGACCGAGGCCAAGGCACTGGCTCCCGGAGACGGCAAGGGCACGTCGCTTGGCGGCAAGTACGAGCTGGCGCTGGATGGCAGCGACCTCTTGATCGATGAGGCCACTGTGACCATGGCCGATGTCCAAGCGACCAACGGCGTCATTCACTACATCGACTCGGTGCTGTTGCCGAGCATCACGGACATCGTGACCACCGATCCGTCGCTGAGCGGCCTCAAGGGATGGATCGTCGATGCCGACGGCACCACCGACTCGACGCCCAAGCTCGCGCTGGTGTTGGACGCCAACGCTGACATCGATGGCCCGATCGACGGCAAGTGGACCGTATTTGCGCCCAATAACCTGGCGGTTTCTGGCCTGTCCACGCCGCCCAGCGGTCAGGACCTGACCAACGTGCTCGCCTACCACACCGTGACCAGCCTCTTTGCAGTCACGTTCATGGAGGCGCTCGACTTCACCAACGATTCGTTCGAGACGTCTTTCGCGACCCACACCGTGGTTGTCGATGGCGACAGCGCCGATACGGTGACGGTGAGCGACGAGAACACGACCAGCGATGACGCTACGGTCAAGGTCGCTGACATCTACGCCGCCAACGGCATCATTCACATCATCGACGAAGTGCTGTTGCCCGTCATCAGCGACTGAGCGCGCAGGCAATCATGCGCACACGGCTCGTCCCTTCTGGACGGGCCGTGTGCGTTTGTGGACGGACCTCGTGTTCCTACGATGTGGCAGCGGTGAGGAGTCGCGCGTAGCGCTCGGCCCACTCGGCTTGCCCGCCCTCGTTGGCGAGCAGATCTTGTCTGATTTCGAGTTCGACGTAGCGCCGGCCTGCCTTTTCGCCGTAGACATTGGCAGCGTAGTCGCTGGTATCCGTGATGAAGTACGGCTGATTGTCGCCCACGACGAGCCCCGGCTCGCGGCTCAAAAGACCCAGCAAGGGCTCGGACACACGTCGATCGCGATTGTAGAGCAGGCCGGTGTGCCAGGGGCGGACTTGCCCCAACAGCTCCGGAACGAAGCTGTGAGCCAAGACGAGAATGGTATCTCGATTCGCGACCTGACGACGCTGGAGTTCGCCTTCGAGCGCAGCGTGATAGGGAGCGAAGATCTCGTCCGCGCGCGCCTTGCGATCCGCTTCGTTCAAAGCTCGGTTGCCGGGGATGGCCACGCCGCCGCTGGTCTCGGGAATCGAGTCGCCGGCCGTGAGTGGTCGATTGCAATCGATCACCAAGCGCGAGTAGCGCTGGAGAAAGACCGTGGCGCCGAGTCGTGACGCCAGCTTCTTCGCGAAGCCGGCTGCTCCGATGTCCCACGCGATATGAGTCTCCAGATCCTCACCGCCAACGCCTAGCGAATGCAGCGCGCGTGGAATGGCGCGACCCGCGTGGTCGCAGAGCACCAAAAAAGGCGAAACTGCGCTCGGCTGAAAGACCTCGAATGGGGTCGGATCGTCGTGAGACAACAGAGCTGCCGAAGCGGTCATGCCGAGCTACCCTACCGCGTCGCCTCGTGTTCGCCACCGCACCCACGCTCCGCCCCTATCAGCGCGAGGCCATCGAGGCCGTGCTGACTGCCCGCAAGCAGGGCCTGCGACGCCTGTTGATCAGCCTACCCACGGGGGCCGGCAAGACGGTCATTTTTGCCCACCTCGCCAGCCTGGCAAAGCGCCAGGTGTTGGTGCTCGCGCACCGCGAAGAACTGCTTGGTCAGGCCCGCGAGAAGCTGCAACGCGCGCTCGGTCAAAGCTCGGTGGTCGCGCTCGAGCGCGGAGCGCAGAGAGCGCCAGCCGACGCTCGCGTGCTCGTGTGCTCGATTCGTTCACTCCGTGAGCAGCGCTTGTCCAAACTGCTCGAGGGGCGCGACATCGGCTTGATCGTGTACGATGAGTGTCACCACGCGGCGGCGGAGGACAACCTGCGCGTACTCCGTCAACTGGGCGTTTTTGACGACGCGTTCGCAGGTACGTTGCTGGGCTTCACGGCCACGACCGAGCGGGGCGACGGCAAAGGGCTCGACGACGTGTTCGAGCGTATCGTCTACGCGCGCAGCCTGCCCGAGATGATCGAAGATGGCTTCTTGGTGCCGCTCGTTGGGTACCGCGTCACGACTCACGCGGATCTGAGGAACCTATCCGCGGGCGGTCGCGATTTTTCGGAGGATGAGCTTGCCGAAGCGGTCGACATCGAGGACCGCAACGCCTTGGTCGCTCGCTCCATCCAGGAGTTGGCGCGCGATCGTCGGACGATTGCCTTTTGCGTTACGGTCGAGCATGCACGCCACCTGGCGCATGCATTGCGAGTCCTGGGTGTGCCGGCAGCAGTGGTGCATGGCGCCATGCCGAGTGGCGAGCGCGCTCGGGTGCTCGCTGATTTTCGCGCCGGTCGTTTCGCGGTGCTGAGCAACGTCGGCGTATTGACAGAGGGCTTCGACGATCCAGAAGTTTCTTGCATTGCGCTGGCACGGCCCACTCGCTCCGCTGGGCTCTATGCGCAATGCGTGGGGCGAGGTACGCGGCTTCATGCGCGCAAGCAGAACTGCCTGATCTTGGATTTCGTCGACCTATCGAATCTGAGCTTGTGCACGCTTCCGTCGTTGTTCGGTTTGCCGCGGGACCTCGATCTCGAAGGCCGCGACGTCGTTGCGGCGCGACGGGTCTGGGAACGGATCCAGTTCGACCGACCGGGCTTCGAGCTGGAAGCGGGGGCCTTCACGCTGGACGAAATCAAAGCCCGCGCCGAGCATTTCGATCCGCTCACTCTCGAAGCGGACGCCGAGATCCGCGCGATATCTGCCTACGCTTGGTTTTCCTTCGGGTCGCGCGGCTTGGGTCTGCACTTCGAACGCCAACCGGGGGAGGTCAGCGAAGTCCTGGTCCTGGCCGCTGCCCTGCGCGGCAAGCGTTGGCAGGTGACCATCGACGGGCGACCCATGGCACGCTTCTCGAAGATCGAAGAAGCCGTCGCGGCGGTGGACTACGAACTCGGCGAACGCGGAGCACTCGTTCTCGCCTCAGCCAGCGCCGACGCCGCCTGGCGCCACGGGGGGCGAGCCGATGAGCTGCGCGCACTCGCACATCGTCGCGTTCACGCCAAGCCCAACCGATCGTGATCCGGCCATCTCAAGGAGCTGGCCCGAAGATCAACGCCGCGTTGGTTCCGCCGAAGCCGAACGAGTTGCTCAGAACGTAGCGGATCTTGCGAGGGCGTGTCTCGAGCGGCGTCAGATCCAAGTCGGTTCCGACGTCGGACTCGTGCAGGTTCAGGGTGGGTGGTATGGCGCCTTGCTGCAGCGCCAAAATGCTGAAAATAGCTTCCAAAGCGCCTGCTGCGCCAAGCAAATGGCCGGTCGCCGACTTGGTCGAAGAGATGGAAAGCGCGCGAGCGTGGGCTCCGAACAGGTTGCGAATGGCAACGAGTTCCACTGGATCGCCGACCGGCGTCTAGGTCGCATGCGCGTTGATGTAGTCGATGCTGTCTGGCGCGAGTGAAGCGCTCTTGAGCGCTGCGCGCATGGCCCGTCGCGCCCCGTCGCCGCTGGGCTCGGGCGAACTCAGGTGATGTGCGTCACCCGACAAGCCATAGCCGACCAGTTCGGCGTGAATGTGGGCTCCGCGCTTTTTGGCGTGTTCGAGTTCTTCCAAGATGACCATGCCCGCGCCCTCGCCGATCACGAAACCGTCTCGCAAGCGATCGAACGGACGTGAGGCTTCGAGCGGCGTGTCGTTGTAGGAGGTCGAGACGGCTCGCATGATGGAAAAACCGGCCAAAGTGAGGCGACACGTCGCCGCCTCCGAGCCGCCCGCCAGCATGACGTTCGCGTCGCCCAGGGCAATCAGTCGTGCTGCGTCGCCAAGCGCATGCGCGCCAGTGGCACAGGCCGTGACCACCGCATGGTTCGGACCTTTGTAACCAAAGCGAATCGAGACGACACCCGAGGCTTCGTTGATGAGGCTGCCTGGAATGAAATAGGGCGAGATGCGTCGCGGTCCTTCTTCGTGGAGCTTGATTGCATTCTCGGCGATGCTGGGCAACCCGCCGATGCCCGAACCGATGAGCACTCCCGTTTGTTCGAAGTCGTCTTCGCTCTGGGGCGCCCAGCCCGAGTCACGCACGGCTTCTTCTGCGGCCGCCAAGGCGTAGACGATGAACTCGTCGTAGCGGCGTTGCTCTTTGGGCGACACGTAGCGCAGCGCGTCGAATTGCGCGGGTGACGTCCCGCGCGGCACTTGGCCGGCGATCTTGGTGGGCATGTCGGAAACGTCGAAGTGCTCGATGCGAGCGATCCCCGATTTGCCTGCCAGCAGCTCGGAAAAGCTGGACTTTGCGCCAATTCCCAGAGGCGAGACGGCGCCGATGCCCGTAACCACCACCCGCCTCACGACGCACACTCCAGTCCGGCTTGGGCTCCAAGCACCACGGGTTCACGCAGAGCATGTTTCAGCTCCGGGCTAGCACCCGGGCCCGCACGGAGCGCAACGTCGCCGGGTCCCAGTTCGCGACCCGTACGTCGATCGATCACTGCCGGCTCGAGTTTGCGACCCGTTTTTGGATCGACGCATTCCATCGGTGCACCATCGGGCGCGAGCCAGCGATTGCCGAAGACGGCCAAGGCAAGGAACAAGGGCAAGAGGTCCAGGCCTTTTGGGGTGAGCGCGTACTCGTCGCGCGGAGGGCGGTCTTCGTAGCGTTGCTTCGACAAGAAGCCCTGGTCGACCAGCGCCTCGAGACGCCGCGTCAGTGTGCTTGGCGCAACCGTCAGACGCCTCTCGAAATCCTGGAAGCGCCGCACACCCAGGAAGGCGTCGCGCAGGACCATCAGGCTCCAGGCATCTCCCAATTGGTCGAGGGTGCGGGCGATCGAACATTCGACCTGAGCCAGGCTTTTTCGCTGCATGGAGGGCCCCTAACTCGGCGACTAGCATGATGCAAGTGACCACTTGCCAAGCCAGCCTCCATTGCTAAATCGGCTCCATGTCTCGACTGCGCGCCCTCGGTTTGGCTTCCGTTTCGTTGTCGCTCCTCGCCCTGGGTTGCGGCTCGGCCACTACCGAGCCCAGTGAGCCAGCTGCGGCGCCAGGGGAGATGGCGGGCCCCGTCGCGACGGCCCCCGCAAGCGAAGAGCCAGCGCCCGCGACTGAGCAACCCGAACCCGCCGACGCTGAAGGAGGCCGGGTGGCCTTCGTCACTTGTGAGTCGCCGCGTAAGACGATGTGCACGAGAGAGTACAGGCCGGTCTGCGCTGAGGTCGACACGGGCATTCGGTGCATCACGGCACCCTGTCCGTCGTCGGAGAAAAAAACCTATTCCACGGGCTGCACGGCGTGCGCCGACGAAAAGGTCATTGGCTACTTTCCGGAAGCCTGCGACGCCAAGACCGCTCCGGGCGGCTGATTTAGCCTACCAACCAGGCCAGGGCGTAGAGGCCGCCGGCCAAGATCAGCAGCGCAGCCAAGCCGATCACCATATCGGTCGAGCGAGGGTGTTCGTCCCGCTCGTCGATGACAGGCGCCGCCAGGGGCAGATCGGGCGGGGCCTCTCCGTGGAGGTTCTCGTCGGCCTCGCTCTCGAGCTCGCGGAGTGCTCGTGCAAGTTCTTCGTCGCCCGGGTCGTGTCCGCGTTCCCGAAGGGCCACCTGCACCAAGCGCCGCGGTAGTTCGGCTGGGTCCGCGACCAAGCTCAGCTCCGCCGGAGGGTTATCGAAGAAGATCTGGAGTACGACGTGGCCCAGGCTGACCTGATCGCCCTCTTGGACTACACGCGGCGAGCCGGGAGCCAAGTAGACGGGCGTCGGCGCGTCGGTCGAGAAGATGGCAGTGCCGTTTTGACTGCCTTCGTCGCTGAGCAGGTAATTCTTGCCGCGCTTCTTCAGGCAGGCATGGCGCGCGCTGACGCTGGGATCGGGCAGGCGCACGTCGGCGGTCGAACCGCGCCCCAAAACGACCACGCGTGCGTCGGTTTGCACGGCCAGCGGGGAGGGGCCGCCCGGGGTGACGAGCACGAGGGTCAAGGACACGACTGGCTCTTGCCACATTGTTGGCCCACCGGGAAATTCCCACGTAGTTCCGCTCGGTAGGCTTGCCCGCTTTCGCGGTGAGCGCGGAGACCGTCATGAGCGAAATCGGCGAACGTCGTAACCTGAGTGTTGAGCGTGTGGATCTGACGACTTTGGTCGACATCTGTGTTCAGGACGGCACGTTGTCGCCGTTCCAAGCGGAGAGCGCCAACGTGAGCGGTCGCGGCATGCACGTGCGCACCAGCTATTTGCCCGAGATCGGCGAAGACCTGGTTTGCCGCTTCGAGCACGACGGCACGGAGGTCCTGGTCGAGGGCCGAGTGGCTTGGCGCGCGGAGGGCCAGGACAGCGGCGAATTCGGCATCCAGTTCACTGCGCTCGATGCCTGTAGTGCGGAGATTCTACGTGGGCTTGGAGAGGCCCATCGACCGCTCACCTCCCAGAGCGCTCAAAAGCGCTTGCTCGTGCCGCGGCTGTTCTCGCTCGAAGAGGATGAGCCGAACGACGAGAATTGGGTCAGTTCGGGCGACAAAGTGCGCCTGCATATCGACGGTCTGGCAGGCCCCATGAAGGCCTGCGTTCAGGACGGCACCGAACGTAAAGTGCGAGTCGGTTCCAGTCTCGAGTTCTTGAAGGTCGGTCGCACTCTCAAGATCGAGGATGTCGATGGCGGTCAGAGCCGCGGCGCGCACGTCGACTCGGTCAACGTCGTGCTCAACCCCTCGACTTCGGTTCCGGAGTTGGTGGTCATGTTGCGCTACGAGGGCTTCTCGCCGACACCGCCGCCAGCCGTAGCGAGCCAAAAGGTCCGCTCAGCGCCGGTCGCGAAAAGAGCGGATGCGCCCGACTACGAAGACGGCCACGACGACGAGGACTACGATCCGCACGGCGCGCTTGCCGAACGCTTCAAGCCTGCCGCCGAGGCTATTCGCGCTCGCTTGGATGGCGTGCTCGGCTCCGCCGGACGCGTAGCTGGACAGGCCGGAGGCCTGCTGAGCCGGGCAGCAACGGGCGCCCAGGCCCAGCTGGCACGCATGAGCAAGCCAGCCGCTGTCCCGCGAACGACCAAGCACACGACCCCCGGCGAGCGCCGTCCTGTGGCCGCGCCTCGCCGCACCACCGCGCCGCCCGCACACCGCCGCTCGAGTCTCGCAGACGCCGGGGTCGTTCAGCGCGATCCGCAGCAGGCGCGCGATTCACGCGCATCGATGCGACCACAGACGCAGACGGTTCGGCCGCTTGCATCGCCTGATTCGAAGAAAAGCCGACTCCTCGCTCTTGGGGCGTTTTCGTTGGTCGCGCTCGGCGGCTCTGCCCTTTTGCTTCGCGGTCTGTCCTCGGGCGAAGAGATGCCTGCGCCCAGTGTGGCGGCCGTCGCTTCGAACGCAGCGCCAGCGCCAGCGCCAGCCGCCGCAGCCGCCCAACCGGCGCCGCCCGGGGGCATCGTCGCCGACGTGCCGCTCTTTGGGCCCAAGGCCATGGCTACGTCCGAGGCGGCCAGTGCTGCTGCTCCCGAGCTCAGCGACGCACAGTCCGAAAGGCTAGCGGCTGCCGCCGCCGTGGACGACGAAGCTTGGAGCGAAGACGCTCCCGAGAGCGCGCCAGAAAAAGCGGTCGAAGTCGCGCCCTGGGGACGCGGCAAGCTGCATTTGCCCACCATCCACCGCGTCCGCTTGGACGGCGTCGGTACCGAGATTGCCGGCGCCGTCGAATCGAACGGCTTCACCGTCGTCATTCCAGGACGTAAGGCGATGGAATCGGGGCGCGCCATCGAGAAACGGGATCGCCGTATCTCACAAGCCAAGGCGAGCAACACTGCGCGCGGCGCGAGCATCCACTTCGAATTTCGCGGTGGTGTGCCGGGCTATCGCGTCCGCATTCGTAAGGACTTCGTCGAGTTCTTGATCAGCGCCCCAGAAGAGGGCGTAGCGACGCGCTGACTCGAGGTCCGCCGCCTTTTTGGGTCAGGCGGGGCAGAATGGTCTTGGGCGAGATGGTGAGCTTTCCGCGATCGTCGCCGCCTGCTTGCACCAGGGCCGCGCCGGCGTAGGCAATCATGGCCGCGTTGTCTGTGCAGGCAGCGAATGGCGGGACGATGAGTCTCACGTTCCGCGCGCCGCAAAGTTCGATTCCTCTACGCCGCAATTCGCTGTTGGCCGCGACGCCGCCGCCGAGCACGATCGTATCGAGGCTCTGCTTTTCTGCGGCGACCAGGGCCTTGCCAATCAGCGTGTCCACGACCCGTCGCTGAAATGCGGCGCAGAGGTCGCGAAGATTCTTGTCGTTGTCCGGTCTGCCGTGCTCGTGGACCCAGCGCATCACGTTGGTTTTCAGACCCGAGAAACTGAACTCCAGCGAATCCTTCTGCGCCATCGGTATCGACAGCTCGACGCCATCCGGGTCCCCCTCTTGGGCGAGCTTGTCGACGACGGGTCCCCCCGGGTAGCCGAGCCCCAGGAGCTTCGCGACCTTGTCGTAGGCCTCGCCCGCCGCATCGTCGCGCGTGCCACCAAGCTCGACGATCTTGCCCGGCAATGGACCATCGACGCGATAGAGCGCCGTGTGGCCGCCGCTCGCCAACAGGCCCACATAGGGAAACGGCACGGCCGGCGAAGGCGCTGCCCCGGGAAACTCGAGCTGGACCGCCAGCAGGTGCCCGACGAGGTGGTCGACACCAACCAGAGGCTTGTCTTGGGACCATGCCAGCGCCTGCGCGAGCTGCGTACCGACCAACAAGGCGCCGGACAGACCTGGTCGACACGTGACGGCGATGGCGTCGATGTCGGTCAGTCCGACTCCCGCTTGGTCCAAAGCGGCCCGGATGACGGGTTCGGCGTTCTTGAGGTGATCACGGGACGCCAATTCGGGCACCACGCCGCCGAACTCGGCGTGCAGCTCGACCTGGCTGTGGATGACGTCCGACAGCACAAGTCGACCGTTCACCACCGCGGCCGCCGTCTCGTCGCACGAGGTTTCGATTCCCAGAACCAGCATGAGACCCGAGCGTCTCTAGCTCAGCTGGCCAATGGGCGCACCCCCAGGCTCGTTGCCAATTGGGCTTGGACCAGACCCGCTGTAGCCTGCGCCCCCATGTCTCCCAAGTTCCAGCTGCAAACCACCTCGGCTGCACCGTCCGCCGACGTCCTCGTTCTGACCTTGGGCCCCGAAGATCTCGAGGCCGAGGAACTTGTCGAGGACAAGAAGCTTTCTTCGGATTTGAAGAAGCACCTTTCCCAGATTGAGTTCAAGGCCGATCGCGGCAGCGTGCTCGTCATTCCGACGTTGGGGCGTAGTGCCACACGTCACTTGGTGGTCGCCGGCATCGGCAAGCGTGGCGACTCTGCGGCAGCGCCCATCGTGATTGCCGAGGCGCTCGCCGTCGGCATGCGCGCGGCTCTCGGTTTGCGCGCGGCACACGTGAATGTTCGTGCTTGGGGAGCAACCGACTTCGAAGCCGTTGCACTGGGCGTGGCGTTGGGGGCCTACAAATTCGACAAATATTTTCACAAGACGCCGCGCGAGAAAGCCACGTTGACTCAGGTGACGGTCCTGGGGCCGAGTCACGCCGACAAGCGCGCGTTTGCACGTGGTCTGCGCATTGCCGAAGGCGTGTGCCTGGCGCGCGATCTCGTCAACGAGCCGCCAAACGTTCTCTATCCAGAAGTCTTCGCGGAGCGCGCGCGCGAGGTTGCCAAAAAACGCGGCCTTTCCATCAAAGTGCTCGATCCGAAGGGTATCTCGAAAGCCGGCATGCTGCTGCACAGCGCAGTCGGTCAAGGCAGCTCGCGCGGGCCGTACTTCATGCATCTGACTTACACGCCCAAGAATCCCAAGGCCCGAGTGGCGTTCGTGGGCAAGGGTCTGACGTTCGATTCCGGCGGTCTTTGCATCAAACCGATGCAGGGGATGGCCGACATGAAGAGCGACATGGCAGGCGGAGCGGCCGTGCTCGGCTTGATGGACGCCATCAGCGCGATCGCTCCCGACGTCGAGGTGCACGGTATCATCGGCGCCGCCGAAAACATGCCCGACGGCATGGCGTACCGTCCGGCGGACGTGATCGGTTCGCTCGCTGGCAAGGGCGTCGAGATCATCAACACGGACGCAGAAGGTCGCTTGGTGCTGGCCGATGCGCTCACCTACACCGCGCGCCTCGAGCCCGACTTCATGGTGGATGCAGCCACGCTGACCGGCGCAACCATGATTGCGCTAGGCAGTCCCTATTCGGCATTTTTCACCGGGGTCGAGCCGCTCGCTACCGCGATGCAAGAAGCGGCAGCCCGCGCCGGCGAAAGCTTCTGGCGCATGCCGCTGATCGAGGAGTTGGCGCAACAACTCAAGAGCGACGTTACCGATCTGAAGCACACGGGCGATCGCTATGGCGGCGCCATCACCGCGGCGTTGTTCCTGCGTGAGTTCACCGAGGGCGTGCCCTGGATGCACTGCGACGTGCCCGGCCCGACCTATCGGGAGCGCGCTTCGGGGTTGCATCCCAAAGGTGGGACCGGTCACGCTGTGCTCACCTTCTTGGAACTCGTTCGTCAGCACGACAAGACCCGCATCGTCACACCCGCCCAAAAGGCGAGCCCGCCCAGTTCGCTCACGCGCGCTGCCAAGAAGGCCGCTCCGGCCAAGAAGATCGCGCCCCGCGCCCGTACGAAGTAGGGAGTTCAGCGGGGCCAGGCAGGTGTGCCCGAACGCGCTTGCTGGGCCGCGCGCGCGACCATGCCGCTCGCATCGTGAGTGAGACGCTCGAGTGCCGCGTCGATGGAGGCGCGCTGCTCTGGGGTTTGCGCCCTTTCGCGCGCCTGGCCGAGCGCGAGTGCGACCTTGCGGCGGGTGCCCCAGTCGGGGCTCTTTTGGCCCAGCTCAGCCAGGAGAGCCGTGGCTGCCACGGTTGCTGCTTGCCCGAGGCGCTCGATGGCGGCGACCCGCGGCCCCTCGGCATCACCAAAGAGTGCCGCCCGCCAAGTGGCGTCGTTCCCGTGAAGGGCGAGACCGGGTGTCGCCAGCAGACCAAGAGCCAACGCACGGGTTTGCGGCTCAGCACTCGTCGCCAGCGCCGTAATTTCAGGGGCCAACGCGGCGTGCACGCGCCCGACTGTGGCCCGAGCAACTGCTGCCAGCTCCGGTTCGACGTCGCCCAGTGCGTCGTCGAGCGGAGATAGCGTTGGATGATCTCCGCCGGAACCCAGGCGTTCGAGCAGCGAGCGCGCGCCGCGATCCGAGGTTTCCAAGACCAAGCGACCAAACTCGATGTAGCTCGCTTCCAGATGGACGAGGGCGTGGAGGCGTGCGCGGGCTGGCAATTCGACGAACAGCCGGTTCTCGACGTCTACTCTCGGATCGAGGGACGGCTCGCGATCGCGCCATTTCGCCGGTGAGTTCGCCTCTTTCTTGTCGGCGGTCGTGCCAAAGAACAGCGCCGCACTCGTTGCGGCAGCGCGCCGAGTATCGCGCTCGTCGTCTGCAAGGCTGCGCACGAGCGCTTGCGACAAGGCCGCTGTGCGATCGGGGCTGTCGAGCCGCGCCCAGCTGCGCAACGCTGCCGCAGCCACCAGGGGTTCGGCGTCTCCAGTCGACGCCTCGAGACTCGAGCTGCTGCCCGAAAGGGAGCCGAGGCACAGTGCGGCAGCTGCTCGCGTGACTGCGCCGCGTGTCTCGTCTGCCAAGATGGCCTCGACGCGCGTGCGGAGTTTCTCGTCCAAGCGGGTCCGCGTCTGCGCGGCGCCCAGGTCGGCCAAACCGAGCAGTGCGTAGCTCTGAACGATTGGATCGCGACTCTCGAGGGCCTTCGACAGGGCCGGGCGAGCGAGTTCCAGGTGCTGCTGCGCTAGCAAACGAGCGGCAGCCTGAACGACGCGGCCACCCCAAGCGCTAGGGCCGTCGAGCAGGCTCTCGAGCGCCCGGAGCGTCTCCGGGCGCTCGACGTGTGAAACACTCAGCAAGGCACGCACGCGCAATGCTTCGGGCGCAGCGCTCTTTGCGTAGCTCATGAGCGCCTGCGCACTTTCGAGCGATGGGGCCCAGGCCAACAGTGACAGGGCCAGATGATGCTCCTCGAGGCGGGGCCCCGTGAGAATGGCCAAGAGCGGCGTGAGCGCGCGCCGACCGAGGCGAGCGAGGCCGAGTTCCGCGAGCGCACGCTCAGCCGGAGCATCGGACAGCAGAGCGCGTTCCAGAGCTTGGCGCTCCGCTTCGTACACTTCGAGCAAAAGCGAGCGGTAGAGCGGGCGCGTCGGCCGTTGAATGGAGAGGCGCAGAAGGAGCTCGTCGAGTTCCGTGAGCGCGGCGTTGCCCGTGGGCGCGGCAGCGGCCAGAGCGAGCGCCCTCTGTACAGCGCGACCGATGCGCGCTTCGTCTGTGCTCCGCGCTACGAGGCGGAGCAGCAGTGCGGCAGCGCGTGCTTCGTCGCCCTCGAGCACGCACAGCTCTGCGAGCGCAAGCAGAGCAGGTTCCATGGCCGGATCGAGCGAGAGCGCGCGCTCGAGGGATGCGCGCGCTTGCTGGTACTTGCCCTGCAGACGATAGAGTTCGGCGAGTTCTGCTTGCGCCGATGCGTTCTGAGAATCGAGCGCGACGTTGCGCTCCGCGTAGCCCAACGCCCGCTCGTCCAGCCGCAGCTTGCTGGCGAGGCGCATCGCGTGCTCGAGATGTGCGCGCGCATGGTTGGGGTCGACAACCACCAGACGTTCACCGACGTCGAGGGCAGCTGCGCCGCGCCCCGTGCGTTCGAGTAGTGCCATCAGGGCTTCCAGGCTTTGTGTGTCGCCTGGCGCGACGCGTAGGATTCGACCGAGGCTGTCTTCGGCCTGACGATTCAGGCCAAGCTTCGACTCCGCTTCGACTAGCAAACGGCCTGCCTCGAGATCCGGAGGCGTTCGGGCGAGGCGTTTGCGCAAGTTCGGCAGCTCCAGAGCCAGACGATCGCTTTGTTGCCACAAACGGACGACGTGACGTCGCGCTTCGATGCGCTCCGATTCACCGCCACCTGTCTTGGCCAAGAAAGCGAGCCAGAGGGCCAGGGCGCGACCACTCGACCGCGCGCGCCCGGGGCCCGGGTCTTGACTGGCTGCGCGCTCCAGGCCAAGCGCCAAGCTGCGCTGCACTTTGGCGTCGTCGGCTGCCAGCTGCGCCGCTTGCTCGAGCGCAGCGAGGCCCGCCTGTGTCTCCTCGTGGTCGAGCAGGACCTCGCCGTAGAGCACGAGGAGTCTTGCTCGCTCGGCAGTGGGGCGATGAGAGGCCAGCGTCGCGAGCCGCTTCCAGATTTCGCGAGCCTTGTCCGACTTGCCCTCGCGGTAGAAGCGCCCACCCAACTCGACCAGATGACGGGGATCCGAGAGAGCAGACTGATCGAGGCGCGCGAGCAAACGCGAAGCGCGAGCGGGTTCTTCGATGCGCTCTGCGAAATCGATCAGCAGCAAGCGTGAATCGACGTCGGATACCCGGGGCTCGACACGGTCGAACTCGACCAACACTTGCTCTCGCCGACCACGCGCCAGCAAGGCCTCCATGTAGCGCAGGGCGAGCGGCAGATCCGATGGCGCATTGCGCACCAGCGTTCGGTACTCGAACTCAGCAGCGTCCAGCTGTCCTCCGGCCTCCAGCAAACGGACCAGATCCAGGCGGCCGTCGACGTCGTTTGGACTCTTGGCCAGAGCGCGACGATAGCTGAGCACGGCCTCATCGGCGTTGCCGAGTTCTTCGTGGAGTTGGCCAACAAGACGCAGGCGCGGTCCCGTCGTGGCTTCGCCCGCCAGGTTCTTCACGAACTCCGCCATCAGACCGCGCTTGCGTGCCACTTCGGCGCGGGCCATGTCGATTTCGCGTTGCAAGCCGGGCTGGCCTGCGGCCAGGCGTGCGGCTCGGGCCAAGGTGAGCGTGGCTCGGTCGAGCTGACCGCTAGCCAACTGTGCGCGACCCATATCGCGGAGCAGCGGCGGGAGAGCGCGCACGTCGCCCCCGTTCTTGCGCAAGACCCCTTCCAGTTCGCTCGCGGCTTCGTTCGCTTTGCCGCGCGTCAACAGCTCGCGACCGAGTTCGGCAGCAACGTGGATTTGTCCGGAGGCGGTTTGCGTCAGCTGTTCTTGGTACTTGCGGGCCTCGACCAAGTCGTCGCGGTCGAGACACGAACTGCGCAGAGCGCGCAGCACGAAATCGCGATCCATGCCGCGCGTGAGCGGAAGCGCTCGGGTCCATCCTTCTTCGGCCGCCGCGCGGTCGCCACGACTGAAAGCGAGCCGCGCGGCTTCGCGATAGGCTTCTGGACGTGTGGGTTCGAGCTCGCCCGCGCGTGCGTAGGCGAGCACGGCTTCGGCGACTTGGCCCGAACGCTCGAGCAGAGCTCCGAGCGCCAAGGTCGCGGCGTAGCGCCGGGGACCAGGAGAGTTCGCCATCTCCGTGAACTCGCGAACCAGCGCTTCGAGAGAGCCCGTCTCCTGCAAGCTCAGCTCGGTGAGACGTTGCAGCGGTAGGGGCTCGCCGGGCTTCTCGAGCACGAGCGCGCGGTAACGCGCGATCAACGTGGGCCGAGCCACCGCGTCGTCGCTCGATTCCGAGGCCGTGCTCGGCGGCGGGGCAGTTGGCGGCGTCGCGGATGGTGTCGTCGCCGTGCCTGGAGTGCGGGGAGCGCGCGGCGTCTCAGCCGGGCGCGGCTGAACGCTGCCGGCTGGAGGCTTCTTCTGGCGTCCGTGCGGATTGAACTGGGCCCGCGCCGACGTGGCGCCGAGCATCAAGAACAGCCCGCCGAGCAGGGCGCTGCTTCTCCCGAAGGTTCGCACCATGCGAGTCTACGAGAAAACGTCCACCGACGCCGGCTCCGGTCCGCGAGCTGCCTTTTGTCCTTCGAGCGAGGCTGGACCGCGGGTCGGTGTGCTAGGACGCGCCGATGTCGAGGTCACCCCAAAAACAGCGCTGGGGGCGCTGGGTGCGCGTCGCCTTTGGCGTTGCTGGCGTTGGCTTCATTGCCTTGGCAGCGCGTGAAATGGCCCAGGGTTTCGATCCCAGTTCGCTGACGGTCGATCCGCTGTTCGTGGTGTTATCGCTGCTGCCCGCTCTGCTTTCGACCTGGGTGCAGTCGTCCGCTTGGCTCTGCTTGTTGGAGACTTGGACGGGGCATCAGGTCCCGCGGGTCCCCGCGCGCGCCCTCTATTTTGCCGCGCAGGTCGCCCGCTACACGCCCGGAAAGGTCGGACTGCCCGCCGTGCGCCTGGCCGGCGCCAGCTCGATTGGGGTGAGTCCCCAGGTCATGGGCAGCACGCTGCTCTTGGAAGTACTCACGTGGTGCACGACCGGTGGCTCGATCTGCGCGTTGGTCCTCGGGCTCTATCCGGAAGTGCTTGGCGCACTTGGCGAACGCTTGGCCGGATTGTCGTGGTTCGCCGTAGCGGTCGGCATCGCCGCGCTCTTCGTTTTTGTCTTCGTCGATCGTCGAGTGCTGCCTCGACGCTTGCACCAGCTGCTCCGTCTGTCGGGTCAGGGACCTCTGATTCCCCCTGCCGCGGTCGGTTTCTATTGCGTGCACTGGTGCGGGTGGATTTTGCACGGCACGCTACTGGGCATCGCTTTTGGCGCTACAGCCCAGAGCGCCGTGCTTGTGGGCGTGGCTCTCGTACTTGGCATTTTAGCTGGATTCCTAGCGTTCTTGGCGCCTGCGGGTGCAGGCGTGCGCGAAGCGGTCGTCGCCACGACGGCCACTCGCGCGCTTGGCGTCGCCGGCGCACTCACCGCGGGTATCGTTGCCCGAGGCATCTCGCTCGGCATCGATCTGGTGTTGTGGGCGCTCATGGCCCGTTGGGCCGCGCGCTCAAAGCGTGGGCGACTCGAGCTCGGCTGAGCTGGGAGACGCAGTCGGCAGAAAACCCGTGCCGCTCACGCGCGTGCGCACGTAGTACGGCGGCTTGTTTTGAGACTCGTGGTAGGTGCGTGAGACCACGTCCGCCACCAGGCCGAGCGACAGCAACTGCACGCCGACCACGATCAAGAGCACCCCGAACATGAGCAGTGGGCGACTCCCGATCTCCTTGTCGAAGAACATCTTCTCGACGGCCAAGAATGCGCACACGGCGAAGCCCAAAAATCCGCTGAGGATGCCCGCCAGGCCGAAAACCTGCATCGGACGCACCAAGTAGCTCTGCATGAAGCGCACCGTGATCAGATCGAGTACGACGCGCAGTGTCCGGCCGATGCCGTATTTGGTGGTGCCGAACTCGCGTGCTCGATGATTGACGGCCATTTCCACGACCCGCACGCCGA
Organism: Polyangiales bacterium; assembly: GCA_038324055.1. Classification (GTDB taxonomy): domain Bacteria; phylum Myxococcota_A; class Polyangia; order Polyangiales; family Polyangiaceae; genus NIC37A-2. The sequence goes on along the minus strand of JBBQHO010000043.1, from coordinate 2,242 downwards.
CCCAGTTGGCGACGGCGGGGATGAAGCGGTGCATCTCGCCGTAGAGCCGCAGCTCTTTGGCGACCTCATAGCGCATGGCCTTGAGCGTGCAGCCGTAGTCGTGCAGCTGCACTTTGGTCGTCACGCTGATGATGCGGTTGGCGATCATCGAGGGCAGGCGGCGATTCCAAAACGCGTCCTTACGATCGGCGCGCCAGCCGGCGACCAAATCGTAGCCGTCGTCGAGCTTGGCCAGCATGGCCGGAATGTCGTTGGGGTCGTTCTGTAGATCGGAGTCCATGAGCACGACGTTGCGACCACGGCAGGCGTCGAGACCAGCTTGTAAGGCCGCTGTTTGGCCGAAGTTGCGGCGAAAACGCACGATCACCAGCGAGGGATCGCGGGCTGCGCGCTCGGCTAAAACCTGCCAGCTACGGTCCTTGGAGCCGTCGTCCACGAGCACCAGCTCGAAGCTGAGCCCCGTCCCGTCCAGCGCCGCGTGCAGCTGTTCGAGCAGGTGAGGGATGCTCTCTTCTTCGTTGTAGATCGGAGCGATCACGGACAGGTCGAGAGTCGGTGCTTCCAGGTTCGGGGGGCCGTTCTCGGCGTGGCTCATGGTTGACCTCCTTCTTCCGGCTCTTCTTCGGGTGAACCTTCGGGGCCGTCCCCTTCGTCGGGTTTTTCGTTGCGCTTCGGCTTCCTGGGCTTCACGCGCGGCTTCTTGCCCAGTTCCCACTCTTCGATCAGTGCGGCGTTGCCGTCGGTACTGGCGCCCTTCTTGAGCACTGCGAATTCGCCAAAGCGCCGCAGCAAGCCGTATTGACCTTCGCTCAGCGCGTCACGCACATGGTCACGGGTCTTGTCGAGTCGCAGTTCCGACTTACGCGCAACAAGGTACTCCGCGCCGTGCGTACCGCGCCGCAGAGTAAAAAAGTCCACCCGTCCCGACAAGTGCGCGCCTACCCGCTCCGTCGCTGCGACGCTGGCGTCCCGGGGCACCGAAGCGACCAAAGCCAGCACGTCCTGGTACGTTCTTTCCTCTTCGGCCGACCAACCGAACTTGATCTTGTGGTAGCCCGACTGCAGCGCCAGATCACGCCTTGGGAACGCGCCGTAGTTGTAGGTGAGCGCGAGTGAAGCGAAAGCCACCGCCGCGACTGCAGCGGCCCCTTTGGGCACACCGAACGGGTGCTCGGCGACGATGGCGCGCACGGCCAGAATCGCCGCTACGAACAGGTAGGGTCCCCAGTACATGACGTACTGGAACGAGAACATGAGCGGCGGATCGTAGTTCGTGATCAAGAGCGTCAGGATGGCCCCGGGCACGAACGCTGCCCACAGGTACCAGCGACGCGCGGGCAAGAACACGACCGGCACGAGCAGGTGCATCAAGTACCAGAACTTTTTCTCGACAAAGATGTGCTTGAGGACGAAAGCCGGGTTCGAAATCAACGTCTTGAGAACGCTGCGGAAGCCCGTATCGGGCTCCGAGTAGAGGTCCTTGTACATGTTGGGGAACCACCAGGAACCCGCATCGGTCATGACCTTGAAGCGGAGAAAAACGAACCAGATGGTGGCGATCGCAGTCATCACCAAACCCGTGCGCGGCCGGTAGCCACTGAGCAAGAAGAACACGCCGATCACCGCCAAGGGGATGGGCATGTCTTCGCGCATGATCATGCTGACGAAGAAGAACACCCACCCGGTCCTGAACCGCTTCGCGTCCATCGCCCAGATCGTGGTGAGAACGAAGACCGCAGCAGTCGGCGGCTCCTTCATCTCGTAGAAATTAGCCCCGTGCATGGGGTAGTAGGCCAGGTAGCAGAGGGCGATGACGCAGGCGGCCCACTCGGGGATGTGGCGTCGACCGAACAAAAACAGCGGAATCGCGCCGAGTCCGAGCGAGATCGACTGAATGACGAGCAGAGTCTCGGGCTTGGGGATCAGGGCGTAGATCGGCAGGAACAGGTAGAGGCCGAGTTTGACGTGGTTGGCCCAATACTTCGCCGGGTCGTCCGGGAACACGATCGGGCTGTGGTTGAACTTGCCGTGCAAACCGCCAGCAAACAAGTTGTTGTTGATGCCCAAATCGAAAATGGCCGTACCGAGCCGATGGTGCCAACGCACCGTGTAAAAGCTCATGAAGAGGCCGTAGGCGATGGCAGCCACGATCACGATCGCCAGGAATGCGTGGCTGCGCGCCCAGCGCACGCGCGGCCGCTCTGTCCACGGCGAAAGTTCGGACGCCGAACCCAGCCACATC
>JBBQHO010000042.1:0-23545 GCA_038324055.1 Polyangiales bacterium | reverse complement strand
GACATCTGGCGCTCGCCGATCTGTACCCAGGCGTCGCCGTTCTCGTGCCGGATGATGTCGTAGGAGCTGACGGCACGGTGCGTCTGCACCTCGGCGCTGTCGAATTTCTGGCCCATCAAGCGCTTGACCGCCGAGACGGTGCGCACGGGGTTGGTCGTGGCTTGGCGCTTGGCGACTTGGCCAACGAGCTGGTCGCCTCGTTCAGTGAAGGCGACCACGCTTGGCGTAGTCCGCGCCCCTTCTGTATTGGGAATAACGGCGATTTCCGGTTCTCCACGCGCGCCGGTGCCTTCCAGCACACAGACGCAGGAGTTGGTCGTACCGAGATCAATCCCGATGATCTTGCTCATCGTCGAGTCACCATAGCGAAATTCGTGCGCGGCCGAAGACCGATCGGTCTTTGCGGCTGCGCCTTAAAGATTCAGTTGACGACCTGCGGACTTGGCGGCGCTTCGGTGGGGACGGTTTCTTGCGGGGCTTTGGCCACGACCACCAGCGCGGGACGAATCAGCCGCTCGCCCTGGCGGTAGCCAGCTTGAACCTCGAAGGCCACGACGCCGGGAGCAACATCGGTCGTCTCGAGGTGCTGGATCGCCTCGTGCACGCCTGGATCGAAAGGCAGACCGATGGAGCCCACCCGCTCGACCCCCAACCGCCCCAGCGTGTCGCGAAATTGACGAATGACTAGATCGATGCCGTCCGACAGGCCTTTCCAATCATCGCCACTTCCCGCGGTCTGCGCGTGCTGGACGGCCCGCTCCAGGTTGTCGAAAACCGGAAGCAAATCCTTGAGGAGGTCGTCGCGACCCTTGCGCTCGGCGTCGGTCAACTCACGGCGTGCTCTTTTGCGAAAGTTGTCGAAATCCGCAGCCGTGCGCAGCAGTTGATCTTTGTAGCGCAACGCTTCGGCCTGAGCCGCGGCAAGCGGATCGGTAGATGCGCCTACGCTTTCGGCCGGAGAAGCCGCATCGCCGTCAGGGGTCTGTTCGGAGATGCCAGGGGGGGTAGAGTCGTTCGGATCCGCGGTCACGTTGCGGCAGTATAATCAGCGCCTCCGGGGTGCCAACTGCGCATCGCTATCTCTTGCCGGATGGGGCCTGCGACCGGCTGGAGCGGGAGCAGGGCAAAAGACGCAAAGCCGTTTGTCTGCCTCCGGACGTCAAAGCGGGGCCTGGGGGAGGTGGAGGCACGAACCAGAAATCGATGGGCACGGGCAGCTCCCAAAGTGGCCCAGGGCCTTCCAGGCCCGTGAAAGAAGAGCTACCCCGGGTCTCCTTCGAAGCGCGCCCGTAGGCGCGTTGCTCGACGAAGAAGCAGCGCCCCGCCGGTGTCTGACCAAATAAGTAGCTCCTCCCTGGGAACAGGCTCGCGCTCGCCTCGGCGCGCAGCGCTCCACTGGTGTCGACGAGAGTGAGTCGTCTGTGGCCTCCCAGGACGACCTCGCGTCGGCCTGCCTCCGGTGTCTCTTCGAGCGATGCCGGCACCGAGCCGACGACGGCGTCGTCGATGAGCAGGGTCAGGTCTTGTTCGCTCTGGACGATCCAGACGTCGGCCCGTGCCGCGTACTGAATGCCGAGCGACCAGGCCAGCGCCACCAAGAGCGGCAGCGCGAGCGGCAGCCTGCGACGCAGCTCGGGGGGGGCTCGGTCGACTGCAAGTGGCACCGCCGAGAGTCGCGCGTAGCTGCGTTGTGCCGCTAGGTATTGGTCAGCCGCACCGGCTCGCACGAGCGCGTGCGGAGCCTCGGGCCACTTTCTGCAAAGCAAGAGCGCGACTGGGATGCACGCGGCCGCGGCCGCGCTGGAAGCGAGTTGCCAGGGTAGATGACGTGCACCGAAAGCGAACGCGCATGCGCTGGCTGCGAAAACTCCGAGCGCGCTGGCGGCGAACAGCAGAGCGAGGCTGCGTGTGGTGGCTCTGTCGAGTTCGGCACCACACGAGTCGCAGTAGTGTGCGACCAGCCGAGGGTCGCTCTCGGATCCACCGGGAACCACGACCTCGCGCGTGCCGGGCGCGAGGCACGCTGGGCAGGCCAGCGGGAGTGTGGCGCCGGGAGGCAGGTCGAAGGCCGTCCACGCGGTGGGGGGGTCGGGAACGGTCACCAGAGGTGGTCGACCCTGGCCGATTTCAACAGAAAAATCACCATTGTGAGCGGAAACCGAGCTGAGCAGGTTGATTTGCGACGAGGCTTGCTAGGTTTCCAAGGGTCATGGGTGATCTCGACCAAGAGCTGGAAAAGGCAATCGCCGAATCCGAGCAGCAAGCCAAAGAAGAAGCGGAGCGGCATGCCGCGGCGCCCGCCGTCGTCAACGCGGCCAGACCCATGGAAGAGCCGCGGCGCAACTGGGGTCTGCTCGTGGCGCTGCTCGTGGTCGCCGGCGCCATCCTCACCTTGGTTTTTTCGAGCGCCGAAGATTCGGCCATTTACTCGGTCTCGACCGATCAGCTGGTCAAGGAGCCCTCCAAGTACCAGGACCGCAACGTCCGTGTCGAAGGCGCGCTCGTCAAAGGTTCTCTTCGACACCGAGCCGAGCCGTGCGAATACCGCTTCGACATGGAAAAGAACGGCTCTGTCCTGCCGGTGCGCTACGCCGAGTGCATAGTGCCCGACACCTTTCGCGACGTGCCCGGTATGGATGTGCTGGTCACCGCTGAAGGCAAGCTGAGCGCAGAGGGGAATTTCGAGGCCACGCACATCATGGCCAAGTGCCCCTCCAAATACGAAATGCAGCAGAAGGCAGCCAAGGGCGAAACCGCGCCGCACGCGCCTTCCGGTACGTCGCCGCTGCCCCTCGAGCCCTGAATTTCACGCGAGAAGACCGAAAACACCATGTGGGACCGTTTCATCCGCGCCTGTAGGCGTGAGCCCGTCGACACCACGCCCGTTTGGTTCATGCGCCAAGCGGGTCGCTACATGCCCGAGTATCGGGCGCTGCGAAAAGATCACACGCTGCTGGAGTTGTGCAAGAATCCGGAGCTGGCCACGGAGGTGACGCTGCAGCCGATTCGCGCGCACGGCGTGGACGCGGCCATCTTGTTCGCCGACATTTTGTTGCCACTCGAGCCCATGGGCGCGCCGTTCGAATTCGCGCAGGGTGAGGGGCCTGTCGTTCACTCGCCCATCCGTACGCGCGCCGACATCGAGCGCCTGCGAGTGATCGAAGCCGAAGATGGCCTCGGCTACGTGATGGATGCCATCCGGATGATCCGTGCCGAGCTCGAGGGCAAGACTCCGTTGATCGGCTTCGCCGGCGCGCCGTTCACCTTGGCCAGCTATCTGATCGAGGGCGGCAAGTCGTCGCAGTACGTACGCACCAAGCAGCTCATGTACTCCGACCCGGAGGGCTGGGGGCTGCTGATGAGCAAGCTTTCCGAGGTGGTCCGCCGCTACTTGCGTGCACAGATCGAAGCGGGCGCGCAAGCTGTGCAGCTCTTCGACTCGTGGGTGGGTGCGCTCGCGCCGCAAGATTACGAACAGTACGTGTTCCCCCATGTCGCTCACATCCTGCAAGACGTGCAGAAAACAGGAGTGCCCGTCATTCATTTCGGAACGGGCACTGCGATGTTGCTGGAGCTTCAGAAGCGCGCCGGCGGAACGGTGATCGGCATCGACCATCGGCTCACGCTGACTCAAGCGCGCGAGCGCCTTGGCGACGATGTGGCTTTGCAAGGCAATCTCGAGCCGCTGCTGCTGCTCGCGCCCTGGGAAGTGCTCGAGCCGCGGGCCGCGCAGATCGTGGCCGAGGGCAAGAAGCTGTCTGGCCACGTCTTCAATCTCGGTCACGGCATCATTCCCGAGGTGCCTCCCGACATGGTCACTCGCCTCGTGGCTCGCATTCACGAGCTGGGCGCTCGGGGATGAGTTCTCTCCCCGTCGTCGTCGTCGGGGCAGGCATCAGCGGGCTTACGACGGCCTTCGAGCTCGAGCGGGCAGGCCAGCGCACCGTCCTTCTCGAGGCCGATGTGCGCCTTGGAGGCAGCATTCGGACGGAAGCGCACGACGGCTTCTTGTACGATGTGGGTGCCGATTCGTTCTTGCAGACCAAGCCCGAAGCCGCATCGCTCTGTCGCGAACTCGGTCTAGAAGCCGACCTGGTGAAGCCGCTGCCTGCAACCACCGCTGTGTTCGTGGCGCGCGACGGTGCCCTTTACCCGATGCCCCCTGGGTTATCGCTGGGTGTGCCGACTCAGCTGGGCGCCTTGCTCGACACTCCCCTGCTGAGCGACCTGGGCAAGGCTCGGGCCGCCTGCGAACCGCTAGTGCCACGACGGCGAGACCGAGGCGAAGAAAGCATCCTCGGATTTCTCGAGAGGCGCCTGGGGACCGAGATGGCCGAGCGCCTGGCTGGCCCCTTGTTGTCTGGCGTATTCGCGGGCGACGGGCGCAAGCTCAGCATCGACGCAGCGTTCCCGCAGCTCGTCGAGTCGGAGAGGCGGCACGGAAGCCTGTTCGTTGGTCTGTCGGGTCAAAGCAGCTTGTGGTCGGCGCTCACGCACGCTCGCAAGCCGCCAGGCAGTCCCTTCTTGTCGCTGCGCGGCGGTCTGGGGCAGCTGATCTCGACGCTCTACGAACGTTTGCCCCCAGGGACGGTGCGGCTGAGCAGTCCGGTGACGAGTATCGAGAGCCGAGGCGCGACCGTACGCGTTCGCACCCTGACCGATGTCGTCGAAGCGCGTCACGTCGTCGTGACCGGTTCTCCTTGGGTCGGGGCAGGCCTGCTGGGCGACGCGGCCCCCCGACTCGCGCAGTTGCTCTCCCGCGTGAATGGTGCGCCGACAGCAACGGTCTTCTTTGCTTTGGACCAAGGCGGTCTCGAGCGCGAGCTCGCGGGTTCTGGATTCATCGTCCCTCCCGGCGAAGGTGACATCCTGGCCGCAACGTACGTCTCGTCGAAGTGGGCTGGCCGCGCCCCGCCTGGAGGAGCTCTCGTGCGCGCCTTCCTCGGTGGCGCGCGCCACGTCGGCCCAAACATCCTGAGCGCTACGGACCAAGAGCTGATCGAGGTCGCGCACCGCGAACTGCAGCGCTTCATGGGCGGACTCGGGACCGTTCGCTTCGCGCGCGCTTACCGTTACGCGCGCGGCAATCCCCAACCCGAACTCGGTCAGCTCCAGCTCATGCGCGAGGTGGGCCGCGAGCTCCGCGGGCAGCCTTGGCTCTCACTCACCGGTCCTGGCTTTGGCGGGGTGGGCATCCCCGACTGCGTACGTGGCGCGCAGGCGACGGCGACCCAGCTTTTGGCCTCCTTTTCGAGCTGAGCGGGTGCGCGCGCCGCAATTGCGCATCGAGCTTGAAGGCCGGGGCGTCTTTTGCTCGTATGCACGCCCTCGCGGCCCCTGGAGACGGGTGCCGCGCTTCTCTGGCGTCGTCTAATGGCAGGACAAGGGACTTTGAATCCCTGAATCATGGTTCGAATCCATGCGCCAGAACTCCTAGCCTCTTGTCGTCGTCGCCGAGTGGAGCCTGCAGTGACCAGCGTCCGCTCGATCTGGTCATTCGCCTGACCACCGCCCACGCCGAACGGAGCGCAAACGGTGAGCCACGATGCTGGCACGCTTCTGGCTTTGTACAGGGGCATGGATGCCGCGCTGGAACTCTCTGCCGCCCAGCGCCGACTGGTCGCCGACTACTGGTGGCAGCGTGCACTGGGCGAACGTACCTCGTGGGTCGGCTTGGGGCACGTGCGTCAGGACATGATCGCCTTGGGCGCGCCGTCCGGCCTCATCCAGCTGGCCGAGCGCGCCGTCGCTGACGAATACAAGCACTCGCTGTGGTGTCGGGATCGAGCAGTTTTCTTTGGCCACGAATATCGAGAGATTGAAGCCCGGTCGGAGGCACGCCTGTTCTTTCCGCGCGTCGGCGAAGAAGAGAATCGCCTGCTACGCGTCGCTTTTTGTTGTCTCACCGAAACGCTTGGCGTGGTGCTGTTGCAAAAGGCGCGAGTCGACATGTTCGATTCCGCGATGCGCAGCCTGAATCACGGTCACATGAAAGACGAAGTGCAGCACAGTCGGCTGTGCTGGGCTGTCCTTTCGGGCTTGAACGCCTCGCAGCGCGCGAAGCTATTGCCCTACTGGCCGCTGCTCTTGGACATGCTCGCCTGCGTCGCCGTCGACGGCATCGGTGCCGATCACGACGAGCTGGTGGCGCACGGCTACATCTCCAGCGCACTTGCCCGCCAAGCACACACGGCGGCGCGCCGTGACGTCATCGATCCGGGTCTCTCTGCCCTTGACCTCTGGGAAGCTTGAACAATCATGAAAAAATCATTCGAAGCCGGTCACTCGGAGCGTCTGCTCCACACATTGGTCATTTTGGGCGCTGCTCTGGCCACCGCCTGTGGGGGGGGCCTGAACGACGCTGACGATTCGAGCACTGGAGCTGGGGGCGCCGGTGACGCGGCGGGCGGCTCCAGCAGTGGCGGCGCGCCGGCCGCGGGTGGAACAGCGTCGAGTGGCGTCGACGTGGGAACGGGCGGCACCATCGATCTGGGTCCCGTTCCGCCCGACAGCTACGCTTGTCCGCCTGCCCAGTGGGACTGCGCTCCTGAGAACATCGATTTTGCCTATCCGGGCGTTCGGCTCGTCGATCCGGCTAGCTGCAACTGCGAACCCGCACGCCCTGCGGCCGTGGGCGATTGTGAGCCGACCGAAGACTTCGTCTGTCTGAGTTGGACCATGCGCGAAGACTACCGAGAGTTCACGACCCCGGTCTTGCTCCAGTGTTCGTGCCAGGCGCGGACCGAAGAGTGCTGGACTGCTTGCGACTATCTCGAAACCCCCGGCACAGGCCGCTACTTCGACGAGCTCGGCGGCTGCAGCCCTGACGAAATGTCGCCGCGCGCGATCTTGTGCGGCTACGCACCCGTTGTTCTCAAATGAGGCGGGCCGTCCTGCGCACGGGCTCGGCCGTCCTGCTCGAGTGCAGGACAGCTTCTTTATCTTAGGCTGTCGAACAGCGGCACGAACACCATGAAGGTGGCCGTTGCGATTACCGCCAGCACGAGGGCGATGAGCAGCGCCAACGTGATGGGATCGCGCAGGCCCGCTTTCTTGGGGCGAAAGTAGCGACCACGGGTGCGCTGGTAGATGCGCTCTTGGATCTTGGGCAAGAGCGACGCGTGGGGCAGAGGTGGCGTCCGCAGCGCACTCGCGAGCAGCGGCAGCGGCGGCTCGGATTCGCGGTTTTCGCTTCCAGAGTGCTCGGTGTCGTCGGCGTCCGTGCTCATTGCAGTTTCTCTCCCAGACGTTGTTCCACCAAGCGTCGCAGTTCGCCACGGGCGCGGTGCAGGCGGCTCTTCACGGTGCCTTCGCCCAGTTCGGTGATGGCGCCGACCTCTTCGTAGCTCAGTCCTTCTACGTCGCGCAGAACGAGAATTTCGCGAAAGTCGCGTTCTAGTAAGTGCAGGCACTCGACCACGGCGCGTTCGGCTTCGTTGCCGATGGCCGACAGGTCAGGTCGGCTGGTCTCTCCGCTCGTCCAACCCTGCGCCTGGTTGTGGCGGTCGAGCGGCTCGCCTCCGTCAATGTCGGAGTGAGAGCCTTGATGACGCCGCTTTTGGTACTTGGCGCGATTTTTCGTGAGATTGATGGCAATTCGGTAAATCCAAGTCGAGAGCTTCGAGTCGCCGCGAAAGCTGTCGAGGCTCTTGAAGACCTGGACGAATACCTCTTGGGTCATGTCTTCCGAATCGGAAGCGTTCCCCAGCATGCGCCAAATCAGGCGATAGACCTGGCCCTCGTAGCTCGTGACCAGCTCGCAGAAGGCCCGTTCCTCGCGTTTGCGCAAGCGAGCCAAGAAGCTGGCATCGAACTCGATCGGCTTGCCCGGTGCGGCCATCTCTCTCCATTGACACGCTCGAGCCGAAAAAGTTCGGCTCTGGCGATGGAATCAGATCCAGCGCGCCAAGACGCAGGTCACGTTGTCCGGGCCACCGTTCTCGTTGGCGCGGTCGACTAGCTTCTGGGCGGCCGCCTGGAGATCGTTCGTCGACAGCACGATGGACCGAATGTCGTCGTCGGTGACCGGGCCGGCCAAGCCATCGGAACAAAGTACGATGACGTCCCCCGGGCGCGGGCTCTCGAAGCGCGTATCGACCTTGACGGTTTCCTTCATGCCCAGCGCGCGTACGATTACGTTTTTGTGCGGGAAGTTTGCAATCTCCTCGTCGGTCAGTTGCTTCATCTTCCGATAGTCATTGAGCAGAGAGTGATCTTCGGTCAGCTGCTCCATCTGCCCATCGCGGATGCGGTAGACGCGGCTGTCACCCACGTGCGCTACGTAGACGCCTTCACGCGTGACGAACATGGCGACGATGGTCGTACCCATGCCTCGCTGGCCGGGATTGGTCTTGGCCGACTCGAAAATACGCAGGTTGCTCAGCATGATCCCAGTGATCAGCCGATTTTCCTCGTAGCCTTTGCTGCGATCCATCTTGTACGGCCACGTGCGATCCGGATCGTCTGTGGTCGCGGCAAAGAACTCGCGCATGGTGTCGACTGCCAACTGCGACGCCACCTCGCCCGAGGCGTGGCCGCCCATGCCGTCCGCGACGATGTAGAGGCCGTAGTCGCCGAGGATGGCGAAGTTGTCCTCGTTGTGGGCGCGCTTGCGTCCGACGTCCGTTTGTCCTGCTACTTCGATTCGCAAAGGGATCCCGCTCCGACTTCCGAGGCTACAGGGGGATCCTCGGGGCTCCGGGCCTACCTTGTCAAACCGCGACCAGCCACGCCGGGCCCAGGCTGGTGGACCGGACCCTTACTGAAACAGCTTCGTTCAGTCTGGGCGGCGGAGTTCGCGCACGCCGGCCGCACCGGCGACCAGCACGACGTCGGCCCGCCCGCAAAACAGGCCGGTTTCGACCACTCCCGGGATCGAATGCAGTTCGACGTCGAATACCCAGGGGTCCTCGATGACGCCGATGCGGATGTCGTAGATGTAGTTTCCCGAGTCCGTGCGCCAGGCCGCGCCGTTCCTCTTGCGCAGGCTCACGTCGCCCAGCACTGCCAAGGCGCGAGCTGTGGCTTCGTGGGCAAAGGCCAGAACCTCAACGGGAACGGCCCATTTTTCGCCGAGATGCCGACTCAGCTTGCTCTCGTCCACGACGATGACGTTGAGCAGGCTGGCGTGATTGACGATCTTCTCACGGGTGTGGGCGCCGCCCCCACCTTTAATGAGGTCAAGCTCGTCGCTCACCTCGTCGGCGCCATCGACGCAGACGGCGATGTCCCAGGGGCCGTCGACTGGTTCGAGCGGAATGCCCAGGGCCTCTGCCTGAGCCCGACTCTGCTCGCTCGTGGGAACCGCAGAGAGCTTGCGCCCTTGCCGCACCAGTTCGCCGATGCCGTCGATGAAGTGCTTGGCGGTCGAGCCCGTTCCCAGGCCAACGATGCCGCTCTCGGGTACGAAGCGCAGGGCCGCGAGCGCGGCAGCTTTCTTGGCGTCATCAGACATGAACGCGCCAGTAGCGCGCCAGGGACCCGCTGGCTAGGTTTGGCATGTGGGGCAGAAGTGGCTGCTGCGGCCGCCCACCACGATGCGCACGAGCGGGCCGTGGCAGCAGGGGCAAGGCTCGCCGGTCTTGCCGTAAACCCTGTGCCAGTTCTGGTAGCCGCCCAGCTCGCCGTCGGGCTGGATGTAGTCGTTGATCGTGCTGCCACCGCGCTCGACGCTGGTCCTGAGGATCCTGCGGACGTTCCGAGCCAATCGAGTCAGCTCGTCGGCGTTCAAGCTCGAGGCCGGACGCAGAGGAGAAATGCGGGCGGCGAATAGCGCTTCGTCGGCGTAGATGTTCCCAACTCCTGCCACGACCTTCTGATCGAGCAGCGCGCTCTTCACAGCGACGCGACGAGCACGAAAACCCTCTTCGAGCTGCGCGCGCGTGGCGTCCAGCGCGTCGGGGCCCAACTTGTCCAGGCGAGGCGAACTGCGGCCGGGCGCGATCCACTCGACCTTGCCGAACTTGCGCACGTCGCGGAAAGAGACCGTCTTGTGTCCCGACAAGCCGAGCGTCAAATGGACGTGGCCATCACGTTCGATGGCGCGTGTGGTCATCTGCCCAGTCATGCCCAAGTGACACAACAAGCGACTGCCGTCGTCGAGTTCGGCCAAGATGTACTTGCCGTGACGAACCAGTGCGACAGTGCGCTTGCCTGTGAGGTTCGCCACCAACGTTTTGGGCGAACTCACGAAAAAATAGTTCGGTTTGGCGGCCCAAACGCTTTCGATGCGCCGGCCCACCCAGACGCGTTCGAGTTGGCGGCGGACGACTTCGACTTCCGGTAGTTCGGGCACTGGTTTTTCTGAACCCGCGCCCGGAGGGTGTCAACGATTTCGAGCGACGCGTCAGGGCGTCTGGGGTACGACGGGGGTCGTGGGCGGAGCGGTCCCAGGTGCCTTGGCGTCCACGTTTGCGGCTTCCTGGCTCACGACCTCTTCTTTGCGGGCTAGGTAGAAGAAATCGCGCATCGAGCGCTCGCGCACGTACAGATTGTCGCTGAACTCGAAGCCGTCGGCCAAAGCGATAGGGCGGAGTTGACCTTGCTTGTCGGGCGCGTAGGTCACGAACTTCGGGTACGACCAATTCACGTCCATCTGTGCAACGGTTTGTGCGCCCACATGGTGCATGCCTTGCGCCAGGACCTTGGCCGTCGTGTGGTTGGTGATGCCGACGTAGAGGATCTGATGATCGGTGCTCATGCCTATGGCGCTGCGCCGAATGACCGTGTTGCCGTCCAGCGTCGCCCCCCACTTGCGTTGGTGCGCGCCCGCCAAGCTCGGGTGCATCTTGCCGTCGTCGTACATGCAACTCGGCGCCTGGCGGAACCAGGTCATCTCGGGCTGACGCGGGGCGAGCCGTTCCCAAGGCGCGATGTCGTAGCTGCCGTCGGAAAAGCGCGCCAAAGTGCACGACTCCGGTTTGGGATCGATGAACGTGATGCCATCCAGAGCAAAGCCGTAGTGGCCGTGTTCGGCCATGAAGCCACCGTTGAACGCGCCGAGCAGCGCAGCCCAATGGTCGGAGGGGATCTTGGACTTGCGGGCGTAGCCTTCGGCCTCTTTTTTCTCGGTGCGCGGCTCTTGGTAGCCGGCCATCATCAGCAGCTCGACCGTCCGCAGATCCACGGCCACGACGAATAGCTCGGCCCAGCCACGACTCTTGTCTGGATGGATAAGTGTCTTGAACATCCGAGGCGCCTCGCCCGGACGACGCGGATCGGTGAGAGGCACCCAAGTCCCGTCTCCCGGCGCTGAAAAGCCGGGGTACATGGCGCCGGGCGCACTTGGGGCGAACGGAGCTTTGGCGGGCTGGTCTTTGCCCGTCGGTTCAGTGGGCGCGACCACCGGGATGGGAGCCGGCGGCGATGGGGCCGGGACCGACCAGTGCGCTTTGGGGGCCTCGTCGGCTTTGACGGTCCGGTTGACGCGATCCTCGATCGAATAGACGAAGTCCTCGAGCTTGGCGACGTTGTCCTTGCCGATGACGCTGCGCATCCCGTTGGCGACGAGCGGCCCCATCCAAGGAATGCGATGCACGAGCATCCAGAGCACGCCCACCAGCAGCGGCCCGCCGACGAGAGTCGTCCAGAGCAGACGTTTTTTCCATGACCGGCGCTTTTTTCGCGGGGAACCAAGGGTCGGGGAGGCTCCCTCGAGCGCCGGCTCGATTTCCTCGGCGACCTTCGCACTCATGGCTCCGTCCCCTACGCCATGCGGGAAAAATGGCAAACGTTCTGGTTCTTGGGGCCCGCGAGACTTTTGCGCAGACAACCCGGCCAGGAAGCGGCCGATGTTGTACAACCAGGTCGAAACCCCGGGCGACCCGGGACCCCGTGATTCGTGCGCTACCTTTTCGCCCTGCTCCTGCTGTTCGGGTTCAGCGTCCACTCGGGCCTGGCGCAAGCCGAGATCGGATCGGAGCTCGTGGTCGAGGAGGCCCCAGACCTGAGCGCTTTCCTGGAGCGGACCCTGGACGCGGTCGTGGCGGAGACAGTCGGGGGGCTCTGGCCTGAACGCATCGAGATCCGCAGTGTCCGTGCGGGCGACAAAGTCAGCGCCGAGCTGGTGCGCAGAGCCCTGCGCGAGTTGGCCGAAACAGGTCGCTACGCTGATCTGCGGGCGGAGCTGATCGAGAGAGACGGTCGGGTGATCCTGGCCATTTGGGTGAAGCCGCGCCGATTGATCGCCCAGCTGCGCCTCGAGGGCAGCAGGCTTCCGGAAGGCGAGGCCATTCGAGCGCTCGGTTTGGTCTCCGAGGACGAGATCACCGAAGAGATCCTGGCGGCGGCTCGCGACCGTGTGCGAGCTGCCCACCAGCGCGCCGGGTTTCTCGAGGCGCGCGTCGAAGTCCTTCCTCAAGACACCGACGATCCGAGGCGCGCACTCGTGCGCGTCAACGTCGAAGCGGGACCGCTGATGCGCATCGCGGAGCGCCGCGTCCTGGTGTCACCTGCTCGCTACCATCCGGAACTCGCGCCCGTCCTGGATCGCCTTCGCATCGAGGTCGGCGATCGGCAAGACGAAGGTCGCTTCCAGAGCGAGATCGAGAGACTGACCGAAGAGCTGATTGCGGCAGGTTTTTACGAAGCCCAGGCGAGCTTCAGCGTCGTTCGCGCTGGAGTTGTCGAGGTCCGCGTGGAGCCCGGGTTGCTGTTCCGCGTTCGCATCGAGGGCAACGCGGCATTTGGCAGCGACGAACTAGCGAGCGAGTTGGATTTGCCCAAGCTCCGCGAGCCCAAGCCAGATCTGCTCGAGCCTATCTTGCGCAAGTTTTACGTGCGCCATGGTTTCTTGGATGCTCGCGTGCGCTTTTTACGCATGGATTCCAGCGACGGCTTGGAGAGCGAGCTCTACGGCTGGATCCGAGAAGGTACGCGCTTTGCCGTCGAGCAGCGACTCTACCCGTGCCTCGGCAGCTCGCGTAGTTCTTCGGACTTGGACGATGAAGTCGATGGCGTCCTGGGTGAACAGTTTCCCGAGGTGCCGTTGGTCGAGCCACCCGCTTCGTCGAGTCTCGACGCTGCCTTGACGGGCCGCAGCGCAGGCCGCGCGCCAGCTCCGCTTGCTGCGCAGCCTTGGCAATCCTACTCCGACGCAGCATACGAGGCGGCACGCAGTCACCTCGAGAATCTCTACCGGTCCGAAGGATTCTTGGATGCCCAAGTCGGACCCGTCACCTTGGCGCGTCGCCGTTGCGACCGCGATTCGCCAGCGGGGCAATGCCGCGTCAGCGGACCACGGCCCCTCCCTGCTGTCGACTGCAAGGCACCGCTTCCGGGTGCGAGGCGCACGGCGATCCTCCAGACTTGCGTGCCTGATCCGGCGCGTGGCGTGGCGTGCGAACCGAGCGGCGTTTTGGTGATGCCGGTCAATCCTGGGCGGCAGGCCGTACTTTATGACATCCGCATCGAGGGCAACGCGCACTTCACCGAGAGTGCGATCTTGGAGGCGTCCGAGCTGGAGCTCGGCAAGCCCATCAATCGGACGGCCATCGAGCGAGCTCTGCGCACCTTGCGCGATCTCTATGCCGAGGACGCCTACGCCTTTGCTCAGATCGACAGTGACATCGAGCTTTCGCCCGACCACACACGCGCCCGTTTGCTGCTGAGCATCACCGAGCGCGAACCGGTGCGCATCACACGCATCGACGTTCGCGGCGCCGACAAGACGCGTGAAGGCTTGATTCGTGGGCGCGTGACTCTGGCGGCTGGCGCGCCTTACAAAAAGAGCGTGGTGGAGCGCTCGCAGTTGTTCGTCGAGACCCTTGGCGTGTTCACCAGCGTGTCCATCGGTTTGCAGGACCCGGGGATACCTGCGCGCGATAAGGTGGTGGTCGTCACGGTCAGCGAACGCCCCGCCCAGTACGTCGACGTTCGAGGTGGCTTTTCCACCGGCGAAGGCTTTCGCATCGGCTTCGAGTACGGCCACCGGAACCTGGCCGGCGAGGCCATTCAGCTCACGGTACGTTCGCAGCTGGGCATCCGCCCACTCTTGCTCATCTTCGAAGACGACGTGCGCGCCAAGTACGCCCAGCTCGAGGAAGACCAGGGTCTGATCGCGCTGCTCGAGCGTCGCAACACCATCACTCTCGCTTTTCCCGAGACCGGTCTCGGGCCGCTCTTTCGTTTCGAAGTCGAGGGACTCGACGCCCACACCAACCAGCGCGACTTCGCGCAGAGTCGCGACGCCGGCATCGTCCGTTTGCTGTTCCGGCCGGACCGCCAGTTCCTCTACCAGCTGGGGGCGACCGTCGAGCTCAACGACGCGAACATCTTCAGTCGTCAGACATTGGCTGGCGTCGTGCGCGTCCCCGAAGGCCAGTCGGTAGCCGTTACCCAGAACCTGACCGCCAGTTGGGACCGGCGCGATCGCGCCTTGTCCGCGCATCGAGGTAGCTTTCTCAGCGGTACCGTCGAACACGTCACGGCGGTGCCTCTCGGGGTGAGGAACCAGACCTGCACCCAACTGGTGAGCAACGATGCGCTTGGCGCCTCATGTAGCGAGTTCATTCGCTACTCGGGGCGTTTGGCTGGCTACCTGCCGCTCAGCGAGAAGGGCATGACGCTAGCCATGAGCGTCCGCAGCGGTGTCATTCAGCACCTGACGGACTTCTCGCGCACCTATCCCGATCGGCTGTTTTTCCAGGGTGGCGTCGATTCGATTCGCGCCTATCCACAAGATTCGCTGGTGCCGCAAGATCTGGCCGATCAAATCCTCGATGCCAGCTCAGGCTTGACCATCCAGGACGTACCGCTCCGTGGTGGCGATTTCTTCTTCAATCCCCGTGCTGAACTCCGCATACCACTGGTGGGCAGCGTCCAGACCGTGTTGTTTCTGGACACCGGCAACCTGTGGGCCGACGAATCGCGCATCAATCTTTTGCAGCTGCGCTACGCGATCGGGACA
The DNA here is from genome assembly GCA_038324055.1 of Polyangiales bacterium. Classification (GTDB taxonomy): domain Bacteria; phylum Myxococcota_A; class Polyangia; order Polyangiales; family Polyangiaceae; genus NIC37A-2. Next base: position 8,640 of record JBBQHO010000042.1, on the reverse strand, counting down.
GGGCTCCGTATCGATACGCCCGTCGGACCTCTGGTGTTCGACTATGGTTTCAATGTCGATCGCGTGCTCGACGGGCTGTTCCCGCAGCGCACCCAGCAACGGACGTGGGAGCAGCTGGGCGCGTTTCACTTCAGCATCGGCCTGTTTTAGTCGCAGCTCGGCTTGCGCCGGGGCAGCTGCTGCGCCAAGGAAAGCCGTGCCTCTGACCCGAAGCGCGCCGTACCCTTGGTTGGCCGCCCCACCTCGCCTAGAGAGTGCCGCTTGATGCAACCGGAAGAAGTCCACGCGCTACCGGTCACGCTGGCAGGGCAGTTTCGTCGTCACCTTCCACGCTATGCCGTGGGATTGGTATTGCTCGCCAGCTACCAAGCGGCCCAGTACTGGTTCGACACGCGTTTGATGCAGGCCATCAATGCCGCGACTGCCGGGCACAGGGAGCAGGCCTTGCGGCTCGGCGCGCTCTTGGGTGTCGTCGCACTGCTTTCGCTCTTGGTTCGCGTGGCCTCGCGACTGGTGCTGTTCAATGCCGGTCGCATCGGAGAATACGAGCTGCGCGCGGTCTTGCTCGATCGACTTCAGCGCCTCGGGCCTACGTTTTACCAGCGCGTCGCGGTCGGCGACATCATGTGCCGCGCGACGAACGACCTCACCCACGTTCGGCTGCTACTTGGATTCGGCGTTTTGAACGCCATGAACACCATTTTTGGCCTGATCAGCGCCTTGGCTGTCACCTTGTCGATTTCCAGCGAGCTGACCTGGGCTGCGATGGCACCGATTCCGGTGCTTTTTTATGTGACGCGCCGCTTCTCTTCGCAGTTGTACGGTCGTCAGAAAGAGAACCAGGAAGCCATCGGTGAGATGAGCGACATGGTGCAAGCCAGCATTACTGGCGCGCGCGTCGTGAGGTCGTTCAATTTGGAGGGCCTGCAGCTGAGCGCGTTCGAAAAAGTGAACGCACGCTATCTGGAGAAGAACCTATTCTTGGCCCGGCTACGCGGCTCGATGGGCCCGATCATGCAGGGCATCACGGCGTCGGGTGTGCTGATCGTGTTTTGGTATGGTGGCAGTCTCCTGGTCCAGGGACGCATCACCGAAGGCGGTTTTTTGGCTTTCTTTCGAGCGCTTGGGCGTCTGACTTGGCCGCTGATGGCGCTCGGCTTCTTGGTCGGTCTGGTGCAACGCGGACGCGCGGCCTACGTGCGTCTGCGCGAAATTTACCAAGCGGAACCGGACATCGTCGATGGCCCGTTGCCGGCACCACCCGAGGTGAAGGGTCACATCGAGGTGCGCGACTTGTCGTTCGGCTATGGAGAACGCTCGGTCTTGCGTGGCGTGAGCTTCGAACTTCTGCCGGGGCGCAGTGTCGCCATCGTCGGGCGCACGGGCAGTGGCAAGTCGACTCTGGCCCGCTTGCTGCCTCGATTGGAGAACACGCCGCGCGGTATGGTGTTCCTCGATGGCTACGACATCTGTGACCTGCCGCTCTCGGTGGTGCGCAAGGCCATTGGCTACGCCCAACAGAATCCGTTTCTGTTCTCCACGACTGCGGCGCGCAACATCGGCCTTCCGCTGCCGGAGTGCGAATCGCCGCTGGCACTGCTCACCATCACGGAAGCCGCGCGCCGCGCGTACATCCTCGACGAACTCCTCGGTCTGCCCGACGGTATCGATACCGTCGTGGGCGAACGAGGCGTGCAGCTGTCGGGTGGTCAAAAACAGCGCGTCGCGCTGGCCAGCGCCTTCGTTCTGGGTCCGCGCGTGCTGGTGCTCGATGACCCGCTGAGCGCCGTGGATGCGCGCACCGAGCACGGCATCCTCGAAGCCATCGACGAGCAGCGCGCCGAGCGGGGTGTGGTGCTGATCACCCACCGTGTGGCAGCCGCACGTCGCTGTGACCGCATCTTGGTGCTCGATGAAGGGCGAGTCGTGGAAAGCGGTACCCACGACGAACTCAGCAAAAGCGGCGGTCTCTATCAAGGGTTCGTCGAAGAGCAGCGCATCGAGAGCGAGCTGTCTCGTCTAGGCGAGATGGACTTGCCGCGGCTGGGGGCAGCCTCGTGACGGTCCCGACGATGGCCGCCAAGTCGCAGAAGACGATGGAAGCGTACCACCAGGAAGCGCTCGACAGCGGCCTGAAGGATCGCACGTTGCTGGCGCAGCTCTGGCCATTCATGAAGCCCCACGGCGTGTGGCTGTGGCTGGGCATCGTTTCGATCGCGCTTGGCGCGGGACTCTCGCTCCTCCGTCCGCTGATCATGCTCCACGCCATCGATGGCAGCCTGAAGACGCACGATCCCGATTTGATTTTCTGGGGCGGCATGCAGTTTGCGGCGGTTGCGCTGTGCGAGCAGCTGCTGCAGTTTGCTCAGACTTACGCGGTCCAAGTACTGGGTGCGCGCTCGATGGCCGATTTGCGCGTGAGCGTGTTCGCCTTCTTGTGTCGATTGCCCCTCGGATTCTTCGATCGCCAGCCGGTGGGGCGCCTCGTCACGCGCGTGACCAACGACGTCGACGCGATTCAAGAGTTGTTCAATTCGGGCGCCCTCAATGCCATTGGTGACTTGCTGCGCTTGTTCGGCGTGGTCGCCATCATGCTGAGCCTCGACGCCTCGCTCTCTTTGGTGGCGTTCGCGGCCATGCCCGTGATTGGTCTGCTCATGGTGTGGGTCCGTCGCCGCTCGCGCGATGCGTTTCGAACCATTCGCGGTGAAACCGCGCGCATGAACTCGAACATGAACGAGCAGGTGAACGGCGTCGCGCTGATTCAGGCCTTTGGGCAAGAGCGCAACAAGGCCATCGAGTTTGACGGCATCAACTCGTCCTATCGCGACGCCAACATCCGCTCCATCAAGTACGATGCCATCCAGGACGCGGCAATCGACGCCGTTGGCAGCGTCAGCCTGGCTTCGATCATCGTCGCGCTTGGCTACCATGGAGCGTCGTTCGGCACGGTCGTCGCGCTCACCGCCTACCTTTCGCAGTTCTTCGAGCCGATTAGCCAACTGGCCCAGCGCTACACGCTCTTGCAGAGCGCTCTAGCTGGAGCCGAGCGCGTGTTCGGACTGTTGCAGGTTCCCGATCGCGACGCTCCAGAGCGGACCGGTCGAGCAATCGCCGACGGCTCGCAGGAATGGGCGCTCGAGCTCGAGCACGTCAGCTTCGGCTACAAGCCCGACTATGACGTGCTCCACGACGTGAGTCTGGAGGCCCTTGCGGGCGAGAGTATTGCGCTCGTCGGGCCGACTGGCAGTGGCAAGACCACGATCACGGCCTTGTTGCTTCGTCTCTACGAGGCGCGGCAGGGCACGGTCCGCGTCCACGGTCGTGACGTCACGGGACTCGGCCGTGACGAGCTACGTCGTCAGTTCGCCGTCGTTCCCCAAGATGTCTACCTGTTCAGCGGAACGTTGGCTCAGAATGTGGCGGCCGGTGAAGTGCCAGACCTAGCTCGGGTCGAGCAGGTGTTGCGGCAGATGGATATCTACGACTTGCTGGGCCGGCGGCCCGGTGGTCTCGAGACCGTCGTGCGCAACGGAGGCAGCAACTTCTCTTCGGGCGAACGCCAACTGATCGCCTTCGCGCGCGCTCTGTATCGCGATGCGCGCATCCTGATTCTAGACGAAGCGACTGCCAGCATCGACAGTCAGACCGAGGGCCGCATGCAGAGGGCTCTGGAAGAACTCTTGCGCGGTCGCACGTCGATCATCGTCGCGCACCGACTGAGCACGATTCGCCAGGCCAGTCGCATCGTCGTTTTGCAAAAAGGACGTGTGGTGGAGCGCGGCACGCACGACCAACTCCTGCGACAGAACGGTCTCTACTCTGCGCTTCATGAACTACAATTCTCGCGCGAAGGCAGCGTCCCGCTCGACGAGACGTCTCAGCGTGTGGCGGCGCCGCCGTCTCCACCAGCGCCCGCATAAGTCGGCGCTGTACTGGCGACCACGTAGAGATAAAACTCGGCGCAGGTGTCGTTGCGAATCCGGATGTATTTTTCGTCCCAGCCTTCGATCACGGCTTCGTTGCCAGCGGCCACGCTCAAGTGGTTGGGCGCGAACGGATCGTTGCCGCTGCCTCCGGGTGTGAGCTTTTTGACGAAGCTGACATAGGGCGAGATCTCGATGTGGTCGGTCCCCAGGCCGTGGGCCAAGAGATACATACGCCCCGGGGGAAAATGCAGCATGTCGCGACCCGGCCGCGTCGACTCGTACATCGTGTGGTCCTGACTCAGGAGGCCGGCGCTGTACTCGAGAGGCTCCTGTCCGGAAGTGTTGCAGCCGCCACAAGCGCTGAGCGAGGTCGTCGCCAAGAACGTCACCACGGGCAGCAGCCAAATCCGCATGCCTGGGGCTACCACACTCGGGCCGCAGAACGGACCCCCGACAATCGGGGAAATTCGTCAGCGGCACTTGGCGCCTTCGATTTTCGGGGTCCGAGCGATAGCCTGAGCTCGCGATGACGAAGCCTGCGAGCTCTTCCGGCAAGGTCTGGCTGGTCGGTGCGGGACCCGGAGACCCCGATTTGATCACCTGCCGGGGGGTCGAAGTGCTCAGGAACGCCGAGGTGGTGCTCCACGACGCGCTGAGCCATCCCGATTTGCTCGAACATTGCCCGCACGCCGAGATCCATGACGTCGGCAAGCGCTACGGTGAGCGTTCACCCGACCAGGATTTAATCACCGCCCGGCTGTTGCACTTTGCGCGTCAAGGCAAGCGCGTTGTTCGACTCAAAGGCGGCGACCCGATGCTGTTCGCGCGCGGCGCCGAGGAGGCGTTGGCACTGGCGGAAGCCGGAGTGCCGTTCGAGGTGGTGCCCGGCATTTCGTCTGCGATTGCGGCGAGCGAATTTGCTGGCATCTCGCTCACCCACCGCGATGCGTCCTCCAGCGTCACCTTCATCACCGGTAGCGATCGCGCTGGTAAGGACTGGTCTCCAGAAGCGTGGAAGAAGCTAGCCACTGCGACGGGCACGATCTGCGTGCTCATGGGTATGCGGCGCATCGAGGCCATCACCCGCGCCATCATCGATGGCGGTCGCGATCCGGCGACGCCGGCCGCCGTCGTGATGTGGGGCGCGCGCCCCGAGCAGCGCACGGCCGTCGGCACCTTGGCCGACATCGCCGCGCTTGCGCGTGCCCAGGGCCTTTCGAGCCCTTCGATCATCATCATCGGCGAAGTGGTCGAGTTGCGCAGAGATCTCAATTGGTACGAAACCAAGCCGCTCTTCGGCCTGCGCGTGCTCGTTGCGCGCCCGCATGAACAAGCGGCCGAGACGGTGCGGGCCCTGCGCGAGCGTGGCGCACGTGCCGTGGTGCGCCCAGCCATCGAAATCACCGCGCCCAGCGACGGTGCCCCGCTGTTACGAGCCATCCGTGAGCTTGCCGGCTACGATTGGGTCGTTTTCACCAGCCAAAACGGCGTTCGCGCGCTGCTCGAGGGTCTTCGCGCGCAGGGTCGCGACGCTCGGGCCTTTGGTCGCGCAAAAATTGCCGCCATCGGTCCCAAGACCGCCGCCGCGTTGAGCCCCTATGGCCTCTCGGCCGATTTGGTCGCTGCCGAGTTCGTCGCGGAGAGTCTGGTCGAAAGGCTCTCGAGCCAAGGTCGCTTGGGTCGGGTGCTCCTCGCTCGTGCCGAAAGCGCCCGCGACGTGCTGCCCGATGGCTTGCGAGCTGCGGGGGCCGAGGTCGAAGTCGTGGCGGCCTACTCCACGCACGCCGTGACCGGCTTGCAGCGAGCGGAGCTGATCGCCGCCCTCGAACAAGAGGTCGACGTCGTGTTGTTTACTTCGAGTTCGATGGTCGATTCCGTGGTCGACGCCTTGGGCGATGCTGCGCCTGCGTTGGCCAAGCGCCGCGTCCTCTGCATCGGGCCAATCACCGCCGCGACGGCGCGCCAACACGGGGTGCGTGTCGACTTGGTCGCGCCCGTCTACACGCTCCAAGGCGCGCTCGATGCGCTCGAACGAGACCTCACGCTTGGCGCGTGAATTCGAGCAACGTCCAGCCTTCGAGACTCGTGCGCTCGGTTTCGACGAGGCCCAGGGAGCCATAGAGCCGAGCGAGCACGTCGGCATCTTCGTCCAGTAGGCCCGTGAGCCAGAGGCGTCCCTCGGCTTGGACGCGTTGCGCGAGCTCCGAGGCGATGGTCCCCAGGGTGCGTGCGTCGATGTTGGCGACGACCCAAGGGAAGGTCTCGCTCACGTTTTCGACCCCACCCCAAATCGAAGTCACGCGCTCGGACAAGTCGTTCAATTCTGCATTCGCGCGACAGGCAGCGGCTGCGAGCTCGAGCGTGTCGACGCCCACGGCTTCGGCTGCGCCGCTGGAGAGCGCCACCAGACACAGGATGCCGTTGCCTGCGCCGACGTCGAGTAGGCGACGACCAGGGTCATCGAGGGCCCGCTGCTCCAGAGCCGAGGCTGCCAAGCGCGTGGTCGCGTGACTGCCCGCACCAAAGGTCGCACTGGGCTCGAACCAGATCGTGCGCTCGCCCGCTGGCGCCGGACGGCGCGACGTGGGTCTGAGCACGAACGTCGCCGTAATATGCTGAGGCTCGAGCGCATCGAGCCATTTGCTCTGCCAGTCGTCGTCGGCGGGCTCGACTTCGGGTTCTTCGAACTGGAGGTCGGGGAGAAGGGTACGCACGCGCGCGCGAAAGTCGCCAAAGGCAGCGACGAGTCGTTCGGCCGCTTGCGGCGTCGCAACGTAGCTGGTGAGTGTGTCGCCGCTCAGACTTTCTTGCAGCCCCTCGGCGCCAGCCTCGAACAGGCATTCGCTCAGGGCCTGCGACAGCTCGGCATCGACCCGAAACGTGCAGCGGTAAAGACTCACGACCGGTCGAGGCTATTGCTAGTGCGCCCGGCGCCGTGGCCCTCGGATACGACGCGATTACGGCCTGACTTCTTGGCGATGTAGAGGCGCTTGTCGGCCAAATCGATCAGGCCGGACGGCGTTGGATCCTCCAGTTCCATGATGCTGGCCGAGCCCAAGCTGGCCGTAATCTTGATTTCCAGGCTCTCGTAGTGAACCGTCAACCCGGCGATGACGTTGCGGATGCGTTCAGCCATCGCGGCCGCGCCACTCGAGTCGACGCTACGCAGCACCACGGCGAATTCTTCACCGCCGTAACGGCAGAGCGAGTCCTCGGCGCGCACCTCGCCCCGCACGGCCTTGGCCACCTCGATCAAGACGGCGTCGCCTGCGGGGTGCCCGTGCGTGTCGTTCACGCGCTTGAAATGGTCGAGATCGAACAGCACGAAGCCCAGCTCGAGGTCGTGGCGCTTGGCGAACGACAACTCGCTCACCAAGAGGCCATCCAGATACTCGCGATTGCGCGCGCCGGTCAGAGAATCGGTCACGCTGGTCGAGTAGAGTTGCTCGAGCAGGTTTTTCTGATCTTCGTCGGTGATGGAGTAGCGAAAAACGGCGGACGGTCCGAGCTGGATCTGGTCGCCATCGACCAGAAGGTGTCGCTCCACACGCTCGCCTTGCACGAAAGTTCCATTGGCCGACGCCAAGTCTTCGATGGCGTAGCCGTTCTCCTCTCGCACCAGTCGAGCGTGCTTGCGGCTCACGCCGTCGTCACCGATCCACACGTCTGCGTCCCCGCTGCGCCCCAGCAAGAGCTCGGGCTGAGTGAGGACGCGGACCCGACCAAGCTCTGTTCCCTGCACGTGGACCAGCAGGTTGTGCTTCTTTTGCGCGTTCCGAGCCGCGCGAAGGTCCGTCAGATTGACGACAGCCGTGGCTTCGTCGTCGAAGTCGAAATCTTCAGGCACGCGCGTTCAACCTTAGCAGCCTCTCAGCCTTCGCAGCGGAGCCGGGCCTCAGCCCGCGGTGAGCCGCGCAATTTCTTCTTTGATGAGAGTTTCGGCGAGCGTGGGCACGACCTCCCACACCACCTGCTCGACCACTTCGCGCGACAGGCTGAGGACGGCCTCGAGCTGCGCCTGCGACAAGCCCAATTCTTTGAGCTTGTCGGAGAAGGCTGCGCTGCCCACTGCAGCTGCAACGGGCCCGCTGCCAATCGGCGGAGCTTGCGGACGCGCACTGAGCGGCGAGGGAGCCGCGGGTCGCGCTTCGGCTACTGGGGCTGGACGCGGCGCGGACGATGCCACTGCGGGTCGCGGTACAGCCGACACCGGCGGACTCGCAGCCGCTGGCGGACGAGCCGGAGCGCTTGCCAAGACCGGCCGGGGAGCAGCGGAGGGCTGAGCTGCAGGTGCAGCCACGGGCGGGCGCGCGACTGGAGCCGCAGCGACGGCGGGCGCCACACCGAGCAGGCCGTTGACCCTCTCCATCAGCTTGGCCGAGTCGAACGGCTTGTCGAAGTTGCCCTCGGCACCGACACCCGCGCCCTGACGTTCGTCGTAAGGCCTGTGTTTGCTTGAGAGAATCAAGACACGCACGTCAGGGGCTTCCGCCTTGATCTGGCGACACAGTTCGTAGCCGCTGTCTCCACCCAAAGAAGCGTCGAGTAACGCCACCTGGGGGCGATCCGTTCGGATCGCTTGGAGAGCCTCGGCGGCACTGCCGCAAATCGTGGTCTGGAATTCGTCACCACCAAAGGTGATGTCCAGAACCCTGCGCATGGTCTTGCTGTCGTCTACCGCCAGCAGCTTGGTCGTCACCGTGCCTCCATG
>JBBQHO010000041.1:0-23916 GCA_038324055.1 Polyangiales bacterium | reverse complement strand
CCCGAGGTGCCGAAGGCCACCAACTGGCTCACGTCGCCGGTATCGGGCGACAGGGCAAAGTACGCGCTCACGAGCTGCGGAATGTTCTCGAGCAGGCTCTGGGGTGCTGGTTTTCCGGCGAGGGGGCTCAGGCTCATGGCTGGGCACTACCACCGCACGCTCGAGGGGGACACCCGCTTCATGTGCGGGCCAGTTTCGCCCAGCCGCTCGTCTCTAGCGACGACGATGCGAGAGTTGCTTGGGCCGGTGTGCGCGCGCGTGAGCATCGGGCCAGAGGTTGCCGATATGCCGTAAATGCGTAGTAAAACGCAGATCTTGACCAAGAATCGTCTTGTGACGACGGATCGAAGTGATAGGCCATTCAACAATCCGATGGCTGTGTTTCGTCTTCGACCCCTGCTGCGTCGCGCCCGCCCCTGGGGGTGGACTGCGGCCTCATCACTCCTTGTCTTCGCTGCTTGTTCGAAGGGCACGGTCACCGGCGACGTCGATGATTCTCCGCCTGCCGACGACCAGGCGTCGACGGGTGGAGCGAACTCTGATGACACTGGTGTCGATCCGGATTTGCCCGACACATCGAAGTTGCCACGCGGCCGCGCGCGCCCCGGTGGTGCGTTCGTGCATCTTTTCGAGTGGAAATGGGCAGATGTGGCTCGCGAGTGCGAAACTTTCCTCGGTCCGCGCGGCTTTGCGGCGGTGCAAATTTCGCCGTCCAGCGCGCATGCTGTCCTGCCGAATCAGCCTTGGTACGAACGCTACCAACCGGCCGGCTACGAACTCGAGAGTCGCAGCGGCAATCGTGCCGATTTCGTCGACATGGTCCAGCGCTGCGACGCTGCTGGCGTCGACATCTACGTCGACGCTGTGATCAATCACATGACGGCGCAACCCTCGGGCACCAACAGCGCTGGCCGGGCCTTCACGAAATACGAATATGAAGGTCTCTACACTGCGAGCGATTTTCACCAACCCACCTGTTCCATCAATCCCAGCGTCGATTACGCGAACAATGCGGACAACGTGCGCAACTGTGAGCTCGTCGGTCTCGCCGATCTGGACACGGCGCAGCCCAGCGTGCGCCAGAAGATAGCCGACTACCTGGTCGCCTACGTCGAACTCGGCGTGAAGGGGTTTCGCGTCGATGCGGCCAAGCACATGGCCGTCGCCGACGTCACGGCCATCGTGCAGTTGGTCAGCGACGCAGTGGGAACCGACGACGCTCCGTACTACTTCTTGGAAGTGATCGACAACGGCGCCGAGGCCATCTCCTCGAGCGAGTATTTGGGCGTCTCGGGCACGAGTGGCTCGGTCATCGACATCACCGAGTTCAAGTACGAAGGCGCCGCGCGGAAGTTCTTGGCCAGCAGCGGCGAAACCCTGGCCAGTCTGGCCGACGTGACCGAAGAGATTTGGGGTCTATTGCCGAGCGATCGCGCTGTGGTGTTCACCAACAATCACGACACGCAGCGCAACGCGGCCGTCTACTACCAGGACGGCTCGAGCCATGACTTGGCCAATGTTTTCTTGCTGGCTTGGCCCTACGGCTACCCGCAGCTCATGTCGAGCTACGCCTTCAGTCGTAGCAACACCGCCCAGGGGCCGCCCGCCGATGCCGCCGGCCACACCAACGCAGTCTACTCCGCAGACAGCGATGAGCCCGATTGTTTGGTGCAAGGCGATCTGAGCCAGCCCGTGGGTTGGGTCTGCGAGCATCGTTCGCTCCAGGTGGCGCAGATGGTGGCCTTCCGCCTGGCTACGGCAGGCGCCCAGGTCACCAATTTTTGGAGCAACGAGCACGACCAGATTGCGTTCGCTCGAGCGGCGAAGGGTTTCGTAGTCATCAACGGCGAACAAGAGGCGATGAGCCAGACGCTCTCGACTTCGCTTGCAGCCGGAGTCTACTGCGACCTGCTTTCTGGCGGTCGCAGGGACGGGGTATGCCTGGGGAAAGCGATCACCGTCGACGAAGCGGGGAGCGCGAGCTTCGAAGTGCCCGCTCTCACGGCGGTCGCCCTGACAACGCAAGCGCGACGCCCATGACCGGTCGCCACCAGCTCTGCGAGCTCGCGGGTTTTGGCGTTTCGGTCCTGGCGTGCGCCATCGGCTGCAGCGTCTACAACGCCGATCTGTTCGACGCTGGCTCCGGCGCCTCAGGCGGCGGGTCCAACGGCGGCTCAGCGGGAGGCAATGAGGGCGGCTCGGGCGGCACGACGCCCAACGCAGGCGGCACCGGCGGAACGCCGTCATCGAGTGGCGGCCTCGGCGGTGGGGCTGGCACCCAGCTCGAGCTGATCGACGACATGGAAGATGGCAACAGCACCATCCGTCTGATCAAGAAGCGCAATGGGCACTGGGATGTGGCCAACAGCGGCAGCGGCGGGGCCCAGGAGCCAGCTAGCGGCTTTACGGTGCTGGAGCCCGATTCCGGTGCTCCGGACAGTGACTACGCTGCCCACACGGCCGGTGGCGGCTTTGCCTGGGCAACCCTCAACGTTTCGATGAAGAACGGCGTCGTGGCTTACGACGCCAGCGCCTACCGGGGGCTCTCTTTTCGCGCCAAGGTCGGCACCGATTCCGTGAACACGGTGCGAGTTCGGGTCGTTACGGGCGACACGGATCCGGCCGGCGGCATCTGCGGCAATCCGAACCCTGTTTGCTACGACCACTTCACGACCGAAGTGGTCCTCGATACGGACTGGTCGACCCAAGAGGTCTTCTTCGATGACTTTTCGCAAGACGTAGAGATCTACGACGCGGTCAATCTGGAGACCGTCTACTACTTTCAGTTCTATTTCGAAGGCAGCGCGGACTTCGAGATCTGGATCGACGATCTATCCTTCATCTCGAAGTAAAGAACTACCTCACCACCACATCGTCGCCGCCAGCGAGACGACGTCTTCGTCGGGGCGAATGCCGGGGTCGAGCACGGCGGGGGTGCCGTTGCGCACGTAAACCTGGCTGCCGTTGAACCAGTGCGAGTATTGCAGGGTGACTTGGTCACGTGACTGCCAGTCGCTGCGGAAGATGACGCGCGGTGACAAGATCATGAACGACTTGTCGGCGTCACTCAGATCAGGCGCGACGCTGTCGAAGCGCAGGGCCGTGGCCAAGAACGAAGTCAGGCTGTAGGCCGCTTCGCCGCCGAACTTGAACATCGACTTGTCCGTGTACATTGGATCAGCGCTGGTCACCGAGGTCTGGATGGCAAACAAGCTGACGATGATGTCCGGACTCACGCCGGTGTGGGCATTCGCGTAGAGCAGCCGGCCGATGCTGAGATCGTACTGACCGCCCAGGGTGAGCAGCGTACCGGTACCATTGCTGTTTGGGCCGAAGTAACTGCGCATCAAGCCCGGACCACCCAGAGCGTTCAGGACCTCGACGATGCGACCGACCGAGCGCGAGTTCGTGGCGTCGGTGTAGCTGGCGGCGCCATAGAAATGACCGAAACGGTGCAGGGACAGCCGCAGGTCCGCAGCCAAAATGTTGATCTTGCCGTCGGGCACCGTGCCTTGGTTGGCGCGTTCGTCGGCGCTGAAGGCATTCATGTAGTGAAGGCCGATGCCGCCGAAATCCTTGTAGCCGAGGCCTGCATGCACGTGGTGAACCAGACCGGTGCCGATGTTTGGATCGGCGTAGTCGTTCCAGTCGCCGGGTACGATGCCCAGCGGGGCTTTGTCGAGTTGGCCCTGGAAACCCTGCTGGAGTTCGAGCTTGAAGTCGCCGAGCTCGATGTTGGCGATGATGTTCTCGCCAACGCCGTTGGTGCGAGCGATCAGCGGGGTACCGTAGCGACCTTCGTCGTACTCGCCCGTGGCACCGTAGCGGTTCGTGAAGGCACCGACGTGCACCTTGAGGCCGACGCTCTTGGCCAGGTCGGGTAGGTTGAATGTCAAGAAGGCGTCCGTGATACCTCCGCGCGTGGAGGCGTCGAAAAAGCTCATGGCCGTGTTGGCCGAGCGCGCTTGCAAGATCACGTTGGCTTGCACCACGTCGTTGCCGTACGCGAAGTTGAGCTGGACGTAGGGGTCGGGCAGGGCGCTCGTGTACGTGAAAGCATCGCGGTACTCGGGCACGACCGGAGGCGCGTGAATGACCGTCGAGAACTGCTGGTCGGTCACTTCACCCGCGCGGTTGTTGAAACCGAGCTTCAAGGGCACGCTGACGTAGCCGTGGAAGTCCGCGTGCCAGTCGGCGTTTTTCTGCGCGTCCGGACTGTAGGCGGGGGCGAAACCGCCCGGCAGGGCGCTGACCTGCGGAATGCCGGGCGCTAGACCCAGAGCGCCGGTTTCCTTGCGGTCCTCTTCTTCTGCGGCATCCGCCGTTTGCGCATGAGCGAGCGACGTTGCTCCCATGCCGATGAGGAAGGCGCAGAGCGGCGCCGCTTGCCGGGTTGAAAGCCGCCTGCTCGGGGTCATCACCTTCGGGTTCATGGATCGGGTTCCTTGGAATTCTTTTGCAGAGGGAGCGGTGAGCCGGGCGGGGGCAAATGCTGAAGGGTGTCGTCGGTTCGTCATTTGCGTCACCACCACATGCCAAAGTGAATCGCGAGCATCTGATCATCGAGCTCGTCGCGGGGAAGCTCGAACGGGAACTCGGCGTGTGTGCGATTGCCGTAGAACCACTTGGTGTAGCTGATCGTCACTTGCTCGTGGCTGAGCCAGTCGCTGCGGACGAGGATCTTGGGGCTGATCACGTCGAAGGTTTCTTGCCCGTCCTTCGAGTTGGGGATCACGTGATCGTAGCGACCGGAAACGCCCAGCCAGGGCAGGAAGCGGTAGGTCACTTCCGTGCCGAATTTCAGCAGGCTCTTGCCGTCGTTGTCCGGGTCCTTGCTGGTCACGGTTGCGGCGTTGCTGAAGATACTGGTGATGAGATCGGGACCTTCGCCCCAGAATGTTTCGGGGTAGTGCAACAACTTGCCCCAGCTCAAGTTGTACTCGAAGCCACCGACGATCATCTGGCCGGTACCACCGCTGCGTTGGCCGATGTAGCGCTTGGTGAGTTCTTCGCCGCTGACCGTCCCAAAGAAGCCCATGCCACTGAGCAGCGCGGCCTGTTGTACGTCGGCCAGGGCCACGGCTACGGCTGCATTGCCCCAGTGGTTGTTGAGCATGCGGAGCTCGACGCCGTACACGGTGTTGCTGCCGTCGGGACGCTGGCGCTCGTTGATCCAGTAGGTTTGCGGATCGTCGACCTGATCGCGCTCGTCCTGGCTCCAGTTGTTCATGTAGTGAAGACTGAGCGAGAACGGAATTTCGCCGTTTCGGATGATGCCGAGATGGGCATGGTTCACCCAACTCGAGGGGCGATTGGCCGTCTGTGCAGAGTCGAACGGGTTGGGTCCCGACCCCGCCGGAACCTTGCCGAGACGTCCCATGAAGCCGTGCTCGAAAGTCAGGCTGTAGTCAGCGTCGATGTCGTACTTCAGCGTCACCGTCTCACCGACGCCGTAGGGCATACCGATGATGATGGTGTTGTACTGGCCAGCGCCGTACTGACCGAGACCGCCGTAGGTGTTGCGGAACGCGCCGGCGGTCCAGTTCAGTCGCAGGTCGTCAGCCAGCGGAACCTCGAACGCCAGGTACGCTTGATCGATGATGTTCTGGCTGCGCACATCGGTCCAATCGGCGCCGCGTGCCGGCTTCCAAGTCGTCAACGTCACGTGCGATTGCACGGTGGGGTTGCCGTACTGAAAGTGCAGATCGACCCAGCTACCTGGCGTGGCGTTGGTTCCACCGAACGCGCCGAAGAAGTCGGGGATACGCGGCGCTGCCTGCACGCTGAGGCCCGATTGGTCCGCCGTCGGATTCTCGCGGCTGCCCCCCGAGAGTCGCAACGAAGCGCTCGCAAAGCCCGTGAACTTGAACGCCCAGTCGCCCTCTTCTTGGGGGGCATTGTACGGGATGGTGCCTAGCGGGCGCGCGGCGGTGCGCGGTACGAGCGGAGACAGTCCGAGGCCTGGTCCACGTCGGTAGCCAGGCACGTAGCCGGCGCGGTCGTTCTCGTCGGTCGGTTCTTCAGGCGGTGGAGTGGTGCCCAGCGTGCCCTCGGTCTGGGGGGGCTTCGGACCTTCCGCCAAAGTACCCAGCTCCTCGGCTAGCGCGGCTCGAGAAGCGAGCAGCGCTGCCAGGGTGACCGAGAACCTCCAAACGTGGAGATCAAGTCGCATGAATGATCAGTTTCTTGTGAGAGGAAAGCGACAAAGGACCACCGGTGCCACGCATCATCGCGGCTCGCGGTAAAAACTGACGTTGTCCAGAAAGAAGTCGATCCAGCCGTGCGTGCCGATGAAGGCCACGGCGTGGACGCTGCGCAGATCCATCCCGGGCGACACCTTGCCAAACCCTTGTTGGCGCAGTTCGGAGAAGCGGATCTTGTAGAATTTCCAGTACGGAGTGAGGGTCACTTCTTTGGCGTACCCGTCACCACAGCGCTCGCCGGAACTAGGTGGAGCGGGATCGTTCTCGTTGAAGCAATACTCGCCCGACTCGTGTGTGTTGAACGTGAAGGGTCGGCATGCTTTGCCGTCGAAATCCGGGTCCAAGAACGTCGTCGGCGAGGAGCAGGCCGTCTTGCCGCAACGCGGCGCCACCTGGTCCAGCAAGGAAGAATCGTTCGTTGCCGCGCCGCCGCCGGGAGTCGCCGGAATGTCCGACAGGTCACCATCCGCCGGGTCGAAGCAGCGATAGATGCCTTCGCCTTCGTTCAATGTGCACGGCGCGCGATTGAGGCACTTGCTCCAGCAAGGTTTGACGCGCTGACAGTTCTGATTGTTCTCTTTGTTCAGATCGCTGCTGGTGTGCTGATCCTGAATGATGGTGGTGAAGGCGCCTTGGCCTTCGGGTCCCCGACGAGCCCAAAAGCTGATGCCATCGTAGAAGGAGAGATCCCAATAGGTGTGGAGTTCAGGCTGGGCGTACGGCGGGGGGTGGTCGGTCGGATCGATGGGCAAGCCGTTGCCGTAGAACTCGTCGCTGGCAGCGGGCGCAGGCGGGCAGACGACCGAGGGCTTGGCCGGATCCAGCGGATCCGCCGGGCAATTCAACCCTGGCGTCCCGGGCAGATACGGCACGTCGGGCGCTATCAGCGCGATCGGATGTTCTACGCCGGCGCCGAAACGGTTGAAGCGCCCACCTTGAAAGTGGAAGACCCAGTCGTTGGGGGCGTCGTCGCATTTTGGGCCGGGCAGCTCTTGTGCGGGTAGGCCCCAAAGGATGGCTCCTTTGAGTGGAACCAGGTCCTTGTACGCGTTGAGTTCGCCGGGCGTGAAGAACGAGCCTTCGGTCTTGTCGTCGTGCGCGGCCCACGCCTCCGCTGTGCCGACGCTGCCGCCCTTGCGTGGTTCGAAGGTCTCGAACCAGATGCCGGTCGAGAACTCGAGTCCCTGGCTCTGCCGAGCGAACTCGGCGCAATCGGCGGGCGGGACCGGATCCAGATCGCGCTCGTGGCTGGCGATACCGGGATACTGGGGACTCGAGGGGATCTCGATCTTGCCATCCGCATCGCGCAGAGGCTGGCGGCCATTCACCCAAGGGATCTGCAACGCCAGCTCGTCGCTGACGGGCGTGAGCCCGGTGTTGCCGGGGCCGGAACAAGCTGCACCCAGTGCAATGGCGGCGAGCCCAGCCAGGGCGAAGCGCGAACGAAAAGGCCGTGGGCGAGTCAGCACGGAGGGGTCCCCCAGACCACGACGTCGTTGCGCAGGAGGACAAGCTTGTCTGTCACCGTGAAATCGGCGTCGGCCGAGCCCGTTGGGGGGCCAAAAGAGTAGTCGTCCGTTTGGTCGAACTCGTCCGGGTTGGGTGCCGCCATCTGCCAACTGAACTTGATGGCGCCGGAGAGATCGTTGCCGCTGAACGTGAACTCGACGTAGTAGTCCGCGTCGCTGCCGGCGACCGTCATGGCTTCGATGGTTGCCGTGGTCGTGTAGGTGCCGGTGATACCGCCCAGCGGCTGCGTCCAGTTGACGTTCACCGTCGGCGCCGGAACTTCGTTGGTGAAATAGTAGCGAAGCTTCAACTCGCTCAGCGGCACCGGAGTTCCGGTCTTGACGATCTTGAGCGTCGAGTTCACGTACGCGGTCGAGTCGCTGACGTCGCCAGAGATGTAGGCCGCTTGAAACTCTGCATCGCCGTCAACGGGCGGGCAGCTGGTCGACCCGCCGCCGGTCCCGGCCCCGCCCGAAGCACCACCGCTGGGGGCGCCTCCAGCCGTGGCCGCGATACCGCCGCTACCGATGGGCGCACCGCCGCTCGAAGCCACGCCGCCGCTGGCGGAGTTGCCGTCCGCATCTTGGTCCTGCAGACCGATGTCGTCACCGACCGGGGTCGCGCAGGCGCCCACACCAAGCAAGCTTGCCGTGCCCCAAGCTACCGCCTGCAGCAGCGGATTCGTCGTCCGTCGCATCATGAAAGCTCGACCTCGATCTCGAAATTCTCGGCCCTGTTGTCGAAGCTGAGCGCGCCCTGATCGAGCTCGCGCTCCGCACCGTTGAGCGACACCTTTCTTGGCGTTGCGCCCCGCAGCTGCACCTTCAGGCTCTGGCGGTTGAACTCTTTGAAGCCCCGGCCCGAGACTTGCGCCTGAATCGACAGCTTGTTGCCCTGGCGGGTGACCACGAAGCTCGTCTGCCAGAACGCGCCGTTCTCGTGAGCGGTGCTGACGCCGTCGTCTTCACGCAACTCCGAGTGAAACACACCGTCTTCGAGCGGAACGAACACGTTGAGCTCGAGGCCCTTGGGAAAATGATTCATCGTCGAGTTCGGAGCCTCGGGGTACGTCGGCACCACCCGTCCACCGCGACCAAACAGCGGCGTCTGGTCGAGCGGAGCCTGAGCCGTGAAGTACTGACCGCCGGCGTGTGGCTTGTCGGTGTGCCAATCGATCCAGGTGCCTTCGGGCAGGTAGACGTGACGTGCGTTGCGACCCGGTTCGGTGATGGGCGCGACGAGGAGCGCTTCACCCAAAAGGTAGATGTCGTCCGTCTCGCGAGCGTGCCGGTCTTGCTGGAAGTGATAGATGAGCGGGCGCATGACCGGCGCGCCCGTCTGACTGGCCTCGAGGAATGCGGAGTAGATGTACGGCAGCAGTCGGTAGCGAAGCTCGACGGCCTGCCGGGTACAGGCCTCGACGCCGGGGCCGTGGGACCAAGGGTATTGGTCGGGCTCGCCGTAACCGTTGTGGTAGCGAAAGAAGGGCGTCAGAGCGCCATACTGCACCCAGCGCACGCTCAGCTCGGCTGTCGCCCGACCCATGAAGCCGGGCACATCCGAACCCACGAAGGCCTGACCCGAGATGCCCATCGAAGTCGACATCGGCACGCTCATGGCCAGGTGCTCCCACTCCGAATAGTTGTCGCCCGTCCATTGTGCCGCGTAGCGCTGTATGCCAGCGAAGCCGGCGCGCGTTAGGATGAACGGACGGTCGTCGGGCCTGGCGGCTTTGAGACCCTGGTGCGTGCCCATGGCCATCAGCAACGCGTACTGGTTGTGAAAGCGCTCGTGCGGGTGATTCTCTCCGTCCCGATCGAAGCGCATGGCGAACGGAGCGACGTCGCCGGTGGCGGGCTCGTTCATGTCGTTCCAAATTCCGGCTAGACCGACCGACGCGTGACGTGCGTTGAGCTCGCCCCACCATGCGCGCACTTCTTCTCGCGAAAAGTCCGGGAAAACGGTGCGCCCGGGCCACACCTGGCCGACGTAGGGCTTGCCCGAGTCAGTCTTGCAGAAGAAGTTGCGCGCGTAGCCTTCCTCGAACACGGGGTAGCCAGGCTCGAGCTTGACGCCGGGGTCGACGATGCAGATCAAGCGAAACTTGTCCTCCTTCATCTTTGACACCATGCCCGGCACATCGCCGAACTTGGTCGCGTCCCACGTGAACACGCGGAAGCCATTCATGTAGTCGATGTCCAGCCAAAGCACGTCGCACGGAATGTCGCGCTCGCGGTACTCACGACCGATTTGCAAGATGTCGTCCTGCTTGTAGTCGTGGAAGCGGCACTGGTGGAGACCGAGTGACCACAGCGGCGGAGCCGCCATGCGCCCCGTCAGGCCGGTATAAGCGGTGAGAATATCCGGCATGTTGGGGCCGGCGAAGACGTATTCCGTGTACTGACCGCCCTCGAACTGAAAGCGGTAGTCGTCGCGGCTTTCGAACTCGAAACGTCCACGGTAGCCATTGTCGATGAAGAAGCCGCTCATCCTGGTCGAGCTCTGGTGCGCTTGGTTCTTCTCGACGCGGCTGTGATAGAAGAACGGAATCGACGCGTAGTAGGGGTCGAAGCTCGTGTCCCGGCCGTCGAGGCCCGTGGACGGAAGCCGATTCTGCTCCAGCACGCCTGGCTGGAGCACGTCGGTGTTCCAGAGCGTGAAGTTGCGACCGCGGCGGTCGAACGAGCCGGCCTTCTCGCCGAGTCCGTAGATGCAATCGTGGAAGCCGATCTTGCGCGTCACCACGAAAGAGTCGTTCAGCTGCTGGTAGCCAAGTGGCGATCCGTCGTCTCCGACCGCGTCCTCGAAGATGACCGTGCCGTCCGTGCGGTAGCACGATAGGTGGAAGGCCTCACGGCGGATGATCAGACGCAGTTGCTGGGTCTGCAGCGTGATGGCGTCGTCCTCTTGGCGCAGATCGAACGGCACGGCTCCCGCGGGGCCGTGAACAACGGCGAAAGTGGGCTCTTCGTCGAAAAATTTGGCCTGCGAGATTTTGAGGCGCAGCAAGTCGGCACGCAGCACGTCGACGCGAAATCGCTCTTCACCGACCGCTAGCAGGATGCCCTGAGGGGTGCGCTCGACCGCTCGAACGGCACCCAAGGGAAGGAAGTGTTTGGTGTCGATTGTACTAGCCATGAATTACTTACCGCTTTGTGCGTTGCGGGTGATTTGCATGAAGTGATCAGGGGCGAGCCACGCGCCGTTCACGTAGTAGTCGTAGTTGCGGTTGAAGCCGGTGCCTTCGCCCAGATCGTTCCAGGTGGCGATGACGAGCAGCTCGGCATCCTTGGAGCCCCCCAGCACCTTCTCCAGAACGCTGCCGTCCTTGAACATCATCACGCCCGGATGAGCGATTTGATCGGGCTTCTCGCGACCAAACGAGTCCCAACGCACCATGGCGTGGTCGATCTTGTGGTTGTTGATGGTCGAGCTGAAGAGCTTGCCGGGCGACTGGAAGGTGAACCACTTGAACTGCGCGTCGGCCACGGTAGGCATGCGCTTGTCGTCGAAGTAGGCGGAGTCGACGCTCAGGAAGGGTTCGACGCCGAAATCTGCCTTGAACAGCTGCTTCATCTTGGCGAACACCGGGGCGGCGTGAGCACGCGGCTCGAGCTTGCCGGCGTTGTAGATGTAGATGAACGGCTTGCCCTTGAAGAGGTACCAGTGCTTCTTGTCGACCTGCGAGAAGAACGGCTTCCATTTGTGCTCGTAGATGAGCTTGGCGGTCGCGTCGGTGTCGGTCAGCTTGGGCTTCTGCTTCCAAAACTCCGAGAACCACGGCTCGCCCCACGTCCAACTGTCGTCGAACATTCCGATCTTGATGGGGTTGTCGATGCTGGCCAGGGCGTCAGCCAAGGGCGCGAGCTTGTTGTCTTCGATGTCGGGTCCGTAGACGTTGGGCATCAAGAAGGAGAGGCCAGCATACTGCGCATCGAGCAGCTCGCGGCGCCACCAGCCAGCATGGTCTGCGGTGTAGACGCCGCTGGGCTTGTCCTCGAAGCCCAAAGAAGCGACGGGGCCGGCCATGCCCGGTGCATGAGTGTTGGCCCAATTCATCCCGCAGTTCACGCCGCCGGGGCAGTTGAAGAAGAACATGCAGACGGCGCCAAGCTCACGTTTGGTGTTGCGCTGGGGCGCACCCAGCAGGTCCGGCTGCGCCACCCAAGGATCCGAGTAGCTGAGTTCACACTTGCGGTGCGCTTTGATGCACAGGCGACGCACCACGTCGATGCGGCGCACATTCTTGGTCTCACGCAGCTCCGTGCTCCACTTCTTCACCACTTCGGCTGGCGCGGGCGCGCCGTTGATTTGACAATGTGCGGCGCGCACGAAATTTTCGGGCGTGTGACCCAGGTTCACGTCGATGACGTCGACCCGGGTGCAAGGCACCACGGGTTCGGGCTTGAGTTGGAAGTTGCCGTAGTCGAGTTGGGCTATGGCTTCCTTGGGTGCCGCCGCCGGCGCTTCCTGGGCGGGCTCTTCTGCCTGGGGTGCCGAGGCGCAGCCCACCGCGAACGCTGCGACGACAGTCCAGCTCAGGCCTGAGGTCCAAACACGGGCGAACGCGCTGTGGAGCGAGGACAAGCGAGCGGGGCTCGAGGTCCCAGGTGCTTTGCGGGGGGTCATGTTTGAACTCATTGTCTTGGAGCGATGCGGAAAGGTGACCGGGTGTGATACAAACCGTAGACTTCGCGTCGTTGCCGTATGTCGTTTCGAAAGTCCGAACGGATCATTGCTGTCTTACGAACTCAGATCTTGTCTGGGGAGCGGCTGCCAGGATCGAAACTACCGACATACGACGAACTGATGGAGCAGTTCGAAGTGACGCGCCCGACGGTGGCGCGTGCGTTGACCGGTCTGCGTGCTCAAGGTCTGGTGACCGTGCAGGGGACGCGTGGTGTGTTCGTCGCCAGCGAGTTCCCGCACCACCGCCGCTACCTGTGGGTGACAAGTGAGTACCCGGGCCATCTCGAGTGGACGACCTTCTTGCAGACTTTTCTCACGCTGATCGAGCGCAAGGAAACCGGCCTGCCGGGCGAAGTCGTGGCGCTTACGGGCGTCGACGGACGCGCCAACAACCCCGCCTACCAAAAGCTGTGTGAAGCCATCACCGAAGAATCGGCTGCCGGCCTGTTGGTGATGAACTCGGCCACCACCTTTCTGTTGCCGGTGCTCGAAAAGCCGAACCTGCCGCGCGCCGCCATCGGGGCTGCGCTGCCGCATGCCGGCCTCGTCACCTTGGCCTTCGACACGTTGATCCAGCGCGCATGCAAGAGCCTGCTGCAGGGTGGGCGCCGCGTCGCGGTCATCTCGCCGCACGTGCACAATCTGCAGGCGGCCGAGAGCTGCTTGCGGGGCCTGGGCCTGGCCGAGTCCAACCTGACGACGCTGCTCGTCACCCCGGTTGGCTGCGAATCGGTCACCCGGCTGCTCATGGAGCGCGCGGACCGTCCCGACGCAGTCTTCGTGACCGACGACAACTTGATCGAACCCTTGTTGCGCGGCCTGGCCGTCGCTCAGGTCCGCGCAAAGCGCGACGTCTACGTCTTGGCCCACTGCAACTGGCCGGCGCCGGTGGGCGTCGAGGCCGGCGTCGACCACATCGGTTTTGACGTGCGCGAGATTCTGACGGCTGCCCGCGAATGCGTCGACGCCCAACGCGCCGGTGAGCTCTCGCCCCAACGCATGGTTCAGCCCCGCTTTGCCAGCGAGCTGATCGAGAGCATTTTTGACGTGGTTTGATTGCACGTTCGGCCTTCAGAACGATTCAGACAGTTGAAAGAATAGGGGGGCGCGGCGGGCAGCTTTTGCCCGAGCCGCGCCCGCTCCGGATCACTCCAGTACGGAAGCTCCGCAATCGGCTTCTGCGCACCACTCGACGCCGGAAACCTCGAAGTCGAAGTCGCCGGGTGAGCTGAACCAGCCCACGAACTGAGCGCGGTTCAAGTTGGCTGCCAGCGAGGACGGCTGATGGACCGTGGCCAGGTCCTCGAACAACACGGTGTACTGTTTCCAGGCGCCCAGGTCGCCTTCTTCGCCAGGCAGCGTGATCGCGACCTGGGGCGGTTGGAAGCAGGAGTGACCGGTGACCATTGCGTCACAGTCGCCGTTGGGCTTGGCATTCGAGCCGGGCGCAATGACGCGGAAGAAGATCTTTCCGGCCTGCGCCGTTACGTCGCCTGGAAGGGTCTGACCGGTGCTGAGCTTGGTCCAGCCGCGAGCCCAGAACTTCACACCAGCGTAAGCCGACAGATCCTGGCACGAAGGGCCCGAGCCCAGAGCGAAGTTCACGCCCGCGCCATAGGTCTTGAAGCCGGTGCCCCCGAACCGGACCGAATGGCTGTCACCGGTATCGGGACCGTCTTCCGTCAGGACCGGTGCGCGCTGACCGGGCGAGTCTGCCCAGTCTGCCGGGAAGGTGAACTCGCCGGTGCCGCCCGCGACCAGGTCCACCTGAGGACTCGCGGGGAATCCGTCCCAGCCTTCGATGGCCTGAGACTCGGTGACGCCACCGCCACCCATGCCCAGGTCGAGGCGGGAGATGGCCGTGCTCGCCGGCTCGGTCGTCGCACCAGCGACGTCACAGACGCTGGTGCCGGTCGAGCCGCCCGTCGTGGGCGTCGCACCACCCGTACCCGCGCCGTCAGCGCCACCGCCACCGCCCGTTCCGACATCGGTCTCGTCGTCGTCGCCGCCGCCCGCGCAAGCGGACAGGGCGACTGCCCCGAGCGAAGCCAAGGTCACGGCAGTGGCGAGATAGCGCCATTGGATCGAGCGAACGGTACGAGAAGTGTGGTTTTCCATTTTGACTCCCAGGAGGTGCGGCGCGCGTTGCCTCGAATGCCCCTACGTCAAAGCTTCGTTTGCGGAGGCCCAAGCTGATGATGAATCTTTGCACAGAACGTTGTTAACGCTCTGTGGGTGTATTGATGTTTAGCCAGCCAGAGCGGAACCCGTCAAACGAATTCGTGGTCAACTATCCACATTTACCGGCGTTTTCTCGCCAGTTTACTTCGCAACGTTGACTGAGATGCTTTTGGGCGCACACGGGAAAAGATTCCACCCCGCGTGTTTTATGCGGTAAATGCCCGAACGTGACTACGTTATTGCTTGCTTGAGGCCTCGCAGACCCTTATTTTTAGGAAGAACTCGGGTCGAGGAGCGGGGCCGCAGAGGCTCGTTGCTGCTCCATTCGGTCGATCCCGCCCGCGCGGGCCCCAGGGGTCAAATGCTATATATAGTTTATCGCAGAAGCGATAAAGGGCTCGCGCCTTTTTGCGGGAGCACTTCATCGCAACCGGGCAGCGAGCGAGCGCGGCGGCTTCGCGGTGCTCACCAGCAGAACAAAGGACAGAGGAGAATCGCGTGTTGAACAGGAACATCGGACTACCATTGGCGGCACTTCTGGCGATGAGCGCTAGCCTGACCGGGTGCATCGCGCCCCCTGCCAAGTGCAGCTGTGAGGAAGGAAGCGCCCGCTCTTCGGACTCGCCGACACAGAAGAGGGCGGGCAACAAGATCTCTGTCGAAGCACAGCTGGCCGAGTTGGGCCTCGAACCGGTCGAGCCGCTGGCGCCGTTGATCTGGGACGGCCAGAGCAACATGATGATCAACATCGAGCCGCCCGGTAGTTGGTTCGCCTACAACGATGGCACACCCGAAGGCGTGATGACTCCTGCGAGCGCGGGCGAGTTCTCGGGCTCGATCGTAGACGGCGCCATCCACGCCACCGGCAAGGGTTTCAAGACCTGGGGCGGCGGAATCGGCTTCAACATGGTCGGAGCGCAAATGCTGACCCCGGTGAATGCCTCCAAATACAAGGGGATCAAGTTCAAAGCTTGGGGCGAAGGCTGGGTTCACGTTGCGCTCGCCACTGCCATCACCGTGCCCGAGTTCGGGATTTGCACCACTTGCTACGACCACTACGCGGTCGACATCAAGGTGACGGGCGACGCGCAGGTCTACGAGTTCCCTTGGGACAAACTGCGGCAAGCCGGTTGGGGTGCGCCCAAGGGCCAGCTCGACACGGCCACGGTCATCGGCGTCCACTTCACGTCGAAGGGCGCGACAACCTGGGACTTCCACATCGACGACGTTTCGTTCATCGAGTAGGTTCTCATGCTCAGCTCGAATCGCTTTGCTTGCGTGTTGCTGCTCTCCGGCGCTGTCTCCTTCTCCGCGTGCGCGCGGGGAAGCGCCAGGCCAGACGACTCCGATTCGAGCTGCGCCGATGACTCTTGCGAAACTGCCGATGGCGGGGGTCGAAATGGCGGGGCGCTCGGCAAATTTGCGCTGCGCGAAGACTTCACGGGCCCCTGCACCAAGGCCAAGGGCTCGATCGATGTCAACATCGGCAACACGGCAGAGACCACTGTCCGGGCCTTGTATTGCCAGGTGAACGGGAGGGAAGCTGACGCCGCCACCATCCAGACTTGGGTCACCAAGCTGCTCGATGACGGCTTCACTCGTCGCGGCGACGTCGCGCGTCGGTTCTGCCTCGATGCAGGGCGATCCTGCACCTTCACGTATTCCGACCCTTGGCTTGCCCAAGAGGACTTGACCGACACTTGCACCCGCAAGACCGAGCGTGACATGGGCGCCGTGCTCATGTTCTTCAGCGATTGCCCTGGCAACATCAACTGCGGAGCGAGTTGGGCCAACACGCACCCCCTGGGGTACTCCTCGCCCCACGTCATCTACGGAAATGCGGAAGGCGATAGCGACTACTACAACCCGCGCAATTCGGGCTTTTGGCGGCGTGAGTTACTCGACGCTCGTTGGGCCGGGCTGCAGTTCGTCCTGCTGAACGTCTATGGGCCCGACATCCAAGAAAGCACCGGTGTCATGTCTCACCTGGCTGACGGTCTGGACGAGATCGACGGCATCCAGGTGGCGCTGTTCGACGACACGTGGATTTGGGGTCGAGGTACCAATACGTCGGGCATCTGGGGTCGCAACATCGGCGCACCGTTTACCAGCGTGCCCAACTTGGACGATACGAACGCCGCAGCGCAAACGATCTACGACGCCAAGTGGAAGCCGTTCTTTTCGGCGATTCCTCAGGAGCGCTGGTACACTCGCGACGGCAAACCGCTCATTTATTTCTACAACGCCGGTACATTCAGCGACAAGGCGGCGCAGTCTGCCGCTGTGTTGAGCAGAATGAAGCAGCTTTTTCTTGCCGATTTTGGCGTCGAGCCATTCTTGGTTGTCGACCGCGCGTTCTTCGTCGGAGAAAATCGCGATCAGAATGCCGCGGCCAATGGCCGCTTCACCTGGAACGCCGGCGCCTGCCCGCCGGGCTTCGAAAGTGCCTTTTATTGCCGCGCGACCAGCAGCGAGACGATGGGCAGCGTGCGCATCGATCACTCGATGGTGCGTTGGGATTCGAAAAACCGCGACCACCAAGGCACAGAAGAGGGCGGCATCGCCACCGAATACGATCGCATCATCAAGGGCCCGGAGTACCTCCAAGAGTTCCTCATCGCTTCGGCCGATGCCGATGTAGCCGTCATCGCCACCTGGAACGATCTGGGCGAGGGCACCGGCATTCACCGCAACTACGACTACTTCCACAAAGGCGAATGGCTCGAGCCGAACGCCTTCATGTCATTGATCCGGCAATCCCAATGCTCCAACTGAAACGGGCTCTCCCCAAGCCCTCACGGAGGTTTCGTCAGTTCCTGGGTTTGCTTTGCCTGGTGTTCCTGGCCCTGGCGTGCCGCGGCGGAAGTAGCAAAGACGATGGGCAGCCCGGTTCGCCGCGCAAACTCATCTACTGGGAAAAGTGGACCGGCTTCGAGGGCGAGGCCATGGGCCGCGTCGTCAAGCTGTTCAACGCGCGCCAGAAGGAGCGCGCCGCGAAAGAGCCTGGCTACCGCCCGATCGAGGTGAAGCAGGTCACCGTTTCCAAGATCGATCAAAAGTTGATGGTGGCCATTGCGGGCGGCAATCCACCCGACGTTGCGGGGAGCATTTCGTTCTGGCTGCCCGCCTTCGTCGACAAGGGCGCTCTGCTCGACATGACCGCCCAGCTGACGCGCGCGGGTATCAACGAGAATCATTTCAGCCCTGCCTTTTACGATCTGGGGAGCTACCGCGGTCGCATGTGGGCCACTCCGACGACTCCGTCCGGTCTCGCCCTCTACTACAACGAGCGCTTGTTCCGCGAAGCAGGTCTCGATCCGAATGCTCCGCCAAAGACCATCGAGGAGCTCGATGCTTTCGCAGAGAAGATGACCCAATGGGAAGTGACCCACGAGGACGGGCACAAAACGATCGAGCGTGGCTACCTGCCGCACGTACTCGACGCCAACAAGCGCCTACTCCAGGTGGGCTTTCTGCCGAGTGAGCCCGGCCTGTGGCAATGGGCCTGGGGCTTCTACTTTGGCGGTCAGCTGGTGCGCGGCGACAAGATCACGGCGGCCGAGCCCAGCAACGTGAGGGCCTTCGAATGGGTAGCCTCGTATTCCAAGAAGCTCGGTGTGGACAAAATCCAGCGATTCCGTTCGGGTTTTGGCAATTCGGCATCGACCGTTGCCAGTCCGCAGAACCCCTTCCTTTCGGGAAAGGTGGCCATGGAGGTGCAGGGCGTCTGGATGTTCAATTTCATCGAGCAGTACGCGCCGGCGCTCGAGTGGAAGGCCGCCGCCTTTCCCCACCCGGCCAATCGACCCGACCTATTCGGTCCCACCGACGTGGATGCCGACCAGCTGGTCATTCCCACAGGCTCCAAGCACCCCACCGAAGCCTTCGAGTTCATCGCCTTCGTCTCGTCCCAAGAAGCGATGGAGATGCTCTGCCTTGGCCAGAAGAAGCACTCACCCCTTTTGGTCATGAGCGACGAATTCCGCACCAAGCATCCGCACCCCTACCTCGAGCTGTTCCATTCGCTCTCGTCGGGCCCAGGTCGCTATTCGGCGCCCCGCGTCGGCGTTTACAACGAGTACTTGCGAGCCTTGGTCGGTGCCATCGACGAAATTCAGAACCTGCGCACGCCCCCCAAGGAGGCGCTCGAGGCGGTTCAAGTTCGCGTGCAGCGAGCCTACGATCGCGAGCTCGCCTCGACGCGGCGTCGCAACCCGAGAACGAACGCCCAGCAGGCGCAGCCATGAGCACGCAAAACGACCTCAAAAATGGGCTGATTTTCAGCTCGCCGTGGCTCATTGGGAGCGTCGTATTTTTGGGCTACCCGCTGGCAGCGGCTCTCTACTACTCGTTCACGGACTACTCCGTGCTGCTGCCTCCGGTGTTCGTGGGGGTCGAAAACTACATCGAGCTCTTCCAGGACGAGCTCGCCTACAAGAGCCTGTACAACACGGTCGTCTTTGCTTTCGGCTCGGTGGTACTCAGCCTGTTCACCTCTCTGGTGTTGGCTCTGCTGCTCAACAATCAGATTCGCGGCATCACGCTCTACCGCACCGTCTTCTTCCTGCCGTCGCTCATGCCGATGGTCGCTTCCAGCATCCTCTGGATGTGGATGTACAGCGGAGAAGGCGGGATCATCAACACGGCATTGGCAGCCGTTGGCATCGACGGACCCGCCTGGCTCGCGGATCCCCAGTGGGCCAAATCGGCCATCATCATCATGGCCGCCTGGGGTGCGGGCCACGCCATGGTCATCTTCTTGGCTGGCTTGCAAGACGTACCCACATCGCTCTACGAGGCAGCCATCATCGACGGCGCGGGCTTCTGGCAGCGGCTATTTCACGTCACTTTGCCCACCATTTCGCCCGTCATCTTCTTCAACCTGCTCATGGGTTTCATCGGCGGCTTCCAGGTCTTCACGCAGGCCTTCGTCATGACTGGTGGCTCCGGTGCACCTGAACAGTCGACGCTCTTCTACGTGCTGCAGCTCTACAACGTGGGCTTCAACGATCTGCGTATGGGCTACGCCTGCGCCATGGCCTGGGTGCTGTTCATCATCATCTTCTGCCTCACGATGGTCGTGATGCGACTGAGCAAGCGCTTCGTCTCCTACGACCGGTAACCCGCCATGAGTGCCAATCCGCTGAACCGTTCCCGCACGCTGGTCCATCTCCCCCTGGTGCTGCTCGCTCTCGCCTTCCTCTTTCCGCTGATCTGGCTGGTCCTCACGTCGCTCCAGCCGCGTGAGCAGGTGGGCAAGATCCCTCCCGAGTGGCTGCCTCGCCGTCATTTCATCGAGGAAAATGGCCACGAGATTTTCGTGACGCCGCCCGAGGCGGTCGGCTCGGACAAAGTGTTGGTTTTGGTCGAAGAAGGTATCGATCGCGGCAATCGAGTGCTGATTCCGGCTGCCGCCTTTTCAGACGGTCGGGCCGCGCTCCAGAGGCAGGAGGCCGATCAGCTGGTCGAAGAGCGCGTTCGCGCCAAGCTCGTGCAGAGCGTTCCCAAGAACTACGTCTTCGTCAAAGAATGGCACTTGTCCAAATACGACAAGCGACCGGCTCGCGGACTGTACGTCACGCCCGAGAGCGTCAAGGTGCGCGTCGAACCGGTGGCCGGCAACTACGGCGAATCGATTCGTTCGCTGACCGCAGGCGAGGACGACAAAGCGCTCGGCTTGGGTGAGCTGGTCGCCCGTACCTCGTTCCCTTGGACCGAGCGCAGTTCGCCCGGCCACACCATCACTTTCATCACCTACCTGTCCAACACCATGCTCGTGGCGCTGCTCAGCGTCATAGGCACGACCCTTTCGAGCGCATGGGTCGCCTATGGCCTCTCGCGCGTCGTCTGGAAGGGTCGCGAGGCGCTGTTCGGTATGACCTTGGCGACGATGATGATCCCGTTCCCCGTCCTCATGGTGCCGCTTTATTCGGTCTTCCGTGCTCTGGGCTGGGTCGGCACGCTGATGCCGCTCTGGGTCCCCTCTTTTTTCGGGAGTGCGTTTTCAATTTTCTTGTTGCGTCAGTTCTTCCTGACTCTGCCCAAGGAACTCTCCGAAGCGGCACGCATCGACGGGTGTTCGGAGTTTCAGATTTTTTGGCGCGTCATTTTGCCCTTGGCCAAACCGGCGCTCAGCGTCGTGGCGCTGTTTCAGTTCCTGTTCGTCTACAACGACTTCTTGGGGCCGTTGATCTTCCTGACGGAACCCGACACGTTCACGATGGCGCTTGGTCTGCAGCAGTACCAATCGCAAGAGGGAGGCAGCGAATGGCACCTGCTGATGGCGGCGTCCTGCATGCTCAGCGCGCCCGTAATTGCGCTGTTCTTCTTTACGCAGCGCACGTTCATCCAAGGAATTTCCACTACGGGCATGAAGGGCTGACGCCCTGGGGAACAATCGAGAAATGACACATGTATCTCTGAAGAAGGTGGAAAAGTTCTACGCTGGCGCCGTCAAGGCGGTGGAGGACGTGAACATCGACATCCAGAAAGGTGAGTTCATCGTGCTCGTGGGCCCCTCCGGCTGCGGCAAATCCACCACTTTGCGGATGGTCGCCGGGCTCGAGGACATTTCGGCCGGCACGATCGAGATCAACGGCAAGGTGGTCAATGACCTGCCGCCCAAGGATCGCGACATCGCCATGGTGTTCCAAAACTACGCGCTCTACCCGCACATGACCTGCTTCGAAAACATGGCCTTCGCGCTCAAGCTCAAGGGCGAATCGAAGGCCGAGATCGCCAAGAAGGTGAAAGCCACCGCCGATACGATCGGTATCTTGCATCTGCTCGAGCGCAAGCCCGGGCAGCTCTCGGGTGGCCAGCGGCAGCGCGTGGCTCTCGGGCGCGCGATGGTGCGGCAGCCGGCGGTGTTCTTGTTCGACGAGCCGCTATCGAATCTGGATGCCCGTTTGCGTGTCGAGACGCGTGCCGAACTCAAGCGCCTGCATGCCAAGTTTGCCACGACGACCATCTACGTCACCCACGATCAAGAAGAAGCCATGACTTTGGGCGATCGTGTGGTGGTGATGAGCATGGGCAAGGTGCAGCAAGTCGCGCCGCCGCTCGAGATCTTCCACCGGCCCGTCAACCGCTTCGTGGCTGGATTTTTGGGCACGCCGCCGATGAACTTCGTCCAGGGCAAGCTCGCGGCAGGTGGCCTGTTCGAGGGCGAAGGGGTTTTCTTGCGCCTCCCGGAGGAGACACTCGGTCGCCTGGGCGAGCACGTGGGCACGAGCGTCGTCCTTGGCGTTCGGCCCGATCACATCGATCTCGCGCCGCCGGTGGCGCATCCCGACGCGCCGACAGCACGCGTCGACATCATCGAACCGCTGGGCAGCACGATGGATCTGTACCTGACGACGTCCACCGGCTACCGCCTGGTCGTGCGTGCTCCGGCGACGCTGGATCGCAGTGCGGGCGAGCAAGTGGCGCTCCTCTTTCGGAGCGCTCGCGCGCATTTGTTCGAGCCGGGCGTGCACGGGGCGAACCTGACGCTCGAACAGACCGCGGTCGCCGTCGCCTGACTGGGCTCGTGGCAGCCAGTCGCCAGGCTCAGTCGCAAGGCATGACTCGAGCGACGCGGATCTTGGTGTTCGTGGTTCCGGCCGCCGGGCAAGCGACACTGCCGTCGCCGAAGGCCTTGAAGGCTTGAAAGTCGTGATCGAGCGCGTCGATGGCGAACTCGCCGCCCACGGCTTCGCCAGTACTTGCGCTGCGAATTTGCGCGGTGATGCCCGAGTCCGAGCCCCAGCTGAGCAGCATGTTGTCGGTGCCGTAGCTGACGAGATGCGGATGGCTCGAAGGCGCAGCGTTCTGGATGGTCGTGTCGGACGCAGCATCGACGAAGTGCTCGAGGCGAACCTGTCCGCCTTGACTCCAGGCCGTCCAATAGCCCTCGGTGGCGGCCAGCACCAAGTCACCGCCGTAGAGCGTTCCGTCGCAGTCGCCAGCGGCGATCGTGCGGTAGGGGCTGGGGCGGGCGACCCGACAATCGTTGTCGGTGATACAAACCGTCACGAAGTGGTTGGTTCGTGGATCCCAGACGATGCGCGTTTGCCACGAGTGGCTGGAGCCCACCTCGAACGCATCGGGGTGTCCAGAGACCAGCGCGCCCGCGGAGTCCACGACCTGCATACGATCGCCCTGGTGAATGTCGATGCACTCGCCGTTTTGAACCGTGATGCCGATGCAGAAGTACGTGCCGTAGTTCGCCCCGTCAAAAGCAATGCGGCCGTGATGTTGGTACCACCACACGAAGCGCGCGCCGTTTTCGTAGCCGTCGAGACCGTCGACTGCGTTGGTGACTGGACGAGCCCAAACCTCGTTCCCGGCGTTGTCGAAGCGCACCAAGAACATGTTGCGACACGGGCTCGATGAGCCGCCGCACAGCGGTCCTACGCCGCACTTGTCGTCGCCGCTGCCTGCAGCGTCTCGGGTGAGCAGAACGACACCGCCCTCGGCATCGGCGTGAATGTTTTGCAGATTGACGGCCGGCAGACTGAAGGGCGTCCCGACCAGCTGGTCGTCGCAGTCGAGCAGCGCAATGTACACCTTGCCGTCCGTGCCCAGCCAAGCCAGACGCGAGCCACCGTTAGGCAGCGCCGCGATGGCCATCGGCAGGGGCGCTGTGTCGCCCTCGCCACCGTACGACGTGACCTCTACGCCGACGTCGATCTCGGTGACACGCACTTCGGGGGCCGTACACGCCCCGGCCGTTCGCCCGCACTCACCAGTGGGCAGCGAGCCGCCGCCGCCGCCGCCGCCGCCGCTCGAGTTTCCGTCGCCCGCGCTGTTGCCGCCCGCGCCGTTACCATCCGCGACGCCGCCGCCGGAATCGGGGTTACCGCCGCCTCCGCCCCCAGCGTCACCAGAGCCCGAACAGCCCACGAACCAGGCAACGCTGAGTCCCAGCAGGGCGCCCCAAACGCGGGATCGAACGAGCGAGCGACCAGGCAAGAAACCAGCGAGAGAAGAATAGTGGTTCAATTTCATGATGGGCGCCTCGAGGTCCGGGGGTATCCGTCCCCTATGGTCGACAGGTGGGGCTGCCTCCATGCAAAAAACTCGAGGTCGCCTCGACGGTGCAGGGCATCGGCTGCCGTGCGTCAGTCACCACCCGTAGCGAGGCGCTGCGCTGCCTGGCGCGCTCCGAAAGTGCACAGGGTTTTCCCATCAAAAACAGCTGCTCAATTCATCATGGCGTGCCACCGTTCGCGTCCTATGCTTCCCGGCCATGAACGACGGAAACGGACTCTCGCGCCGCGCGGCAATGAGCAATTTGATGTTGGTCGTGGTGGGCGCTGCCACTTGGGGATGCAAAAAAGAGCTGGTATGC
>JBBQHO010000040.1:0-24396 GCA_038324055.1 Polyangiales bacterium | reverse complement strand
AAGAATAGTTCCCGTGGCAACACCCAAACGCCGTCACACCAGCAGCCGCCGCGACATGCGCCGCGCCAACCACGACAAGATCGAGGCTCCCAACATCTCGGCTTGCAGCAACTGCTCGGCTGCGATGCTGCCGGGCCGCGTTTGCCCGTCCTGCGGGTTCTACAAGGGTCGCGCGGTCATCACCGCCAAAGAGAGCTGATTCTTCCCCTGACTGCGGTGGGCTCGCTCTTGGACTACGCATGGTTGTTTCCGGGCCAAGGGGCCCAAGTAGTCGGAATGGGACGGGCTCTGTTCGAGCAAAGTCCCGCTGCGCGTTCAATTTTCGAACGCGCCGACCAAGCACTCGGCTTTTCAATCTCGACCCTGTGCTTCGAAGGTCCGGAAGCCGAGCTGACGCTCACCCAAAATACGCAGCCCGCCATCGTGACGACGAGCGTGGCTGCGCTGCATGCCCTGCTGGAGGCGCATCCGGAGCTACCCGCGCCGCGCTTCGCTGCAGGTCACTCGCTCGGTGAATACAGCGCGCTCGTGGCGGCTGGGGCTATCGAGTTCGAGGACGCCGTACGTATCGTTCACCTGCGCGGCTCGGCGATGCAAGAGGCGGTCGCACCCGGACTCGGGGGCATGGCGGCCATCATGGGTGGCGATGCCCAAGCCGTGAGTGCCCTCTGCCGGGATGCGGCCGAAGGCGAGGTGCTATCGCCGGCCAACTTCAACGCACCGGGTCAGATCGTGATCGCGGGCCACCGGAGCGCCGTCGACCGCGCTGTGGCGCTGTCCAAGGAGCGTTCGCTGAAGGCCATCGCGCTCAAGGTGAGCGCTCCGTTTCATTGCGCACTCATGGCCCCTGCCGCCGAGCGAGTGCGCCGGGCGCTCAGCGACGTCCAGATCAAGACACCGCGTTTCCCAGTCGTCGCCAACGTCGATGCCAGACCCCACGCTGACCCGAGCGAGATCGCAGACTTGCTGGTGAAGCAGGTCGACTCGGCCGTGCTCTGGGAGCAATCGGTCGTGTCCATGGCCGAAGCCGGCGTGCAGAAGGCGCTCGAGTTCGGCCCTGGCAAGGTGCTGGCCGGCCTCATCAAGCGCATCGACAAGAGCTGGCAAACGCAAAACGTCGGGGCGCCCGAGGACCTGCCGCGGGCCATTTCGCTGCTCGCCTAAGCAAAAAGCGCTCGCTTTGGAGCCCGCGACCCTCCGATTCGGCTGAATTTGCCGTGGTTGAACCACGCACAGCGCAAAAGTTTTCGCTTTCGTTCTGACCCCACGCCCGGTAAACACGCCGCGCTCCTCGGCTCTGCGCCGACGGCGCCACGAACCCACTCGCTATGTTCAGTCTCAACGGCAAAGTCGCTCTCGTCACGG
The DNA here is from genome assembly GCA_038324055.1 of Polyangiales bacterium. Taxonomy (GTDB): domain Bacteria; phylum Myxococcota_A; class Polyangia; order Polyangiales; family Polyangiaceae; genus NIC37A-2. Next base: position 23,031 of record JBBQHO010000040.1, on the reverse strand, counting down.
GTGCCTCGCGCGGCATCGGCAGCGCCACCGCCAAAGCGCTCGCCGCCCAGGGCGCGCACGTTGTCGTTGGCTACCTGCGCGGCGAAGACGCTGCTCAGAAGACGCTGGCCGAGATTCAGAGTGCCGGTGGCCAGGGCGAAATCGTCCGCATCGATGCCGGCGACTTCGCCGCATCGGAAAACACAGTGCTCGAAGTGGCCAAGCGCAATGGGCGGCTCGACATCCTCGTTGTCAGCGCCGGCATTTCACTCGACGCGTTGATGCTGCGGCTCAAGGAAGAAGACCTCGACGCGACCTTGAACGTGAACCTCAAGGGCGCGTTGGCCGCGGCCAAGGGTGCGCTCAAGGTGATGATGAAGCAGCGCTCGGGCCGCATTGTCTTCTTGTCGAGTGTCGTGGGTGAAGCGGGCAATGCCGGCCAGACGGCCTACGCGGCTTCCAAGGCCGCTCTGCTCGGCGTGACCAAAAGCCTGGCCAAAGAGTACGCGGGGAGAAACGTCACCGTGAACGCCGTCACTCCAGGCTACATTGCCACCGACATGACGGCGGCCCTGAACGACGAGCAGCGCAAGGCCATGCTGAGCGGCGTGCCGCTCGCTCGCCCGGGCGAGGCCTCCGAAGTGGCTGCAGCCATTGCGTTTTTGGCCTCCGACGAGGCCGGCTACATCACCGGACAGACCCTCAGGGTCAACGGCGGCATGTACATGTGAGACTTTTACGAGCTCGGTCGGCACGCCACCCTGTGCAGGCCCGCTCGAGAAAACCGGACTCGAGAAAACTCACGAGTCCAGCGATGCCAAGAAACCCATAGTGATTTCGGCCCCACCCGGGCCGCTGGAGGAACGAAAAATGTCAGAGCGCGACGTACTCGCCGAGGTCAAGAAGATCATCAAGGAACAGCTGGATGTCGACGAAGCCGACATCAAGTCCGAGTCGTCATTCATCGACGATCTCGGCGCAGACTCCCTCGGTTTGGTCGAGCTGGTGCTGGCATTCGAAGAAGCCTTCGAGATCGACATCCCGGACGAAGAGACGGAAAAGATCCGTACCGTTCAGGACGCCGTCGACTTCATCAACAAGCACGCCTGAGAGGGGGGGCATGTGCCCCCCTCTAGTTCCCGTTTGGGGACATTCCCTCGTATTGATTCGTAGGCCAGAACAATGGAGCGCGTCGTAGTCACAGGCGTTGGCATGGTCACCCCGGTTGGGGTGGGCACGGCTCCATCGTTCGACGCCCTCATCGCTGGCAAGAGCGGGGTCGGCCCGATCACGCTGTTCGACGCCGACGAACGCTACCCCACCCGTATCGCGGCCGAAGTGAAGGATTTCGATCCTTCCTTGTACATGGAAAAGAAGAAGCTGAAGGAAGTCTCGCGCTTCATTCCCTTCTCTTTGGCCGCCACCAAAATGGCTCTCGAGCAGGCCGACCTCGGTCTGAGCGACGAGGAGCGCGAGCGTGTCGGCGTCTTCATCGGCGTCGGCATGGGCGGTCTCGAAAATCTCGAGAAGTGCACGCTCACCCTCGAACACAAGGGTCCGGGGCGGATCAGCCCCTATTTCATTCCTTCGCTGATCGCCAACATGGCGGCCGGTCAGGTTTCCATCGAGCACGGGTTTCGCGGTCCGTCGCTCGCCCACACGAGCGCGTGTTCGTCGAGCGCCCACGCTCTCGGTGAGGCGCTGCGTTGGATCCAATACGGCCGCGCCGACGTCATGGTCGCGGGCGGGGCCGAGGCGACCATTGCGCCCATCGGTATCGCTGGTTTCGCAGCCATGTTCGCACTCAGCCGCCGCAACCACGAGCCCGCGCGCGCCAGTCGTCCGTGGGACGTCGATCGCGATGGCTTCGTCTGCGGTGAAGGCGCCGGCACTCTGATTCTCGAGTCACTGACGCGTGCCCAGCGTCGCGGCGCCAAAATCCTGGCGGAAATCACTGGCTACGCCGCCACGAGCGATGCACACCACATCACCAAACCGGCCGAAGGCGGTCACGGTGCCGTGCGTTCGATGCGCGACGCCCTCAAGGACGCCAAACTGAACCCGGAACAGATCGACTACGTCAACGCCCACGGCACTTCGACGCCACCCGGCGACGTGGCCGAAGCCAAGGCCATGGCCTTGGTGTTCGGCACGCATGCCACCGAGAAGAAGCTGTGGGTGAGCTCGACCAAGTCGATGATGGGCCACCTGCTCGGCGCAGCCGGAGCCGTCGAATCGGCAGTTTGCGTCCAAGCGATTGGCACAGGCTCGGTTCCGCCGACCATCAACCTCGATCGCCAGGATCCAGAAGTCCTGCTCGATTGCGTCGCTCACGAGGCGCGCCAGCGCAGCCTCCAGCACGTGATGACGAACTCTTTCGGCTTTGGTGGCACTAACGCCACCTTGATCCTGTCGAAGTTCGAGGGCTGAGGAGCGGTCGATGCAGTGTCCCTACTGCAGGACGATGGACAGCCGAGTCATCGACTCGCGACTGGCGAGTGGCGGCACGGTCACCTGGCGCAGGCGCGAATGCGATCAATGCAAACGGCGTTTCACCACGTACGAGCGCGTCGAGCATACGCTGCCGACTGTCGTGAAAAAGGATGGCAAGCGCCAGCCGTTCGAGCGCGAGAAAGTCCTACGATCCTTGCGCATCGCCTGCAGCAAGCGGCCCATCTCCGACGATCAGTTGGACGAGACGGCGGAGGCCATCGAGATGGAACTTTCACTGCTGGGCGAGCGCGAAGTCACGTCCTTGATGGTCGGTGAGCGGGTCATGGACCGCCTCAAGGCCCTTGATGAAGTGGCCTACGTCCGATTTGCCAGCGTCTACAAGTCATTTCGCGACATCGACGAGTTCATGCGCGAGGTCGGAAGTCTTGTTCGCACCCGTCCCGAGGATTAACTTCCCCATCCGTGACTGCGTTCGACGCCGAACTGATGGCCCGCGCCCTGGCCATCGCCCGCAAAGGAGATCCATCCCCGAACCCGCACGTGGGTTGCGTCATCGCCCGTCAGAACGGCGAGCGGTACGAAATCCTGTCGGAAGGGTTTCACGAGGTGGCGGGTCGCGATCATGCGGAGATCGCCGCGCTACGCCTGGCCGGTGAGGACGCACGCGGCGCCACGGCCTACGTCTCGCTCGAGCCTTGCAATCATCAAGGTCGCACGCCGCCCTGCGTCGACGCGCTGATCGAGTCGGGCATTCGCCGCGTCGTCGTCGGCTGCCGCGATCCCAACCCCAACGTCACGGGCGGAGGCATCGACCGGTTGCGCGAAGCCGGCATCGAGGTCGAGATGTCGAAGCTCGAGCGCGACGCCCATGAATTGATCGAAGCGTGGACGAAGTATGTGACTACCGGTCACACCTTTCTTTCGCTCAAGTTGGCGCTGTCGCTCGACGGGCGCATCGCCACTCGTACCGGTGCCTCCAAGTGGATCACCGGCGGCGAGTCCCGGGCGTTCAGCCACGAACTCAGAGCGCGCCACGACGCCGTGATGGTGGGCATCAACACCGTGCTCACTGACGACCCGCGCCTCACTGTGCGCGCCACTTTGGGCCGAAATCCGATTCGCGTGATCGTCGACAGCAAGTTGCGGCTGCCGCTCGACAAGAAGTTGGTCAAAACAGCCAGCGACGTCTCGACCTGCGTCGTCACCACTGAAGAAGCCGATCCGAGGCACATGGCCGCGCTCGCAGAAGTCGGCCTCAGTATCATCATGGTGCCCGCGACCGCCGAAGGGCGCTGCGACATGCGAGCCGCGTTGCGAGAACTGGCCAAGCGAGAAGTGGTCAGTGTCTTGTGCGAAGGCGGCGCCGAGCTGGCGGGCAGTATGCTGGCCGCTCAGCACGTCGACCGCCTCCACGCCTTCGTCGCGCCGCTGCTTCTGGGCCCCCGCGGGCGCCCAGGGGCGGTCGATTGGGCGGGGCCCGAAGGAATTTCCGACGCCCCGCGCCTGGCGTACCCTCGCTGGCAGCTCCACGGAGACGACGCCTACGTGACCGGCCGCATGACATACCCAAAGTGAGCCGTTGGGTCCGGGGTTCGCGTTGCTCGACCCCTGACCCGGTGATAGCACTGCGAGGTCATGGCCCTGCTCGAGATCCTGCACTACCCGGCGCCCGCGCTGCGCACACGAGCCGAACCGGTGAGCGAAGTCACCGAGGAAATCCGCAGATTGGCAGAAGACATGGCCGAGACCATGTACGCCGCTCCTGGCATTGGTCTGGCGGCCAATCAGGTTGGCGTGCTGCTTCGGCTGTTCGTGATCGACATTGCCGACGACGACGAGCCGAGCCAGCTCAGAGTGTTCATCAACCCCGAGATCGTCGAAGCCGATGGCGAGCAGGTCTACGCGGAGGGCTGCTTGTCGCTGCCAGGCGTGTCCGAAGAGATCAAGCGTGCCGAACACATCGTCGTCCGCGCGCTCGACGCCCAAGGGCAGCCGTTCGAGCTGTCGACCGACGGTCTGTTGGCCGTGGCCATCCAGCACGAGAACGACCATCTGAATGGCATCACGATGATCGACAAGGTCAGCACCTTGAAAAAGAAAAAGATGCAGCGCCAAGTGCAGCGGGCGGTTCAGGAAGCCAACGCCGGCTGAGAGCAGCCCGCTCTATTTGCTGGGCGGGCGGCTGAACATCGAGCTCTCGAGCCGCACGCCATAGACCTGCAGCTGGCCCAGAACCTTCGGAATCTGACCCGAGGGCGCGAAGCTGCCTTCGACCGCGCCGCCGGCCGCAACTCGCGACACGCTGAATCGAAAAATGTCGTGGGCTTCGAGTGCGCCGCGTTCGTCGACGCCCACCTCGGCGATGCGGAGCACGCGGATGCGACCGTCGCGAAGACGCGCGACCTCGATGACGATGTCGAACGAGCTCTGCAACCAGGCCGTCGCGACTTCGAGCGAGATGCGCCCATGCGCACCGGCTAGATCGGCCGGCAATCGCAACAGCGCACGACTGAGGCTCGAGGCCCGCAGCGAGGCCATCACGCCGCTCACCCCCCCGCCTAGTGCGTCCAGCGCCGCCACGGTGACTTCGGGATCGGAGAGAGTGATGAGCAGGCGGGCCTGCGGCAACGACGAGGCCACGTCGAACAGGCTCTTGGCGTTGCCGCGCGCCTGGCTCAAATCGAGCCGTACGGTCGAGTCGCTCTCGGTGATGAACTCGTCGAAATCCGAAATGGTCACGATGCGCTCGCGCGCCGCCGTGGCAAGCGCACCGAGTACGACCTGCAAGCCCTCGTCCCGAGGTCCCACGACCAGCAGGTTCAAACGTGCCTGTACGCACTGTCCCAAGAACGTCGCCATGGCACGCGAAATTGCGCCGCGACGCACCAGGTCATCGAGAGAACTCTTGATGCGCCTCGGCTTCTCGATCACGCCCAGTGGCCCATCGGGAACGACCGCGCCGAGCAAGGCCGATAGGCGAAACCCACCCTGGAGCACACGCTCGACGCTCGACTCGTCACCAAGCGGCGCGCCTGAACGTGCGGCCAGACGAGCCAGGGCGAGTTCAAGCGAGGCGGCCGAAGAAAAACCGGGGGGACACACCTGTTGCCGGCCGTCCCGCGTCTCGATCAATTCGTCGAAACGCGAGATGGCGATTGCCGTCACCGCTAGATCGCGGAGCAGTTCGCGCAACGGGCCGACGTCGAGCATCTCGTCTTTCACCTGCTGCAACACCGCATCGCGTGACGTTCCGGCGATGATCAGCCCATCGACCAACAGCTGGTCGACGATCTGCGAACCTTGGATTTCGACTTCTTTTTTGTCGCGTTCGCTTGGCTCGAGGGCTGGTTTGCCGTTTTTGGCGATCAAGCGTTCGATCACCTGAGCCACGGCCTTTCGATGTCCGGCCGAGACGTCCGCGAAACGCTGGCTGGCGTTGCTGACCTCCGCCGCAGGGGGCGGCGGCTCGGTCGCTCGCGCGGGGGGACCGGACGACGTGCGACTGGACACCTCGTCGGCCGCAAGCCGGTCCCAAGAGGGCGCACTCGAGTGGTGATGGACCTGCTGAGCACCCAAATCAGGCTCGGGCGTCATCGTCGGGATAGGTGCTTCCAGTTCGCGACGGGGTGTGTCGGGTTGGCTGGACGGGCCTTCACTGGCCAGCTCGACTCGGATCACGAAGTCGCCGATGAAGATGCTGTCCTCTTCGCGAACAATCGTCGCCTGCGCGATGCGCTGACGATTCACGTATGTGCCGTTCGTGCTGTTCAGATCGGTGACGATGAAGCGTCCCTCGCGATAGAGGATGCGAGCGTGCCGTTTGGAAACGTTGCCTTTGGGCAACACCACGTCATTGCCCTGTACCCGACCCACGGTCAGCTCGTTCGAGCGGAATGCTGTCCGCCGCTCCTGGCCGCCCTTCTCAGAGACAATCAGGGCGTACTCAGGAACAGTGCTGGCGGATTCCGCGATCACAGTGCGGTTACCATTCCCAGTCAGACCCCGCCCTGTCAATGTGGGGGGAGGTCTGCTGCGACGCTCGAGATGCGACGGCCAAGACCATCGGTGTCTCTCTCGAACGCCAGCAAATTCGGCTCACCGCTGTTCGCTGAGCTGCTCGGGCTCTGCGCCACTCGCTCAGCTCTGGGGCTGACGACGAACACCCGATGCCACGAGGGACAGGAGTTCGCCCGCGAAGGCCATGATGTCGACGTCTGAGAGGCCAGAGGTACGGAGTTCTTCGTAAGTACTCTGGGCCAGCATGCCGGGCGTACGCGGAGTGATGTTGGCGGGGCTCGAGGAAAGGTGAACGGGGGTCGGATTCAGGTTCAAGGGTGCGCTCATGGATCCTCTAGATTGGTAAAACCACTGCCCGTTGGGGCATGTGCCGAGACTTGCTCTGGTCATTCTTCAATACAAGAAGGGTGCCGGAGCGAACAACGGGGGCCGAGGCACCAGCTAGCCGGTAAAAGTGAACCAAGCTCATAGGCCGCAGCGCGCGATCCCGCTCCAACTGCGCATTTCGGTTCGCACTTATCCGCCCGCGCGGACGAGCCGTTACGCACTAGGCTCGCCGATTGGTCGGACCACTGCTCAATTGGCGTAGCTTTGAACCAGCTCTTTGGCGGGGCGTTCGACGCTACACAGAACGCTGGTGATCAGCTCGCGGCCGTCTGCCGAAAAGTAGAGAGCTTCTCCGACTTGCGGCGCGTCGGGAACCGGAATGGCAGAGCCGTTGGCCAAGACGCGGACGCCGCCGCTCAGGCTACGGCCAAGAGCGAGGTGGCCGTCGAGCCAGCAATCCGTTCGACGGTCCCGCACGGCCACGCAAACGCCTTCGCGCAGGTGGTATTCGGTGTTTCGCGTCACGAACATCAGATTCTTGCGGCGCTCGCGGCCGGAATCGTTGGTCCTGGAGTGAGCCGAGCGGAGACTTGCGTACAGCGATGACATGCCCGCGAAGCTAGAGCGGACGCTCGGCTAGGGAAAAGTTTTCTGCCTACATTGATGTACATTACCTGACAGTAGCGCATGCCTCCTCGGATCCCGCTCGCACCGCGGTCCCGGCTCGCACCGCGGTCCCGGCTCGCACCGCGGTCCTGCCCCAGGCAGCCTCGCCAAACCTCGTTTGACGCGCCCCCGGCCCATGACGCCCGAGACGACCGACCAAGCCTTCGGGGTTCGCCCGAGCTCAGGCGAGTCACCAGGCCACCCCAACGGCAGCGACCAAAGCAGATGCTTCCGTGCGGACTTGGCCGAAGCGCTCCTGCGCCGACCGCACACGCGCCTCGTTCACTCGCGCTGAGACCTCGTTCGCCCCCCGAGCCAAGCGCAGTCGTGCGCCGCGGCCTGTGCCGGTCTCGCCCCTCTCGACATCGGTGCCACCCGAATCCACGAGTGCTGGCCTCTCATCGATTCATCATCTTGGCATCGCGGCCACGACTCGGCTGTGTTCGGCACGGACCAGCAACCGAGTCCGCCTGTCGCTGGACCGTCGTGCGCACTCTCGCCCCGCCGAGGACACACAGTGGCAAGCGCGTGCCGTCCACTCCGCACTCCGCTCCTCGACTCTGGGGGCACGGTGCCTGCGCCACGAATGACCCACCCCGTGTCTGCCGGCCACGCTTGATGATCCCTTGATGAAGCACGTCAATACGGATCGGCTGAGCAGATGATACCCCGCTTCGAAACGCCCAGATTTAGCGCTCCGCGCGGAACGCGTACCGGCGCGCGCGACGAAGCGCCGCGCGCCGTTGACACCCTGGTGGCTGACGTGGATCCATGCGCCCTCAGCCTGACCGATCCGATGAGTCGCAAGAAGAAGTCACAGGACAAGATCATCCACGTCGTGTTCGGCCCTGGTGGCGGACGTGTGGTGGGAGGCGCCGGCGTGATTCCGAAGCCGAGCACACCCGTGGAGACGAGCCCGCGCGAGCCGGTGACTGACGTCTTCACGCGCGGCGAGATCGCTCGCCTCATTGGCATGTCGGAGGCGCGACTGCGCACACTGGACAAGGCCGGTATCGTGTCGCCGAGCGCGCGCAGTCGCGGACGCCGCGCCTACGACTTTTCGGACCTCATCGCGCTACGCACCGCCAAGGCGTTGCTGGACAAGAAGATCCGGCTGCGCGACGTCACGCGCGCCATAGCCAGCCTGCGACTCAACCTGCCGCGCGTGCACAAGCCTTTGAACGAGCTGCGCATCATTTCAGATGGTCGCAAGGTCGTCGTGCAGTCGCCCGAAGGTCACTTCGAACCGCTGACTGGTCAAATGGTGCTCGATCTCGAGGTGAAGAGCCTGCGCGAAGACATCGTGCGCGTGCTGCGACCGAGCGCCGGCCGAGAACGCGCCAAGACGGCCTACGATCTCTATCTCCGCGCCAGTGAGCTCGACGAAGATCCGGCCACGATGGACGAAGCCATTGCCCTCTATCAGAAGGCGATCGAACTGGATCCCTGGCTGGCCATCGCTCACACCAACTTGGGCAACATCGCCTTTCGTCGCCAGGACACCGAGCAGGCCGAGAAGCACTACCAGAAGGCGCTCGAGATCGACACGCGCCAACCCGAGGCCAAATACAACCTCGGCTACCTGATGCTGGAGCGCGGTGAACCGGACAAGAGCGTCCTTTACTTCTTGGGCGCTCTCGAGGCCGATCCGCATTTCGCCGACGCCTACTTCAATCTGGCCATGGCCTATGAGCAGCTGGGCGAACCCGACAAAGCCCGCCCGCTGTGGCAGAGCTACATCGCGCTCGAGCCGCACGGCACCTGGACGGACATCGCCCGCCGTCACCTCTGACGGGGGGGCCCTGCCAGCAGCGCGTGGGCCCGCCCGAGCGGCTCAGACCAGTCTGCGGTGCGCCGCGATGGGCATTTGCGCGCGCACGGACTGGACGCGTGCGAGCGAGATGTCGGCCATGGCCAGACCGATGCCCTCGACTCGCTCGGCTAAGATTTCGCCCCACGGATCGACGATCAGCGTGTGTCCAAAGGTGTGTCGGTCGCGCGGATGGCTTCCCCATTGCGCAGCAGCGACCACGTAGCACTGCGTCTCGATGGCCCGCGCGCGGAGTAGGACGTGCCAGTGCGCGCGTCCCGTCGTCGCCGTGAAGGCTGCAGGCACCGTGAGCACATGCGCGCCGGCCTTGCGCTCTGCCGCGAACAGCTCGGGGAAGCGCAAGTCGTAGCAAATGGACAAGCCAAAGATCAGCCCCGACAGCTCGACGGTACGGGGGACATCACCCGCCGAATTGCCGGCCGACTCCGTCAGCTTGGTGCCGTCCGGTAGCTCGACGTCGAACAAGTGGATCTTCCTGTAGCGCTCGAGCAATGAGCCGTCGGGACCCACGACGACGCTGGTGTTGTAGGGACGCTCGGGCACGACGCTCTTTTCCGGCATGCCCCCGGCGATCAGCGTCAGACCGAGACTCACGGCCCTTTCCTGCAAGAAGTCCAGAATCGGCCCGCCTGCGCCAAAGGTCTCGGCGTGACGCGCCTTGTCGACTTCCGAACCGAGGAAAGCGAAGCCTTCAGGAAGCAGCGCCACCGATGCGCCTTCGGCAGCCGCTTGGTCGAGCAGCCCCCCCGCTACACGCAGATTCTCCGAAACGTCGGCTTGGCTCGACAACTGCAGCGCGGCAACGCGGATCATGATCCGCGGAGATTGACAGAGAATCCCGCCGCGCTGAAGGACCCTTTCCGTCACGCGCCGAAGCGTGCTCTGTTTTTCGCGGGGAATCGGCCGAGTATGAACGACGCGAGCACAGGCGCGATGCAGAACTTCCGCAGCGGCGGCGCGGCAGCAGGCGCAAGCGATCCGAATGCAGGGCTGGTCGTGCTTTACGCCGAGGGCTTTCGCGCGATCCCACCCGTGTTCGTGCTCGACAAGAAGGAACTGGTGATTGGCCGGGAATCGACCGTCGATTTGCCGCTTCCGGTCAGCGCCGTTTCGCGACGCCACGCAGAGCTGCGCCATGACCGGGGTCAATGGTGCGTGCGCGATCTCGGTTCGCGCAACGGCACCTTGGTCGACGGGCAACGCATCGAGGATGCACCTCTCGAGCCGCTCGCCGAGCTTCGCATTGGCGACGCCATCTTCAAGTTGGTCGAGCGCGGGGCTCTTGGCTACAGCGCCTATGGCCTCGACGGCAGCATGGAGCGCGGCAAAGCCCGCGCCACCGAGCACGGGACGGCGCTCGTCGGTGGGTTGCAGATGGACCGCATCGCCGCCGCCATCGAGCAGATTGCCGCAAGTTCGCTCTCGGTGATCGTGCTCGGTGAAAGCGGCACCGGCAAAGAGGTGGCCGCGCGCGAACTGCACGACAAGAGCGGCCGCTTGGGCGCCTTCTGCGCGGTGAACTGCGCAGCGCTGCCCGAGAACCTGATCGAGAGCGAGCTGTTTGGCTACAAGAAGGGCGCGTTCTCCGGAGCCGATCGCGACAAGGTCGGTCTGGTGCAAGCGGCGCATCGCGGCACGTTGTTGCTCGACGAAATCGGCGACATGCCCCTCACGGCGCAGGCCAAACTGTTGCGCGTGCTTCAAGCACGCGAGGTCGTGCCGGTGGGCGCAACCAAGCCTGAAGCCGTTGACGTACGGGTCGTCGCCGCAACTCATCGTGATCTGACACGCCTGCAACAAGAAGGTCGGTTCAGGCGCGATTTGTTTGCGCGTTTGAACGAGTTTTCTATCGTCTTGCCTCCGCTGCGCGACCGCAAAGAGGACATGCTGCAGCTGGTGCGTGCGCTGCTGGAACGTCACGGCCGGCCCGAACTGGCACTCAGTTTTCCCTTCATGGCTGGCCTGTTGCACCACGACTGGCCGTACAACGTGCGCGAACTCGAAGGCGCCATCAAACGCGCGTCCGCCCTGTGCGAAGGGAACATCCTGCTCGAAGAGCACCTGCCCGAAAGCGTGCAGCAAGCCATCGTCGACTATGCGGGCGCCGCACGCTCACCGAGCGGCCGCGGCGACGCGCCTTCGCAAGCCGAACTGGTCGAACTCCTGCGCGAAGAGCAAGGCAACGTGGCCGCCGTCGGTCGACGACTGGGCAAGGCACGCATGCAGATTCACCGCTACATGCAGCGCTACAACATCGAAATCGACGACTACCGCTGAGATCCGCGATGAAATTCCCCTCGTTTGGCTTGGTCGCATTCGCTTTTGCTTGCTCGCACCGTGCCCCTGTCACCGAAACTCCGGTTGCGCCGACGCCTACCGCAACGAGCGCGCGGCCCCCTCCGCGCTTGGTGCTGTGGCTCACGGTCGATCAACTCGGCAGCAACGTGCTCGATCGGCAGGCGCGCCACTTGCCCGGCAGCGCGCTGGGCCGCTTGTTCGACGAAGGCCTGTGGTTCTCCGAGGCGGCGTACGGCCACGCGATCACAGAAACGGCGCCCGGACACGCGACGTTGTTCACCGGCGCTCCCCCACGCATTCACGGCATCGTCGGAAACGAATGGTACGATCGAGCCGCCAAACGCCTGACCATCTCCGTTTTCGACGCAGAGGCGCCGCTCGTCGGCCCGGGCGCGCCCGCGAACCAAAAACCCGACGCCGGACGTTCACCTCGCCTACTCCGCGCGCCAACCATCGGCGACGCGTTGCACCAAGCTCGCGGCCCCGCGGCGCGCGTCATCAGTATCTCGGTCAAGGATCGCGCGGCCATCTTGTCCGCTGGCAAGAGTGGCGAGGCCTATTGGCTGGGGCCCGACGGCTGGGTGACCAGTACCTACTATGCCAAGAAAGCGCCGGTCTGGCTCGAGCGAGCGGCGGCGGAAAATCCGGTGGAGAGCTACGTCAAAGAGGGCTGGCCGCTCCTTCTGGCCGACGCCCAGTACAGCGCAACGCCCTCCACATCGAGCTATGCCCCGCACTGGGGGCCTGGCTTTCCGCATCGACCCACCGAATCGACCAGCGCGCGCGAGGCCCTCAAGCTATCGCCCTTCGGCGATCGCGCTGCCTTGGATTTGGGTCGGGCCGCACTCGTGTCGGAACGACTGGGCGAGGACGACGTCGTCGACCTGCTGGCTATCAGTCTGTCTGCCACCGACTACACGGGGCACTACTACGGACTCGACAGTCTCGAGGCCGAGGACACTTTCGTCCGCCTGAACGAAGAGCTGGGTTCGTTCTTGCGCTTCGTGGAAGACAAGGTCGGTAAAGAGCGACTTCTGGTCGTGCTCAGCGCCGACCACGGCGGCTCTGAAAGCGCTGAAGCGCTGACCCGGCATGGCCTGCCCGGACGTCGCTTGACCATCGCGGCTCTGACTGAAGCCGCCCAGGGGGCTCTCGTGTCCCAATCGGGTAGCAAAGAGTGGCTGAGCGCCATCGTGCCGCCCTACGTCGTGCTCGATCGCGCGGCCATCTCTGCCCGTGGCAAAGAATTCGCCGAGATCCAGGCGGCCGTGCGCGCGGCGCTGGAGCGCGTCGCCGGTGTGCATTCGGTCGCAGTCGTCAGCGAGCCGCGCGACCAGGGCGAACTGGGCCGACGTATTTCCGACAGCATCTATCCCGGACGGAGCGGCGACCTCTACCTCGTGCCCGACCCGCACACGCTGCTGCTCCAAGAGGACGCTCTTGGCGCTACGCATGGGAGTCCATGGAGCTACGACAGTCGCGTGCCCGTATTGCTCTGGGGCGCGAGCGTGCCGAGCGGCCGTGTCCGCCGCCCGGTCGGCGTTGCCTCCTTGGCCCCGACGGTGGCGCGTCTCTTGGGCTTTTCCCCTCCGGCCGGTGCGACGCGAACCCTGCTGACCGAAGCACTTGTGCCCTAAAGGCGCGCGCTATCGGGACGCCGTTGACCCGGCGTCGCGCTCCAGGCTACGGGCAGGCCCCGGAAAGCCCGTTCAGGGTCTTCCGCCAAGGAGAGCAGTTTGGCGACGAAGCAGGGCGGAGAGAACCAGAGCGCAAAGGGTTCGGGCAAAAAGAGCGGGGCAGCCGCCGGCGGCGGCGGACGGGGTAAGGGCCCTCCCGTGGACCCCTTCGAGAACGCCAGTGGCGATCCCGCTGCTTTGCACGAAATCGCCCGCTCGCGTTACCTGAACTACGCGCTGTCGGTCATCACCAGCCGCGCCCTGCCCGACGTGCGCGACGGCCTCAAGCCGGTGCAGAGGCGCATCCTCTACACGATGTACCAGCAACGGCTGACGTCCGACGCCAAGCACCGCAAATGCGCCAAAGTCGTGGGTGACGTGATGGGTAACTACCATCCGCACGGGGATTCCTCGATTTACGACGCGCTCGTGCGGCTGGCTCAACCGTTTTCCCTGCGCCTGCCGCTCGTCGATGGTTCCGGGAACTTCGGCTCGCTCGATGGCGATGCGGCCGCCGCGATGCGCTACACGGAGTGTCGACTGACCCCATCCGCGGGACCGCTGCTCGAGGAACTCGGCCAGGATACCGTGGCCTTCCGGGCCAACTACGACGGCACGCGGCAAGAGCCGGTGGTGCTCCCGGCGCGCCTCCCCAACCTGCTGATCAACGGCGCCACCGGCATCGCAGTCGGCATGGCGACCAACATTCCGCCGCACAACCCGGAAGAAGTGTGCCAAGCCAGCATTCGCCTGCTCGATGCGCTGCTGGAGGACCGCGAGCTGTCGAGCCGTGAACTCTGTCGGACGATCAAGGGTCCGGATTTCCCCACGGGCGGGCAGATCATTTCCTCACCCGAGGAGATCAAGGCCATCTACGAGACAGGTCAAGGCACGATCAAAGTGCGCGCGACCTGGACTCTGGAGCAGAACAAGAAGGGCGCCGATCTGCTCATCATCACCAGCGTCCCCTACATGGTGAACAAGTCGACGCTGGTCGAACGCATCGCCGAGGTGGTCACTTCGCGCAAGATGCCCCTGCTGACGGACGTGCGCGACGTGTCGGCGGACGACATCCGCATCGAACTGGAGCTCAAGCCCGGCGCCGACGCGCAAAAGGTACTGGCCTATCTCTACAAGACGACGCCGCTACAGACGAATTTCTCGGCCAACCTGACGTGTCTGGTTCCCACTGAAAATCCGGAGGTGGGTCGACCCGAACGCCTCGATCTGCACGCGTTGCTCTGGCACTTCTTGCACTTCCGTTTGGAGGTCGTCACCAAGCGCCTCGAGTACGAGCTGGGAGCGCTCGATCGCCGCATCCACATCCTCGAAGGCTTCGAGCTCATCTTCGACGCACTCGATGAGATCCTGAAGATCATCCGCGCCAGCGAAGGCAAAGCCGACGCCGCTCAGAAGATCATGAAGCGCTTCGGTTTGGATGCCGAGCAGACGGACGCCATCCTCGAGCTGAAGCTCTACCGCCTGGCCCGCCTGGAGATTCAGGTCATCCAGAAGGAGCTGAAGGAAAAGCGCTCGCGCAAACGCGAGATCGAGAAATTGCTGGGCGAAAAGGCGGGCAAAGGCCGCTGGGCTATCGTGCGGAGCGAACTCGAGGACATTTCGTCGGCTCTCCGCGTTTCGGGTGGCAAGCGCCGCACGCTGATCGCCTCCGTCGAAGACGAGCCCGAGTTCACCGCCGAAGATTTGATCGTCGACGAAGACGCCAACGTACTCTTGACGGCCGACGGTTGGCTCAAGCGCCAGCGCGAGATCAAGGATCCAAACGCGTCGCGACTGCGCGAAGGCGATCGCGTACTCGCCTGCTTCGCGGGCTCGACGCGCGCGACAGCGGTGTTCTTCTCGAACTTGGGCACGGCCTACACGGTTCGCATCACCGACATTCCGGCCACCACCGGCTACGGCGATCCGATTCAGAAGCTGTTCAAGCTCAAGGACGGCGAGCGCATCATCGCGGCTCACTCGCTCGATCGTCGGGTGACGGGCGATCTGACGGAGCTGGAAGGCTATTTTCCCGAGGCCTTCGGCTTCGCTGCCGCCAGCGACGGCATGGCTGTGACCTTCGGTCTGGGCGCCTTTGCAGAGCCTTCGACCAAGGCAGGCCGCCGCTACGTCAAGCTGGGCGAAAATCAGGAGGTAGTCAGCGCCAAGCTGGTGAGCGGCGACGAAATCGTGATCGCCGTCACGACCGACCGACGCGCCTTGCTCTGCAAGCTCGAAGAAGTCAGCTACGTCGCGGGCCCGAGCCGCGGCGTTACTTTGGTCAAGCTCTCGCCCGAAGACCGCCTGCTGGCGGCTGTGCCGGTCGAAGCCAAAACGGGCTCGATCACCGTCCGCACCTCGCTGGGCGGCGAGCAGGTCATCGACCGCAGCAAGTACACGCTCACGGCGCGTGCGGGACGCGGTCACGAAGTCGGCAAGCGCGGCAAGCTCAGTGAGCTCGTGGCCGAACCCGTCCCCGCACCCGAGTTGCTCGAATCCAAACCCGCCTGAGCTGGATCACCATGGCAAAAGAGTCGAACTACAACGCCGAAGACATCACAGTCCTCGAGGGCCTCGAACCAGTCCGCAAGCGCCCGGGCATGTACATCGGCGGCGTCAGCTCGGCCGGCCTCCACCATTTGGTCTGGGAAATCGTCGACAACTCGATCGATGAGGCCATGAACGGCCACGCCAGCGAGATCACCGTCACGTTGCACAAGGATGGAAAATCCATCACCGTGGCCGACAACGGCCGCGGCATTCCGGTCGATGTTCACCCCAAGCTGAAGCGCTCGGCGCTGGAAATCGTCTACACGATCCTGCACGCAGGCGGTAAGTTCGAGGGTCAGAACTACAAGACATCCGGCGGTCTTCACGGCGTTGGTGCGTCGGTGGTCAACGCGCTGTCGAGCAAGTTGTCGGTGCGCGTCAAGCGGGAGGGCGCCGAATGGGCGATGGATTTCGCCCGTGGTGTGCCCGAGGGCAAGCTGCGCAAGCTGGGCTCGGCCAAGGGCACCGGCACCAGCGTGTTCTTTCACCCGGACCCCACCATCTTCCCGCGCACGGATTTCAACGCCGAGACGATTCGCGAACGTCTGGAGGTCGCTAGCTTTCTGCACCGCGGGGTGAAGATCTATTTCATCGACGAGCCAGCCGGTACGCGCTCGAGCTTCCACCACGAGAACGGCATCGGCGACTACGTGGTGAAGTTGCGCAACGAGCGGCACGCCAAGCAGATTCATGACACGCAGTTCCTTCTGGAAAAGGACGGCGATATCGCCGTGCAAGCCGCGTTCTTGTGGACCGAATCCACGGACGAATACCTGAAGAGCTACGTCAACGGCATCCCCACGGGCTCGGGCGGGACGCACGAGAGCGGTCTGCGAGCGGGCATGGGCAAAGCCATCCGCAACTACATGGAGACGCACAAGCTCACGCCACGCGGTCTCACGGTCACCGCCGACGACATTCGCGAAGGCTTGATCTGCGTGCTTTCCGTGTTCGTGCCCGAGCCGCAGTTCCAGGGTCAGACCAAAGACCGCCTGAACAACCCCGAGGTCCAAGCCTTGGTCGACACAGCGGTTCGTCCGGCCCTCGAGCAGTGGCTGCACAACAACCGGACGGTCGCTGAGCAGATCATCACGCGCATCGTCATCTCGGCGCGCGCCCGCGAAGCTTCTCGCGCGGCGTCCGCTTCCGTATCACGCAAGACCGCGACCAGTGGCCGCCTGACGCTTCCTGGTAAGTTGAGCGACTGCAGCCAAGGTGATCGTCGCAACTCCGAGTTGTTCATCGTCGAAGGCGACTCCGCTGGCGGTTCGGCCAAGCAAGGGCGCGATCGCACGAAACAGGCTATTTTGCCGCTCCGAGGCAAAGTCTTGAACACCGAGAGTCTGGCGCTCGGCAAGGTGATGGAGAACCGCGAGCTCACGGATCTCGTCACGGCTCTCGGCTGCGGCATCCAAAAATCGTTCGACCTGTCGAAGCTGCGTTATGAGCGCGTCATCCTGTTGGCCGATGCCGACTCGGACGGACATCACATCACGACGCTGTTGCTCACGTTCTTCTACCGGCATCTGCCCGAGTTGATCCGCGAAGGCCGCGTGTACGTGGCGGTACCGCCGCTCTATCGCATCGACATCGGCAACGACACCTATTGGGCCGCCGACGAAGACGCTCGCGTACAGATCCTGCGCGACAAGAAGACCGGCAACAAGAAAGCCGAGATCACACGCTTCAAGGGACTGGGCGAGATGATGCCCAAGGTCTTGTGGGAGACGACGCTCGATCCCAGGCGGCGTCGGCTGCTGCGCGTCGAGGTGAAGGACGGTCTGGAGACCGATCGGGTCATCAGCGACTTGATGGGCAAGGACGCTTCGGCACGCTTTCACTTCATCATGGACCGCGCTGAACAAGCAGAGGCCCTCGACGTCTGAGGCCAGTGGCCAACCCAGAAATCGCTATTTTTTCGCCGACCCTCCCAACAAGCCCGCGAATCTGGTCGGAATTTCCCGAAGCTGCGCTTGAGACGAACCGCTCCTTGGGCTAACGCCGTGCCTCGCGGGCCAGCGGCCCTCACTTTCGCCCTGACCCCTCCCTGATGTTCGCTCCTGCCACCGTGGAAAAGCGGTGCCCCGAAAGGTGGCACGAAGCGCGAACTCACCGTTGGCGGCGTCGCGTGTCGTTTGCCCGGCTTGCCTGGACACTGGCGCTGCTGGTCTGGTGCTCGATCGCAGGCGCACAGGCGCCTGCGCCGAGCAATCCCGCGGCGGCGCCGGTGGCTGAGCCAGCAGCGCCACCCACCGAGCCCCCGACCGACGCTCCAACCGGCGAGCCCGGCGAGCCCGGCGAGCCCGGCGACACCCCACCCACACTCGACGAGGATCCTGACAAGATCCCCCTGCCATCGCTGCCAGCCACGGATTTGGATGCAGCTCAGGGCCTGCCCCTCGTGCTGATCGAGATCACCGGTCTGCGTCGCATCGCGCCTGCCGATGTGCAGGGCTACATGAAGCTCAAGGTCGGTGCTCCGTTCGATGCGACAGGCCTCCGAGCCGACGTCCGCGCCTTGTGGCGCTCGGGTTCGTTCGAAGATCTGGAAGTCGATCTGCACACCAACGCCAACGGCGTTTCGCTGCGCTTTCACGTCAAAGAGCGGGCCACCGTCAATGTCGTCGAGTTCGAAGGCAACGAGGAGATCGACGACGACGATCTGGCGGAGGCGCTGGAGGTCAAGGTCGACAGCGTGCTCAGCCGCCCGGCTTTGGGCCGCGCCCTCCAGAAGATCCGCGATATGTACGCGGAAAAGGGCTACTTCCTCGCCGAAGCCAAGCACGAGGTCGTCGCCGGCAAGAACAACGAGGTCACGGTCCGCTTCATCATCAAGGAGAACAGCCAGGTCTCGGTGAAGCGCGTCACCTTCATCGGCAACGAGAGCATTTCGACCTCGGAGCTCAAGGGCGTCATGATCACCGGAAACCCCGGACTCTTGGCGTTCGGTTCGGGCGGTCCCTTCCGCCAGGACGCGTTCGAGCGCGACATCGCCATGATCAGCGCGATGTACTACGACCGCGGCTTTTTGCAGGTCAGCGTCAGCACACCGCGCGTCATGCTGACGCCGGACAAGAGTGGCATCGAAGTCTCCGTCACCATCGACGAAGGTCCTCGCTTCAAAATCCGCCAGCTGCGCGTTTTCGAGATGGGCCCCGACGGCACCGAGGTCGAGCCGATTGGCGGCCGCCGTGCCCTGCGACTCATGGTACGCGCCGAATCGGGCGACTATTTCAACCGAGCGCAGCTCCTGGAGGACCTGGGCTACATCCGCTCACTCTACCGCGACGAAGGCTACGCCAACGTCGTGGCCGAGCCGCAGACGAGCGTCGACGCTCAAAGTCGCGAGGTGGACGTCGTGATCCCGATCGTGCGGGGACCCGTCGTGTACTTCGAGCGCATCGAGATGCGCGGCAACCCCAAGACGCGCGATCGGGTGATTCGACGCGAACTGGAGATCGTCGAGGGCCAGAAGTTCAGCGAAACGGGCATGAACCGCTCGCGAGCCCGCGTCACTGCACTGGGTTACTTCGAACGCGTCGACATCTCGACGGAGCAGGGCTCGGCTCCCGACCGTCTGACGGTTTACATCGACGTCACCGAGAAACCGACGGGCACCTTCCAAGTCGGCGCAGGCTTCTCCAGCATCGAGAACTTCATCGCCACGGCGCAAGTGCAGCAGGCCAACCTGTTCGGCAACGGCCAAAACATCTCGCTGCAAGCGCAGATCTCGGGCATTCGCCAGTTGGTCAACCTGCGCTTGGTCGAACCGTATTTCTTGGAGAGCAAGTTCAGCGCCAGCATCGATTTGTTCGATCAGCTGCGGGCGTACACCGACTTCTCGCAGCGCAGCCAAGGTGGCGCCCTGACGTTCGGCTATCCGCTGGTCACGCCGGAGGTCAATGTCGCGTTGACCTACAGCGCCACGTTGGACACCGTGTCGACCGGCGGCAACTCGACGCTGCTGGGTGGTACGTCGAGCCGTATCAGCGCGTTCTCGCAGCTGCCCCTAGCCAACCTCTTCAACTTCGGCGTCACCTCCAGCATTCGTCCGTCGATCAGCTTCGACACCCGCGATAACCGCCTGTTTCCCACCTCTGGCGTCTACATCAACGTCTCGACCGAGTGGGCTACCCGGGTGTTGGCTTCGGAGAACGAGTTCGTACGCAACAAGTGGACAGGCCGTTTCTACGTGCCCATCTGGAAGGGCTTGGTGCTCAAGATGAACACCGAGGCCGGCATGGTGACGAGCCCCAAGGCCTCTGGCGTACCCATCTTCGCGCGCTTTTTCCTGGGCGGCATCCTGGATCTGCGCGGTTTCCTCTTTCGCAGTGTCGGTCCGCGCATGCCGCTCACCCAGAGCACGGATCCGAACAGCGCGCCCATCACCAACGGCGCGAACATCGGCGGCAACTTGATGTACTACCAGAACGTCGAGCTCGAGTTTCCGATCTTCGACGCCGTGGGCCTCAAGGCCGTGGTCTTCACCGATCTGGGCAACGCCTGGAATCTCGAGGGCAACTACTGCGCAGCAGCTGGTGGCGCGACCCTCTATGCCGAGGTGAGCCCGTGCTTCACCATCGACTCACTCCTGGCGGTGCGCACCTCTTGGGGCTTCGGTTTGCGCTGGTTTTCGCCACTCGGGCCACTGCGCTTCGAGTGGGGCTTCCCCTTCAAGCCTCTGCCGTACGAAGAATCGAGCCGCTTCGAGTTCACCATCGGCAACTTCTTCTGAAAAGTCGTAGCCTCGCCGCCGATGACGAGGCTACCCAAAGAGGACCAACCTCCGGCGACACCCGATCCGCCGGACACGCGGCAGACGGCTCCGCCGACGGTCTCGTACCGCCATCCCGATTTCTCACCCGGACCCGGCGCGGCCGTCGCGGCTCTGCCCCCCGGCGCCGCCCGGGCCGAAGGCACGGCCCGCGTGACGGCTTCGGTGACTGAGCTGAGCATCACGACCAAGAGCACGACCAACCCCTTGCAGGACATGGTGGGCGGCGACATCAACACGACGCAGCGCTCCACGGACGAACCCATCTCGACTCCGCGGCTGCGACGCGACGACGGGCGCACGTCGCGCCTCGAAGAGCAGTTGACGCTGCTCGATGCGCGCCTGCGTCTCCTGAACAAGACGCACGAGCGGGTCGAACGCCTCGCTTGGTTGGTTGGCCCTGATTTTCGCGCTGCTCGGGCTCGGCTGGACGCTGTTTCGCTGACTTTCTCGGCCCCCTCGGCCCCAGCCGTGCAACGGGGTCTGAACTGCGCCCGCAACACTGTCGTAATTGCTGGATATTACTTCGTTTTTTAGCTCGACAAATCCCACTGAAAGGGTTGTCAGCAGTGGGGTTGTTCGGTAGCGATGAATCTCCCGACCCATGGCTGACGAACCGACGATTCCCGCCTCCGATTCCGCCGAACCACCGAGCGCCGGAAACCCGCATTTGCAGCCCGTGAGCATCCAAGAAGAGATGCGCACGTCGTATCTCGACTACGCGATGAGCGTCATCATCGGCCGCGCCATCCCCGACGCCCGGGATGGCCTCAAGCCCGTTCATCGCCGCATCCTCTACGCGATGCGCGAGCTGAACCTCACGCCCGGCACCTCGTATTCCAAATGCGCCAAGGTGGTTGGTGCGGTGCTCGGCAACTACCACCCCCACGGCGACGCCAGCGTGTACGACGCGCTCGTGCGCATGGCCCAACCCTTCGCCATGCGCCACATGCTGGTCGACGGGCAAGGCAACTTCGGTTCGGTCGACGGCGATTCAGCGGCTGCCTATCGCTACACCGAGTGTCGCCTGGCCAAGCTGAGCATGGAGCTGCTCACCGATATCGACAAAGACACCGTCGATTTCGGGCCCAACTTCGACGAATCGCGCGAGGAGCCTCTCGTTCTTCCTGCGCGTTTCCCTCACCTTTTGGTGAACGGCTCGGGCGGCATTGCCGTCGGCATGGCGACCAACATTCCGCCGCACAACCTGCGAGAAATCGTCGACGCCACCATCCATCTGATTAGGAATCCCGATGCGCTGATCGAGGATTTGACCCAGTTCGTGCTGGGTCCAGATTTCCCGACGGGCGCGAGCATCTACGGCCGCGCCGGCATCCATCAGGCCTACACCACCGGTCGCGGATCGGTCGTCATGCGCGCGCGCTCCGAAGTCGAGAAGGTCCAAGGCACCGAGCGCGAGCAACTCGTCTTCACCGAGATCCCCTACCAGGTGAACAAGGCCAGGCTGGCGGCCAAGATCGGTGAACTCATCCGCGACAAGCGTATCGAGGGCATTCGCGAGATCCGCGACGAGAGCGACCGCGACGGCATGCGCCTGGTGGTTGAGCTCAAGAAGGACATCTTCCCGCAGGTGGTGCTGAACCAGCTGTTCCGCCTCACGGATCTGCAGTGTTCGTTCGGCATCATCAATCTGTCGATCGTCCACGGTCGCCCGGCGGTGATGAACCTCAAGGAGACGCTCGAAGTCTTCGTCGAACACCGCCGCGAGGTAGTCAGCCGCCGCACGCGCTTCGAACTCTCGCGTGCGGAAGGTGCTCGCGACTTGGTCGAAGGTCTGGGCATGGCCATCACCGAGGTCGACCTGGTGATTTCGACCATCCGCCAATCGCCCGACCCGGACACCGCGCGCGAGCGTTTGATGGCGTTGCCGCTCCGCGGCCTGGAGGCGTTCGTCAAGCGAGCTGGCAGGCCCGAAGCCGAGATCGCGGCGGCCGCCGCTGCCGGCGAATATCGCCTGAGCGAGCGCCAGGCCAAAGCGATCCTCGAGATGCGCCTATCGCGTCTGACGGGCCTCGAGCAAGAGAAGCTGGCCGCGGAGTACGGCGAGCTGTCGGACGAGATCATCAAGCTGCGAGCCATCCTCGCCGACGAGACTCTGCTGATGTCCCTGATCGTGACCGATTTGCTGGACGTGCGCGAAAAGCACGGCGAAGACCGGCGCACGGTAATCGAAGACAACGAGGCCGAGATTCAGATCGAGGATCTGATTCAGGAGGAAGACATGGTCGTGACCATCTCCCACTCCGGTTACATCAAGCGCACGCCGGCTTCGGTCTACGAATCGCAGAAGCGCGGCGGCAAGGGCAAGAGTGGCATGAAGGCGCAGGAGGACGATTGGGTCAGCCAGCTCTTCATCGCGTCCACCCACGCCTATGTCTTCTTCTTCAGCGATTTGGGCAAGGTCTTCGTGAAGAAGGTCTACCAAGTGCCGCAGGCGG
>JBBQHO010000039.1:0-24745 GCA_038324055.1 Polyangiales bacterium | reverse complement strand
AGAAATCCATTTCTCGATTTTGAGTACGACCAGCTTGCGTCGCAACCGGCCTTGGGTGTCCCGATTGAGAATCGTAGGCAACGTATTGAGCGTCAGGATCTCGTCGATGGCCGACGAGGCCATGTTCTCGCGACCCTCTTCGCTGGAGTAGAAGTGGCTCACGCAGAAAATGACACGCCGGGGTGACCCCGCACGGAGCGCTTGGCACGCTTTGACGATCGTCGAACCGGTTCGCACCATGTCGTCGAAGACGATCACGTCCTTGCCCGCGAGGTCCGCCAGCGAGACGGGCGAGTCCGTCGCCACCTTGATTTCGACGTGGCGCTCGCCGCTGCGCTCTTTGGTCAACAAGCACAGTCCGGCGCGGGGCAAACCCAGCTCGCTGTGCATGGTCGACACAAAGTCGGCGGCGCCTTTGTCGGGCGCGCAAAGTACGAGGTTTTCACCGTCCTTTCCTCGATCCACGACGTTCGAGCCCCTGAGGTAGTGGGCGTAGAGTTCGGCCGGAATCAGGTTCTCGAAGTCGCCATCGAAGGTCGAGCGGAACACGTCCTGAACTGATGCGGAGTGATTGTGTACCGTCACGACCCCGTCGACGCCCGACGCCTTGAGAAGCTGCGCATAGAGCAGCGAGCTGAAGGGTTGGCCGTCGAACTTCTTCATGTCCGCCAGCGGCCGGGGCTTCTGGACCAGGCCATGGTCGAGCCGCGGCCCCCGATCTTGGGCAGAGTAAAAGAGGTCGGGTTCGACCAGCAACACCTTGGCCGCGCCGTTGTCCTTGGCGGCGCGCGCGATCAAGAAGTTGCGCTGCGCCAACGTTTGACGGCTGTGCGCATCACTGTTGACCGACACGATCACGACGGTCGAGCCGCCGAGTTTCTCACCGACTTCTTCCAGGTCGGTCTCGTCGGAAATGAAGCGCGGACAAAACTCGCCGTTGGCGAAGTTCTTGAGCGAGATGATGTCGGACAGATCGGCGTGCTGTCCGAACGAGTGAGCAACGTCGATGGCGAAAGGATCCTCGGAGACGTTGCCGACGATGATGACGGGGCGCATGGCTGCCAGAGCCTAGCCTGCTCGTCCTCGGCCGCGAGCTCGTCACGTTGCCTGCAGCCAGGCACGGGTAGCCAGCGCTGCTGGAGTTTGAGCGGGTCCGTGACAGACTCGCCCGCGCAATGTGTGGCATCGTCGGACTCGTCTCCTCTTCGCCAGTGAATCAGGCTCTGTACGACAGCTTGTCGCTCCTTCAACACCGGGGCCAAGACTCGACGGGCATCGCGACGGCGGAAGGCGACATCTTCCACGTCCACAAAGCCAAGGGCCAGGTCCGTGAGGCCTTTCGCACCCGCGACATGCGCAGTCTGCGAGGCAACGTCGGCCTGGGGCACGTGCGCTATGCCACGCAGGGCAATGCCTCGCAGACCGTCGAGGCGCAGCCGTTCTACGTGAACGCTCCTTACGGCATCGTGCTGGTCCACAACGGGAATCTGACCAACACGCGCGAGCTCAGCCTCGAGCTGTATCGGGTCGACCGGCGCCACCTGAACACCAGCTCCGACACCGAAGTCTTGCTGAACGTGCTCGCGCACGAGCTGCAAGAAGAAGTGAGCGAACAGGCCCTCAATCCCGATCAAATCTTCGCGGCCGTCGCCAGTCTCCACGAACGCGTCCAGGGCTCTTACGCCGTGATCGCGCTGATCGCCGGTCACGGGCTTCTGGCCTTCCGCGACCCATTTGGCATTCGCCCGCTCACCTTTGGGAAAAGGCTGAGCGACAAGGGCGAACCCGAGTGGGCCGTGGCTTCCGAGTCGCTCGTGCTGGAAAGCGGCGGCTACGAGTTGGTGCGCGACGTATTGCCCGGCGAGGCCATTTTCATCACGCCACAGGGTGAGATGCTTTCGCGTCAATGCGCCCGTCAGCCGCGGCTGGTCCCCTGTTCGTTCGAGTTCGTGTACTTGGCTCGACCCGACTCGGTGATGTCTGGAATTTCCGTCTACGAGGCGCGTCTCAGGCTGGGCAATCGTTTGGCCGACACCGTGGCCCGTTACACGCCGCGCGGCGATATCGACGTGGTGATGCCAATTCCGGATTCGTCGCGACCGGCCGCCATGCAGGTGGCCCAGAAACTGGGTATCGAATACCGCGAGGGCTTCTTCAAGAATCGCTACGTGGGTCGCACGTTCATCATGCCCGGACAGGCGCAGCGCAAGAAGTCCGTCAAGCAGAAGTTGAACGCCATGGGGCGCGAATTTAGGGGCAAGAACGTGCTGATCGTCGATGACTCGATCGTTCGAGGCACCACCTCGAAGGAGATCGTCGACATGGCCCGTGTAGCCGGCGCAAACAAGGTGACCTTTACCTCGGCGGCGCCGCCCGTTCGCTTTCCGCATGTCTACGGCATCAATATGCCGTCGCGCCACGAGCTGATCGCGCATGGGCGAAAAATCCCCGAGGTCGCCAAAGAACTCGGCGCCGACTACCTGATCTATCAAGAGGTCGAGGACATGCGCGCTGCCATCACCGAAGGTTCGCAGGTGACCGATCTCGAGATGAGTTGCTTCACCGGCAACTACGTGACGGGCCAAGTCAGCGCCGAGTACCTGGCGTGGGTCGAAGCGACCCAGAGCAGCTAGTCGGCGGCTTGTCCCCTTCTAGTCTTCGCACTTCGTTTCGGTGCTCTTCCAGTCGTTCACCGTGCCCAGTTCGTAGACGGTGAAGCCGCGACTGCGCAGCTCCTCCGCCGCTTCGTAAGCGGCATCGCGAGACTCCGCGAAAACGACGATTCGACTGCGTAGATCGAGATTCGTCAGTCGATACGAGAACTCCGAACGCGGAACGGCGATCGAGCCGTCGACGTGCGACGTTTGCGATTCTTTGCGCGGGCGAGCATCGAGCAGCACCGTACCAGGGACGAGGAGCTTCTTGGCTTCGGCGCCGCTCACCAGAAAGCAGGGCGGCTTGGGGCCGCATGCACCGAGCACGAGCACAGTCAGGGCGACGCAAAGGCCTTGCACGCCAAGGCGCGTCGGAAAATCGCTCCGTGTCATGGGCTCAGCATGAGCCCGGACCTCGAGCGGCTCAATCCCATCGGAATTCTAGCCTTCGAGCGGCACGTCGAGGCCAACCTGTCGCATGAGGCGAAGCGCGTTGCCCGAGGTCACCGGTCCCTGGCGCAGGCAGTAGTCGAAGGTCATTTCGCCGTCGGCCACGTTTTCACGGAAGTGGTGTTGGCGAACTCGAGGCATGAGCTGTGGCGGCAATTCGCAGAGGCCTTCGTCGTGCGTCGTCAAAATGCCGAAGGCCGAATCGCGCAGCAGCTCGGCCAGCACCCAGCGCGCGCCCAGCTGCCGCTCGCGCGAGTTGGTCCCGTGAAGCACCTCGTCCATCAAGAACAGAACGGGCGTTTCGCCCTTCGACAGTTGCACGACATGCGCGAGCTTCTTCACTTCGGCAAAGAAATGGCTGGTGCCAGACAAGAGCGAGTCCGAGATGCGGATACTGGTTCCCAGTACGCAGCGCGGGAGGGTCAAGCTGGTGGCGATCACCGGCGCCCCGCTGAAGGCCAGGACCGTGTTGATGCCGAGCGCTCGCAAGAACGTACTCTTGCCTGACATGTTCGAGCCCGTCACCAAGAGGGCCTGACCCGGACCGAACGCGTCCAGGTCGTTGGTGATGCGCTTGCTGCGCGCAATCAAGGGATGACCGAGCGCCTTCGCCTCGAGCGACGAGTCGTCCGTCAGCGTCGGGAAGACAGCGTCGGGTTCGTCGTGCAGAAATCCGGCAAGCGAACTCAGGGCCTCCAGTTCGCCGATCACCGCGAACCAGGCGCGCGCCCTGGGTCCGACGTCGCGCTTCCAGCGTTCGAGCGCAGCGCTGCAGTGGATGTCCCACAAGAGTAGCCCGTCTACGAAAGGGTAGACCATGCCGTTGTGACGAAGGTCGTACCAGCTGACCAGGTTTCGAAAGCGGCGCATCGTGCGGCTCGCGCTCACTTCCGGTCGATTGCTCGCGGACAGAGTGGCGCGCCGAGCGACGAGCCACGGCGAGTTCGGTTCGAGTCCCTCGATCAGCGCCAGCAGATCGCCATAACGCAAGAACGCGCCTTCGGTCGTCGACACTGCGTTGAACGTCTCGGTGCAGGTCTTCTGGTAGCGAGCCAAAACGGCGAGGCCCACGAGCAAGGGCGTAACCCAATAGAGCGGCGACTGGTTTGCGAACCAATGCGCAGCAATGCCTCCCAAGGTCAGCACGGGCAAGAGCCAGGCGAGGGCGAGTACGAGTGGTTGGCCCGCGAGCTCGGCCGGAGCCTCAATCCAACGCAAAAAGCTCTCGGGATCGGGGCTCACCTGGATCTCTGTCTTGCCCTCGCGTCGGCGTTCGCTGAGCGCCATGGCTTGGGCTTCGAATTCCTGGCGAAAGCCGAGCGCCGAGGCCAGTTCGCGCACCGCGGCTTGACGTTCCGCGATCTCCGTCAGGTTTGCGAAGTGCGCGAGCCAGTGGGCCAGAGTGCCTTTGCCAAAATGGGTATGGGCGACCGACAGCCGTTGGAACAGCGAACCACTGCCGAACAGATCCAGATCGCTGGCGTAAGGATGCTCGGGGGGGACAAGGCCGAGACCCAGATCGGGCAAGCCCGCGAAGCGTCCATCGATGCGCGCTTCGGCGCGCTCGTTCACTAGACTCAGTCGCCGCGCATGGTCTTCGGCGTCGATGACCCGGCCATGTTGCGCCACGAGTAACAGAAACACGACGCTGAGCGCGAGCGCGAGCCAGCCGCCGACGCTGCTTGAACCGAACAAGAAGTAGCCCAGGCTGACGAGCAGAGCCGAGAAGGACAGGCCACGAAAATTGCCGAGTAGGCGCGAACGTGCTGCCAGCGTTTCGGCCACGTCCAGGTAGCGCTTTTGACCGGCGCGATAGGCAGCAGCGGGGTCCGAGGAAGGCGAAGTCACCGCCGCACGCTACTGGCGGATTCGACCGATTTCGAGCCGCTCACTTCGAAGGGATGATTTCGAAGCTCAACGTCGCGCCAGTGAGAGGAACCGTCGGCGCACCGACTTGACGTCGATCGACCACGTCGGCCAGGCAGCGCGCCGCCTTCTTGCTGACGCCAATCGCCTTCTTCACTTCGACGCCTTCGGCGCGACCGAACTCCGCTCGCACGAGAAACTGCACGACGACATTGCCCTTGGCCGCAGTCAATCCGCCGTTGTCCTGGATGCAGGCTTGGTAGCGATCGAGCGGCTTGCCCAGTTTGCCCAGGCCGAGTTCACCCTGATCGGCGACCAGTGGACCGAGCTTGACCAGGACAGGGCCAGCAGGAGCAGTCGCGTCGACGACCGGCTCGGTCGCGGGCTCGACGGTCACTGCCGCGGTCGCGGGCGCCGCCCCGGTAATGGGCTTTGCGTTCTGTGACTTGCTCTCCATTGCTTTGGCGTCGGCCGCGACTTTCTGAGCTTCGGCTTCGCTCATGCAGCGCTGCAGCATGCCCTTGCCATTGCTGATGCGTCCCCAGGGACAGGCGGGGTCGAATGGGTAGCGAGCCTCGGTTTCGGGATCGGCCGAACCGACGAGGGGGACGAGCACCAGCGCTCCCAAGAGCCCGAGGCGGGCCCAGGGCGAGACGCGTCGAAGTTGGACGGCGATGGAAACGAGGGAGGCCATGGGTTCGGTTTGCCACAAGACGCGCGCCCCGAGCCAATTTTCGCGTACTTTTTTGGTGCTCGGCACCTTTGGTGTAGCTTTCGTGGCGCATGAAAGCGGTCATTCTGGAAGGGGCGAAACTGCGTGCCACAATCGAGCCTGGTGTGGCGGGGCGCGTGGCTCGTCTGACCTATGGCGAGCGTGACCTCTTGGTGGGACCGGACGTGAACGCGGACAATTGGGGTTCGACCTACTGGACGAGTCCGCAGAGCGACTGGGGCTGGCCGCCTCCCGTCGGCGTCGACAGCGCCGCCTTCGAGGTCGTGCAAGAGAAGCCGTTGACGCTGCGCGGGCCGGAAACGGCGCTGGGGACGAGCCGCGTCAGGCTCGAGAAGACGTTCATTCTCGACGCTGAGCTCGACGCTCTCGATCTGGGTTACCAGCTGACCAACGTCGGTGAGCGACCGTTGCGGGTCGCCGGCTGGGAGATCAGCCGCGTAGCTCCAGCTGGTTTCACGTTCTTTCCGACCGGCGAAGCGGAGCTCTCCCCCGTACCTCCTCACGGTCAGCTGATGCTTCAGAAGCGCCACGACCACAGCATCTACGACCACGAGGGTTTCGTCGTCGGCCGCAGCCTCAAGGTCCACGCGGACGGCCAAGGCGGCTATCTAGCGCATGTCACGGCTCCTGCGCCGGACGGCAGCCGCCTTTTGTTTCTCAAACTATTCGGCGATTCTTTGCCAGCGCAGCAGGCGCCGGGTGAAGGAGAGGTCGAGATTTTCGCCAACGAGGACGGTCGCTACGTCGAGGTCGAGGTCCAAGGCCCCTACCGAGAACTCGCGTCGGGCGCCCACGAAACGTTTTGGGTCCGCTGGTTGGTCCGTCGCTTGCCAATGGAGGCTGGCTTCGCTTCGCCCTCGAGCGAGCTGCGCGAGTTCGTGCGTCGGTTGGCAGTCGAGCACACGCCCAACTCCCGCTGACCGCACTCGTGTGTTAGCCTCGCGCCCCGATGATTCGCGGAGTTCTTCGGATGCGGCCGTTGCGGCGCGCTCTGCCGTATGGCGCGGTCTTGCTGGGCGCTTGGGCGCTGGGGGCGTGCAAGCCGAGCGCTGAGGAGCTGGCCAACGCGACCGGGGATATCGTGGTCGGGCACTACGCGTCGATGACGGGGAGTACGGCTCATTTTGGCCAGGACACCGACAAGGCGGCGCGCTTGGCGGTCGACGAGATCAATGCCGAGGGGGGCGTTCGAGGTCGCAAGTTGCGGCTGGTCACGCTCGACGACCGCGGAGATTCCGCGGAGGCGGCCAACGCGGTCAACCGCCTGATTGACGTCGAGCATGCGGTGGCACTGTTGGGAGAGGTCGCTTCCAGTCTCTCACTGGCTGGCGGGCGCATCGCTCAACGCCGCCGCGTGCCCATGGTTTCTTCGGCGTCGACGAACCCCAAGGTGACGCACGTCGGCGACTACGTCTTTCGTGTGTGCTTTCTCGATCCATTTCAGGGTCGTGTGATGGCTGTGTTCGCCAAGAAGCACCTGGGGTTGTCGAGCGTCGCCATCCTGCGTGACGTGCGAAACGACTACTCGATCGGTCTGTCCGATGCATTCCGGAAGTCGTTCGTCGAGCTCGGAGGGACCATCGCCGTGGAACAGTCCTACGCGCAGGGAGACACCGATTTCAGCGCTCAGTTGACGGCCATTCGTGCCTCTTCGGCTCGAGCCATCTTCGTGCCGGGCTACTATTCCGAAGTCGCGACCATTGCTCGAACGGCGCAGCGACTCGGCCTCACGCTCCCGTTGCTGGGCGGCGACGGTTGGGACGCGCCCGATCTGTTCAAGATCGCCGGCGACGCCCTCGAGGGCTCGTTTTTCTCCAACCATTTCGCACCCGACATGGCTTCGGAGCGCGCCCAGCGTTTTGTCGCCGAGTTCACCAAGCGTTACGGCCAGGCGCCCACGGGCCTAGGCGCGCTGGGCTACGATGGCGTGCTGGTCATCGCGGACGCTCTTCGTCGGACAAAGACGGTCGAACCCAAGGCCCTGCGCGACGCCTTGGCCGCAACGCGCGAGGTCGATGGAGTCACGGGCAAGATCACCATCGACGCAGATCGCAATCCAACCAAGAGTGCCGTGGTGCTGCGGGTCACCTCCGGCCACGCCAAGTACGAGACGACCATCGCGCCGTGAGCCAATTTCTCCAGCAACTCATCAATGGCCTTTCGCTCGGCTCGATCTACGCGCTGATCGCCCTGGGCTATACGATGGTCTACGGGGTCCTGCGACTCATCAACTTCGCTCATGGCGAGGTGTTCATGGTGGGGGCGTATGCGGGCTACTACGCGGCCTGGCTTTTGGGCGTCGAACGGTTCGAAGCGGCGGGTCAGGGGTTCCCCCTCTATCTGGCCTTGCTGGTGCTGGCCGTGGCGATGGGTGCGGCGGCTCTGTTGGGCGTTTTGGTCGAAGCACTCGCCTACCGGCCCGTGCGTTCCGCACCCCGGCTCACCCCGCTCATCACCGCCATTGGCGTCAGCTTGTTGCTCCAAAACGTGGCGCTGCTCGTCTTTTCACCGAATCCGCGCCGCTATCCTGCAATCCTCACCGAAGTGCGTTTCGAGTTCGCCGGCGTGATCGTCACGAACGTCAAACTCACCATCTTCGTATTGGCCAGCTTGCTGATGGTTGGTCTGCACCTGCTCATTCAGAAGACTTCGTGGGGTCGGGGGGCTCGTGCGACCTCGGCCAACCTCGATGCCGCCGAACTCATGGGCATCGACACGGGGCAGGTGATCCGCTGGACCTTTGCTACCGGTTCGGCCTTGGCAGCCGCCGGCGGCATCCTGTTCGGGCTCGACCAGATCACCATCAACCCCCAGATGGGCGTACTCACGGGCATCAAGGCGTTCGTGGCGGCTGTTTTGGGCGGCATCGGCAACATCCCGGGGGCGATGCTGGGCGGTATCTTGATCGGTCTGGCCGAGCAGTTCACGGCCGGGTACTTGTCGCCCGACTACCGGGACGCCATTACCTTCCTGATTCTGATCGCGGTGCTCTTGGTCAAGCCTCAGGGGTTGCTCGGCGTGGTGCGGACGGAGAAGGTTTGATGAGCAAGAGTCCGACTTTGCGCGTGGTGGTCGTCGCGACACTGTTCGTCGCGCTCTTTCTCGCGGGTGTCGCGCTTCGCGCGAACGTCATCGAGTACGTGCAGCGCATCGTGCTTTTGGCGGGCATCAATATCATCTTGGCCGTGGGCCTCAACCTCATCAACGGCACAACCGGCCAGTTCTCGCTTGGTCATGCCGGCTTCATGGCTATCGGTGCCTATGCCGCGGCTTACGTCGGCGTCTTGCTGGGTCCGCTCGTCGAAGGATGGTGCGGTCCGGGTCTTCTGGCCGACGGCCTGACGCTGAATCTCGCGCTTGTGGTAGGCGCATTCTTCTCGGCTTGCGCCGGCTTGTTGATCGGCATCCCCAGTTTGCGTTTGCGAGGCGACTATCTGGCCGTCGTCACCCTCGGCTTCGGCGAAATCATTCGCATCGTCTTTACCAACGCCGAGTTCTTGGGGTCGGCAACGGGCTATTTTGGCGACGAACCTGCAGGTCTGCGCGAGTACACCAGCTTCTTTTGGGTCTACGTCTGGGCGCTCTTGGTCGTCGTGGGCCTCTACAATCTCACCTTTTCCCAGATGGGGCGTTCGCTCGTCGCCATTCGTGAGGATGAGATTGCCGCAGAGGCCATCGCCACGCCGACGACGCGCCTCAAGGTCCAGGCCTTCGTCATCTCCGCCGCGACCGCTGGCATCGCTGGCGGGCTGTTTGCCCATATGCAAGCGGGTATTCGCCCCGAGGATTTCCGCTTCGAGAAATCGATCGACATGCTCGTGATGGTCATCATCGGCGGCCTGGGCTCGATCTCGGGCGCAGTCTTGGGTGGCATCTTCGTGGCGGTCACGCTCGAACTGATGCGCGACCTGGCCCAGTACCGTCTGGTGATCTACGCCCTGCTCTTGGTCGTCATCATGATCGTGCGACCGCGGGGCTTGCTCGGCACACGCGAGTTGTTCGACACTTGGAAGAAGAAGAGCGGCCCCAGCCAGGGGAGCCGCGCATGAGCCTGCTCGAACTCGAGCGCGTCGATAAAGTCTTTGGTGGTCTGGCGGCCCTCAAAGGGGTGTCCTTCTCGGTCGAAAAAGGCTCCATCTTTGGACTCATCGGACCCAACGGCGCCGGCAAGACGACGCTCTTCAACGTCATCACCGGCGTCTACGAGCCAGACGGAGGCAGCATTCGCTTTCGGGGTCGCGACATCGCGGGTGAGCGCCCGGCTGTGATTGCGGCCGGTGGCATCGCGCGCACCTTCCAGAACATCCGCTTGTTTCGCTCGATGAGCGTTGAGCAGAACGTCATGGTGGCGGGTCACCATCTGCACCAGAGCGGCATGGTCGACGCGCTCCTGCGGACGCGGCGCTACTACCGCGACGAGGCGCGACTCGAGAAGAAAGCCCACGAGCTGCTCGAAGTGCTCGGGCTGGGACCGCTCGCTGCCGAGCCTGCAGGCAGCTTGCCCTACGGCTCGCAACGGCGGCTCGAGATCGCCCGTGCCTTGATGCTCGAACCCGAACTCTTGCTGCTTGACGAGCCAGCTGCCGGTATGAACAGCCAAGAAGCGCATGAACTCGAGCACCAGCTGCGCTTTCTGAGGAGCGAGCTTTCACTCAGCCTGGTCTTGGTCGAGCACAACATGAGCGTGGTCATGAACGTTTGCGACTTCGTTCACGTCGTCGATCACGGTGAGACCATCGGTCAAGGCGTGCCCGAGCAGGTCAAAGCCGATCCGCGGGTGCTCGCCGCGTACCTGGGCCAAGAAGAAAGCGTACCCGCGTGAGCGCCGCGCTTTCGATCGAAGACTTGAGGGTCTCGTACGGTGGGATTCAGGCGGTGCGTGGCATCAGCTTGCGGGTGGAAAAGGGCGAAATTGTCAGCTTGATCGGCGCCAATGGCGCCGGCAAGACCAGCACGCTCAAGGCCATCGTTCAGCTCGTCAAGCCCACTTCGGGGGTGATCGACGTCGCGGGTCGTTCGGTGCTGAACTTGCGAACGCACGAGGTCGTGCGGCGCGGCGTGTCACTCGTACCGGAAGGACGCGCCATCTTTGGCCAGCAGACGGTCGACGACAATTTGAAGCTGGGTGCAACTGGGGTGACCGACAAGAAGCTGCTGGCCGAACGCCGCGACCTCGTGCTCACGCTGTTTCCGAGACTCGGCGAGCGCCTGTCTCAGTTGAGCGGCACGATGTCCGGCGGCGAGCAGCAGATGCTGGCGATTGGTCGGGCACTGATGGCTGGGCCCGAACTCTTGTTGCTCGACGAACCGAGCTTGGGCCTAGCCCCCAAGTTGGTGGCGCAGATCTTCGAGAGCATCACGCAGGTGGCGCGTTCCGGAATCACCATCTTGTTGGTGGAGCAAAACACGCGGCTGGCTCTCGAAACAGCCCACCGCGCCTACGTGCTGGTCGCGGGAAAGATCGTGCTTTCGGGTTCGGCCGCCGCACTCAAAGAAGATCCGCGTGTACGCGGCGCCTATTTCGGCGAAGACGTACAAAGCTGAGCTCTTTGTGGGGCCACCTTCCAGGCTGGCCCAGCGTCAAGCGGGCTGCGCAAGCGGCTTGTCCGGCCTTTGGTCTTCTTCGCCTGCGGCAACGCAGGTAGCGATCACCAGGTCTCCCACGACGTTCAGCGTGGTGCGGCACATGTCCAGGAGGCGATCGACGCCAAAAATCAGCGCCAGGCCTTCGGGCGGGACGTGGACCATGCCCAAGATCATGGCGATGACGGGTAGGGACGCTCCAGGGATGCCGGCCGTCCCGATGCCTCCCAAGATGCAGATCACCATCACGACTGCCTGCTCGGAGAGCGCGAGCTCGACACCGAATAGCTGAGCCAGGAACAGCACAGTGATGCCTTCGAACAGCGCGGTGCCATTCTGGTTCATCGAAGCGCCGGCCGTGAGTACGAACTGCGCGATGGGTTTTGGGAGGTGGAGCTCGGTGTCGGCAGCTTCGAGCGCGACGGGCAGGGTTGCGCTCGACGATGAGGTGGCAAAAGCGGTTTGCATCGGCAGGCGCACTGCGCGAAAGAAGGCCAGCGCGCTCCGCCTGGCGAATACCCGCAGCATGAGCGGAAAGCTCACGAACATATGGATGGCGATGGCGCCGACCACGACGGCCACGTACGAGGCGATGGCCGTCAACACGTCGATCCCGACGGTTGCGGTGGTGACGAACAGAAGGGCACCCACGCCGACCGGAGCCAAGAGCAGCACGCGCTCGAGCAGGTACATGCTGACGTCGAACAATCCGCTGATGGCTTCGGCCAAGCGCTGCGTTCCAGTCGTCTTTACCTGACCCAGCGCGACGCCGACGCACAGCGCAAACACAATCAATCCCAACATGTCGCCGGTGGCGGCGGCCTTGACCGGGTTGTCCGGGATCATCTGGATGAGCATGGCCGCGCCGCTAACGGCCGGCGCAGCCACCGGGGCCCGGCCCTGTGCGAGCTTCTCCGCCAGAGCTCGAAGATCGCTCTGGCCCGCGCCTGGCTGGACGACGTTGACCAACAGCAGGCCGATGCCCACTGCCACCGACGAGGCCAGCACCGTCAAACCGAGGGTCTTGAGTCCGATACGCCCGAGGCTTTTCAGATCCAGCTCGGCAATGCCGACAACCAACGCCGAGAACACCACCGGCACGGCGAGCATGAACAACAGGCGCAAGAAAATTTGCCCCGACGGCGCCGCGACGTAGTCGACCAGGTAGGGCGCAATGCGTGCCGGAAGCCAAAGGCGAGTGGCGAGCCCACCCAACGCGCCCAGCGCAATGCCCAGAAAGACGTGGCGCTGTGCTCCCGAGGTCATAGGAGCCAGATATCACGGCGTCTCTCCCGAGCATCGCCGGATTGGTGTAGGAACCGCGCTGTGACGACGATTTCGTCCCTCCCGCCGCCCTCTTTGGGTCAGACCGTGCTCACGTTTCTCGAAAGCGTCGGGCAAAGGTCGGAGGCCGAAATGTATCTGCGGCTCTTTCGGAGTCTGCCGCGTGGACGCTTCGCGCTGGTGGCGCCCAGCGGTCCCGTCTTGCGCGAGAGCGGCGGTACCTTGGCCGAGCAGCTTGCGTTCCTTCGCACTCTGGGCCTGTTCGTGTCCTTGGTTGTCGGTGGCACTGATGCCGTCGGTCCCCAGGAACTCGGCTGGTTGTTCGAGTCGCTCGAAGATGCCGAGCTCTCGCCCGAGCGGCTCGACGCTTCGTCGCCCAGCTGTCTTGAGCAGGCCGAGCGCTTGTTCGAGGCGGAGCGCTTGCCGGTGTTCGTCTTCGATCGACCGGATCCCTCGCAACTGGCGCAATTGGCATCGGAATTGCGGCCACGCAAGGTCGTATTTTTGCGCAACGAGGGTGGTCTGGGTCCTCATGGCACCTCGGGCATCGAGATCTCGCCGGGACACTTCCTGCTCGGTCACGAGAGCGGACTGGCGGTCATCAACCTGCGCAGCGATCAAAAGCGCTTGATTGCCGGCGGCTATTTACCTCCGGGCGACGTCAAATGGCTCTCGCGCTCCCGACAGATGCTCGAAGCCTTGGCCGATGGCGGCAGTCCGAGCACGACTGTCTCGATCGCATCGCCTCTCTCTTTCTTGCGCGAGCTGTTCACGGTTCGCGGTGAAGGTACGCTGGTCAAGCTCGGCGCGGCGCTCTTGACCTACGACAGCTACGACGAGACCGATCGACCGCGCCTTTCGCGCTTGTTGGCCGAGAGCTTTGGCCGGGCCGTGAAGCCGTCGTTCTTCACGCGGCCGATCCTCCGGCTCTATCTGGAACGCGAGTACCGCGGAGTTGCCCTGATGGAGCCCGGTGACGGGGTGCCTTTCTTGAGTAAATTCGCAGTTTTACCCTTTGCGCGGGGCGAAGGCCTCGGCCAAGATTTGTGGTGGGCGCTCACGCGCGAGCATACGGCGTTTTACTGGCGCTCGCGCGCCGATAATCCGATCAACGGCTGGTACACGACCGTTTGCGACGGCATGCATCGCGGTCCCGAGTGGCACGTCTATTGGTGCGGCATCGCCAGCGGCGACGTGCCCCGACTGGTCAGCGACGCCATAGCGCGTCCCGCCGACTTCGAACCGCGCAGCGACTGAGCACGCGCCCACGTTGCGTCGCAGGCGCGCGTTCGAGTCAGTCGAGACCCAAGCGTTCCATGTCTTCTTCGTCGAGTCCGAAGTAGTGGCCGACTTCGTGAAGGACGGTGACTCCGACTTCCTCTTCCAACTCGGGACCGTCGCCTGCGTCATCGATTAGATTCTCGGTGAACAGGACGATTCGCGTCGGTGCGGTCTGGGTCTCTTGGCTCAAGTCGGCCGCGTGATCGTAGCCTTCGAACACGCCCAGGCTCCGCGGATCGAGGCCACTTTCCACCATTTCGATGCTGGGTCGGCTCTCGAGCAAGATAGGCACGTGGTCGAGCCGCTTTTGGTAGTCTGGCGGCAACTCGCGCAGGACGTCGCGCACGGTCTTGTCGATGCGTGCCAAGAGTTCGTCGGTTGCCAGCGCGGGCTTTTCGTTGTCGAGCCGCAACGTCTCCAAGAAGAGGGCCGAAGCCTCTTCCAGTTCACCAGAATCTTCCAGCAAATCGGCCAGCTGGTGGCACAAATCGGCATCGCCGGGGTAGCGAACGAGGAGTGCACGCAGTCGCGCTTGCGCTTCTTCGAAGCGCTCGAGGTGCTTCTCGATGCCCGCGAGAGCCATCTGGAACTCGCGCAGATTGCGCACCTCCTCCGGAAAAGAAGCGAACGTCGTGCGCGCCTCCTCGGGATCTTCGGTGGCCAGATCGTAAAGGTCTTCCAGGGTTTCCCAGAGTTCTTCGGGAAGGTCGTTTTCCTGGCTGTCGGCGGCGCTCATGGTGGCCAGCCGAGCGCGGTCGACCTGATCTGTCAATCGCACAGGTCCAACAGCCCAGGTCGGTTGCCTCCGCGCGACCTCACGCCCAAACTCGCACTGCCGTGTTCTACATTTTCCTGCTGATTGTCGCTGCGCTGGGCGTCGCTTCGTACTTGA
Source organism: Polyangiales bacterium (assembly GCA_038324055.1). Lineage (GTDB taxonomy): Bacteria > Myxococcota_A > Polyangia > Polyangiales > Polyangiaceae > NIC37A-2. Next base: position 10,002 of record JBBQHO010000039.1, on the reverse strand, counting down.
TCTTCTTCATGTCCCATGTTCCCGGGGCCAAAGAGGAGCGGTTCGGTCACCTCGAGCCGCTGCCCGCCGATTTGGGCCAGTGGACCACCGCGCCCGCGCCCGACGAGCAGGGCCGCATTCGCGAGCAACGCCACCTCTTCAACGAGAAGACTGGCTTTGGTGCAGGACAATTGCTGCTGCAGGTGCGCTACCGAGACGCAGTGACCAACGCCATCGTTCACGTGGAGAACGAACAAGTCATTCCGCGTCGACGCATTCGCCACTGACGACGTTCACCGGAAAAGGTAGCCGCGGTGCGTCAATTCGCGCGGACTTGCACGCAGCAAACTCTCGACCCCCAAAGCGGGAGAGTCCGCTTCTCTTTGGACTCGGGCGGGATGATGGGAACCGCGGTCGAGGGCGACGATCAAGCTACAGCCCTCGGTGAGGAGCGTCGCTACCAACGGTGCGATCGTGTCGTGCTCGATGCGACCGACCAGCATGTAGCCACTCGCGACACAAAGCGCGGCGCGTGGGCGACGGTCGCCGAGTTCCCGCGCGAGCGGACTCAACTCTCCGTCGCGCGCCAGGACCGGCAGCTGCACGACTTGCTGGCCTTCTTTCGGCGCGACGGGCATGCCGGGCGGCAACAGGCTGGGCGCCGACTCACCGTCGAGCACGATGCTCGCATCTGTGCGGGTCAGCGGGACGACACTCGTCGTCCCCAGCAAGAGGCCCGAGCGCGTGCCGGGCGTGCGGTGACCGAGGCCCCAGCTGAGTAGGGCTGGGGCTGCGGGCGCTGTCGCTGGGGGGGGGAGCGAATCGTCTTCGGCGCTGCCCGGGTGCACGTCGAGGCGCACGGCATCGAGCGGCACACGGTCGACTTCGATGGCAAGCCCGCCAGTTGCGCCGCGTCCCACGGCAAAGAGCAGAGGCGCGCCGGGCTCGCGGCGTGACGACCACGCGAGAGTCGACCGGGCAGGCAGTGCCGTGCGTTCCGCGAGGTAAAAGAAGTCTTGCGGCGACCAGCGCAGATAGCGAGTGGCGTTGACCCGCATGCGTGCATCGAGCACCACGCCGCTGGCGCGCAGTGGCTGAAAGCTCTGCACGGCATTCAGTGCGAACGTGCAGTGACCGGGATTCATGTCGAGGTGCATGGCATAGCTGCAGCCGACGTGCAGGAGAGCATCTGCCAGTGCCTCAGCCGAAATTTCCGGAGACCAGGCGTAGAGCAAAACACCGGCAGCGGTTGTGCAGAGAGCGCTGCGCTCGGCCGGCACCAAGCTGCCGTAGAGATGGTCGCCCCACACGCTGCGACCCTTCGGATTGGCTTGGCCTGCCGCCACGAGCGGGTCCAGGTTTTGGCGAAATTCGACGAGCCCCAAAAGATCCGACGGGGCGACGGCGCGGCCGTCGTCCAGCGTGGGCCAGTCGCCGAAGCCGATGCGACCGTTCCCGTCGACGCGCACGGTTGCCGCCTGGGGGTGCGGCGGGACCAACAAGCGCCCCTCGGCCTGCATACCGAACGGACCGTGGACCGCCTTGAAAGCGCCATTGAAAGTCGCAGCGATGCGCGAAAAAACGCTGGGGTCGTCGGGTATGTGACCGCTGCCCGGTGGCCCGGTCTCTGGATGTGGATCGTCGTAGCCAGCGCGCATTCCCAGCTCCAGTCGACGTGTGTCGATGGCCACCAACAGGAGCTCGGCGTACGGTCGCGTCGCGTCTGGGTGCAGGAAAGTGCGATAGAAGTACGGTTCGCGCCGGCCTTCTTCGGACAAGAAATGAGCGCTCCAAGCCAGCCATTGACCCTCGCCCGGCCGCGCTGGAGTCAAGCGGGGCTCGAGCGCCACTGGAGGCCAAGCTCGCGTTGCCAGGTTGACAGAATCGCCGGTCGTTGCTGCGAGGTTCGAGCGCTTGGCAGCCGGTCGAGCCGCGACGTGGAATTCTCGACTCGCGCGAGTCCAGCGGTGCAGTCGGTCCAACGCGGAAAATACGCGACCTTCGAGCCAGGCGACCGGGCCAGGACCTAGCACCACGCGTAGGCTGTCGGCGGCCCATTGCACGCTCGAAGTCGGCTCGAACTCGCGATGGACGACGCTCACCCGGGCTCGGGTCTCGGCATCGAGGCGCGGATTCGGTTCGACAAGCGCCCGTCGGGTCAGCGAAAATTCGGTTTTTTCTAGACGAAACGCGAAACGTGGGCCGTGCTCGGTCACGTCGGCACTCGAGCTCGATTGGGCCAGCAACAAATCGGTGCGACCCAAGCCCTGCAGGTCGCCTTCGGCGAGGTAGCGACTCATCGCGGCGCGAACCCACTCCAGTGGGCCGAGCTTGCGGTCCGACGCAGCGCCGTCGAGCGCCAAGGCGGTGAGGCTGCCGATGCGACCTGCTTGCTCGGTGGCATAGAGAGCCAGATTGCCCGATGCACTCAGCCCCAGTTCGTCGGCTAGACGTGTCTTCGTCAGATTACGAACGCCGCGTACACCGAGCGGCGTTCCGGACGGTGCCAGGCGTACGAAAGCGCGAAACACATCGCGGCGTTCAGCGCCAAGGCGCGCGGTGAACAGCACGGGTCGCCCGAACACCAGTTCACTCACGGCGCCCCGCCTCGGTTCCCAGACGAGGCCATCGACGGCGCAGCCGCTCGCGCGCCCAAGGGCCGCGGCAATGGACTCGGTGCTGCGCTCTTGCACGCGGGTGCTTGCGGCACTCCACAAGCACCCGGCTATGGAAGCACATACGAGTAGCCGGAGGCGCGGCGTGAGGTAGGTGCGGACGGCCTGCACGGCTCTTCCTATACAGCACTTGTGACTTCGAAGGTCACTTGTTAACGCTCAGGGGAGTGAGCGATCAGCCGAACATCGCTGGGTCCATACCCCAGCCGCGCAGCAATCTGGCCGTGCGCCTGGGAACCGTGGGCGTCTTGGGCCCGCTGGTACTCATTCTGCTCTTTTGGGGTCCGGTCTGGGGTTGGGCCGTGTTCATTGGCCTGTCCGCGGCGGTGAGCGCCAGCGAACTCCTGGGCATGACTCATCCGCTCGATGCGCTCTCGCGCTGGGTCGGCTCGGCTCTCACACTCGGTTTGGCGTATGCGTCGTACCACGCACTCGGCGACCCGCGGCTGTTCTTCACGGTCGTGATTGTCGTGATCGTAGCGTCGGCCCTGTTGGCGGTATTTCGCTTGGGCGACATGCCAACTGCTGCACTGCGGACGCTGGGCGGCATGAGCGCGCCGTTCTACGTGGCAGTGCTGCTGATGACGTTGGCCATGTTGCGCCGCGATCAGGGTGATCTCGGACCGCGCTTCGTGTTCTTGACGTTGACCATCGCCTGGATGGGCGACACGGGCGGCTACACCCTGGGCCGCATGATCGGCAAGACGCCGCTCTACCCTGCCGTGAGTCCCAAGAAGACGCGCGAAGGGCTCCTGGGCTCGGTGCTCTTCTCGACCGCCGTCAGCATCATCGCGAGCCTTACCTATTTGTCCGGCCACCTGAGAACACTGGATGCAGCCCTTTTGGGCTTTGCCGGCGCGCTCCTGGGGCAGTCTGGGGATCTGGTCGAATCGCTGCTCAAGCGCTCGACGGGCGTAAAGGACTCGGGCTCCTTGCTTCCCGGTCACGGCGGCTTGCTCGACCGCATCGACGCTCTCCTGGTCGTGAGCCCGCTCGTCTACCTGTACACTCTTTGGCTTGCCTGAGCTGACTTGTCGCCACCGACCGCCCTGTCCGGGATGTCCGCGCTGGGGGCTCGAGCAGCTTCCCGAGACGGGGCTCCGTTTGCTGGAAGAATTTGCAGGGCGGCAGGGCGTGCACGTCGAGCCCTTCACCGGCCCGGGCGCGGGCTACCGCCATCGCGTGCGACTCTCCGTGCGCCCGGGGGCCGCAGGCCCTGAACTCGGCATCTTCGAACTCGGTAGCCATCGGCTTGTGTCGATCCCGGAGTGCGTCGTGCACCATCCGTCGATCCGCGAGCTCCACGAACTCTTGGCCCGCGAACTCGAGGTCCATGCCGTCCCCGCATACGACGAAGCTCTGCACGCGGGCGTGCTGCGCGCAGCGCAAATGGCGGTCGAACGTTCCAGCGGTCGGGTGCAGCTGGTACTGACCGTTCGCGACCGTCTGGGACCAGGCAGCCACGCGCGCAAGCTGCTTGAGCCGGTACTCAGTGCTCTGCTGCAGGCGAGTGACCTCGTGCACAGTGTCTGGCTCAACGCGCAGTCCGAGCGGACGAACACGCTTCTCGGTGACCGCTTCGAGCACGTCTCGGGTCCGCCCAATTTCACCGACGAGAGCGGCGGCGCCCGCGTCTTCTATCCGCCAGACGCATTTGGTCAGGCGAATCCGGCGCTGCACGATGAAGCGGTGCGTCGCATTCACGCGGCCGTACCCGCGGGCGCTCGCGTGGTCGAGTTCCACGCCGGGGTTGGCGCCATCGGACTTGGCCTGTGCAACAGATGCTCGGTCGACTTCAACGAGCTCGGCACTGGTTCACTCGCCGGACTCGCGCTCGGGATCGACGCGCTACCGGTGGGGGTCGCTCGCCCGCGGGTGCATGCGGGACCCGCCGACGCTCACGCCGCCCTAGTTTCGGACGCCGACTTCGTCGTTGTCGATCCGCCTCGCAAGGGGCTTTCGGTCGGCTTGCTCGAGGCTCTAATGCGCGATCCTCCGGTCCGCCTGGCCTACCTCAGTTGTGGGCTCGACTCGTTCCTGCGAGACGCCGCGCGCCTAGTCGAAGCTCGCCTGCGCCTCGTTTCCGCAACCGCGCTCGGCTACTTTCCCTACACCGAGCACATCGAGACGTTGGCGTTCTTCGAGCGCGTGGACTGACCGCTCACACGCCTTCTGGACTGCACTCGGAAATCAGGCGGCCGGAGCCATGATGTCCTTGAGACGCTGCATGGCCCGTGAGTGGAGCTGTGAGATGCGGGGCTCGCTGACGCCCAGCTCTGTGCCCAGGTCCTTGAACTTCACGCCGCGGAAGTAGTGAGCTGAAACGATGTGGCGTTCGCGGCTGGGCAGCTGGTCCACGGCCCGGGCCAGTGTTGCTCGGGTTTGTTTGCCATCGAGAGCGGCCTCGCTGTTGAACTCCTCGTCGGTGGCGAGGCAACGCCCCTGCTCCCACTCGCTGACGTCGTCGAAGCGGACCACAGCGGGGGCTACGGCGCGCGCCATGTTGCCGGCTTCGGCGGCGTCGGCCGCGGCCGCGCGGGCGCGGCGGGGCAGCCAATCCTGCGCGCGAAGCTCGTCCAGGATGGCGCCGCGGATGCGGACGCGGACGTAGAACTCGAATCGGTCGCACGGCTCGGCGAGCTGCCTGCGAACCGCATCCCAAAGGCCGCTCATCCCGGCCGCGACCAGGTCGTCGCGGAGCACGTTGCGCGGCAGCTTGCGCTGGAAACCCCCGGCAATTTGACGAACGAGTGGCGAGTAGGCTGCGATCAGTTCGGCCTGGGTCCGCGTCTCGACGTAGGGAACAGTGGGAGCTTGTTCGAGCTGGTCTGGCATCAGCTCGGGAATCAGCTCGGGAGTCGCCCAGAGCATGCTCTCGAATTGTACCGAACCATTTAGTGCCCAAGTCCCCTGAATCAGCGTTCCGTCAGTCATGATGTTGCCCTCGGGGACCCCTAGAGCAGGAGGCGTGCCACGCGGTGGATCATGCTGAGAAACGCGGGAATCAGCTGTATCGTCCTGGGACGAGGGGTCGTACGCGACCCAGGAAGCAAATGTGGGCTCGGCCGCCCGACCTGACTAGATGCCTATGTTCTTCCGGATAAGGTCGGCGTGCCGCTGATCCGACGCCATCGAACTGGCTGGGTCAACCGAGACCTGGAAAAGGCGACCGCGGGCCGCGAGTGCTTCAATACGAGCAATCCGTCGGAGTTTCGAACTGAGGTCGCGACTGACCTAGGTGCCATCGGAGCGGGGTCGCTGGCGGACCCGTTTCCGTCTGAGCGAGCAGCGGCTGACTCCCGCCCTCGATTCTCTCGCTTTTCTTGGCTGGAATTTCGCGGGAGTGCGAGGATTTGAGGCAAGCCTCGGAACGTCACCGGAACCTCCGGAAATGGCGCATTCCCCCGAGGGACAGTCGGATCGATGCGCGAAGGAAAAAACCTGGTCGGAGTGGATATTGGAACCACGTCCATCAAGGTCTGCCAGTTGAAGCAGGTCCGAAAGGGACTGGGTCTGGTGGGGTTTGGCTATGCCCCCTTGAGTCCCCAGGTCATCGTCGACGGCCAGGTCATGGACGCCGGCGTCGTCATCGAGACACTGCAGAAGCTGTTTCGGGACAACAAGATCCGTCAACGCGACGTCGCCATCAGCGTGTCGGGGCAATCGGCGATCATTCGCAAGATCGCCGTGCCGATGATGACGGATCAAGAGCTGAACGAGCAGATCCATTGGGAAGCGGAGCAGCACATCCCGTTCGACATCAAGGACGTGCAGATCGACCATCAGGTCCTGCGACGCAATCCGGACGAAGGTCAGATGGAAGTGCTCTTGGTTGCCGCCAAGAGGAATCAAATCGAGGACTACGCGCGTTTGGCCCGCGACGCCAAGCTGCGTCCGGTAGTCTGCGACATCGATGCCTTCACCATCCAGAACATCTTCGAGTTCTCGCGTGGGCTCGACCCGTCGCAAACGGTCGCACTCATCAACGTGGGCGCCAGCCTGTCGAGCCTGAACATCATCGCCAGCGGCGTGAGCGCATTTTCCCGTGAAATCGCCAACGGCGGTAACGCTGTCACCGAGGAAATCCAACGCGCGCTGAGCGTCCCCTACGAGCAGGCCGAGGCCTACAAGTGCGGTGACGGCAGCGACGGCATCGTGCCGCAGCAAGTACTCGAGATCATCGAGGGTTCATGTGACTCGATCGCGGCCGAGATCCAGCGCAGCCTCGACTTCTTCATGGCGACCAGCGGCGACTCCGACATCGCGCGCGTGTTCGTCACCGGTGGCTCCGCCGGGCTCGGTGCTTTGGCTCAGGCGATCGAGAACCGCTCTCGGATTCCGGTCGAGATCTGGTCGCCAACCGAGAGCATCACGCTGGCCAATGCTGCCATTCGGCCCGATCTGTTGACGCGCCACGCCTTGCAGCTGTCTGTTTCGCTCGGCCTGGCGCTGCGCAAGGATCGTGAGGTGCGGGCATGATTCGCATCAACCTCATCCCGCAAAAGAAGCGCCGCATCGACAGCGGCAGCGGCGGGGAAATGTGGATCTTCGCGGCCCTCGGAGTGGTCGTGGTCGAGATCATCATCTTGTTCGTCTTCCACGGCTTCCAGGAGACGAAGCTGGCCGAAGAACTGGCCACCAACAGCCAGGTTCAGACCAAAATCGAGGTCTCCAAGAAGGCCGTAGCCAATCAGACCGATGTGACGGCGGAGTTGGAGCGCATGCGCGCCCGCGAGGACGCCATCGCCAAGCTCCAGAGCGCTCGCACTGGTCCGACCGCCGTTTTGCTCGAGATCGCGCGGTTGCTCACGGCCGGTCGTGCGCCCAGCATCGACCCCGAGCGACTCGCGCAGGTGCGTCGCGACAATCCGTTGGCCGTCTACAATCCCGCCTGGGATTCTCGGCGTCTGTGGGTCACCGAGTTCGTCGAAGAGAGCCGCCTGCTCAAGCTGCGGGGTGTCGCTCGCGACGGTGGTGACGTGAGCGAACTGGCTCGGCGCATGGGCCTCTCCGACTACTTCGCCAAGGTACGGCTGTTGCCGGCCTCCCGCACGATCGACAAAGAGACCAATCTCGAGGTGGTCCAGTTCGCTCTCGAAGCAGAGGTCAAATACTGATGGCTGAAAGCGCACTGGCACGTCTGCCCATGGCAGCCCGCGTGGGCATCACCTTGGGCTTGGTCGTTTTGAGTGGCCTCGTCTACTACGTCGGCTTTTACAGCGACGTGGCGAGTTCTATCGAGCAAGCTCAAGCGTCTCGCATCACCCTCGAGGCCGAGCTGGCAGCTGCCCGCAAAGTCGAGGCTGCTTACCAGAAAGACCTGGAAGAGCTGGCCCGTCGTCGCGAGCGGGAACGCGAGTTGAACAAGATCTTGCCACCAACCACGGAGTACCCGGCATTCTTGTCGGCCGTGCAGAACGTGGCGAACACTGCAGGTGTCGAGCTGACCGCTTGGACGCCTCAGCCCGAGATTCAAGAGGCTTACTACGCGCGCGTACCGATGAAGGTCGAGGTCTCCGGACGCTTCCACCAGATTGCCAAGTTCTTCTACGGCATCGGTCAAAGCGACCGCATCATGAACATGGAAAACATCTCCATCAGGGAGCCGGTCGTGCGCGACAATGAGATCTTCCTGAAGGTATCGGGTCTGGCCACGGCTTTTCGCTCGCTCGACAAGGCCGAAAGCGAAGCTTCCGCCGGGCAGCAACGTCGCACCACAACGGGAGGCTGAAAGATGCGCCGACTCTACTCAGCAACTCTCGTTCTCGGCTTGCTCGGTTGTTCCGAAGAAACTCCGCAGTTCGGCACCGGCTCCAGCGCTCCCGTCGATCGGCGGGCGCCTGCTACCACAGCCGAAGCCGTGCCTTCGGACGTTCCTCCGCCCGTCGATCTCCAAGAAGCCGAGTTCGTCGAGAGTGATCGCAGCCGCGACCCTTTTCGCAGCTTTGCCAAATTCTTCGTCAACGAGGCGCGCGGGGAGGTGCGCTCGCAGCGCGAGGTCGTTCTGGATCAGTACTCGATCGACGAACTCAAGCTGGTGGGCATCATCGGCGGCATTCATCCCGAGAAGGCCATGCTGGTCGACCCGACCGGCGTCGGCTGGGTCGTGCAGCGCGGCCAATACGTGGGTCGCGCCACCGTGGTTCAGCCGACCGGCGGCGTGGGCGCCGCCTACGAAGTGAATTGGCGTGTCGACCGCATTCGCGACGGTGATTTGGTCCTAGTGCGCGACGATCCGTCGAATCCCGAGATTCCGAGTTCCACCCGCGTGATCCAGCTGCGCACGGACGAGGTCACGGCCACGACCGACTCCCCTGACAGCGACGACGCGGCCATTCGCGGTGAGATCGCCACCATGAAGCAGAAGCTCCAAGCCTTCGAGTCGAGCGAAAACGCAAAAAAGCGCGCTGAGACGCCGTCCGGCGGCCCGAGTGACTGACGATTCGACCAGTAATTTGCTCGTTTCGGTCCGAGAAAGTTAGGGTTTCATGAGGCTCGTGAAACGGCCCGACGTCTCCGAGACGGAGACAGCTATGCGCGTGAGCAGAATGAAGATGTACCGACCGCTTTCCAGCCTGATTCTGGCGTCTTTGCTGCTTTTTGCTCCGACCGTGCTTGCTGAAAGCGGAGCCTCCGTCACCGCAGTGCGGCTGAGCGAGGGCGACGCGGGTCTTGGCTTGGTCGAAATCGAACTCAGCTCCGAGCCCCAGTACAGCGCGCGCCTCGACAAGCAGTCCAAGCGCCTGATCGTCGATATCCAGGACGCCCAGCTCGCGGGTGCGGCCGAAGCCATCACCAGCTCGAAGGGCGTGGTCGGTGGTGTTCTCACGCAATCGTTCAAGAACGGCAAGAGCAGTACGGCCCGCGTCACAATCACGTTGCTTCGCGACGCTCAGTATTCCTTGTCCGTCCAAGGCCAGAAGCTGGTCGTTCGCTTTTCGGCGGGCGCTCTCGGTGCCGCCCAGGACCTCGAACGCCGAGAAGTGTTGGCGCGAGCCGCCCTCGGCGAAGCTGCGCCCAGCGAAGAAACCACGGACGTCGCCCATCTGGCCGACGTCCGCTTCCAGCACGAGAGCGCGCGCGACGTGCTCGAGCTCGAACTCGACGGGCGCGTGCGTTTTCGCAGCGAAAACGGCAGCCAAGGGCGCTCGACGTTGATCCTGCGAAACGCCCAGATCCCCCAGGGTCTCACGCGCACCTTGGACGTTGGCGCCTTCGGCGGCAGCGTGCACACAGTTTCCAGTTTTGGTCGCGGCAATGACGTCATCATCGAGGTGCAGCGCGACACAAAAGTCACCAGTTCGGTCGAACGACGTGGCAACAAACTGGTTTGGTCGTTCTACGAGCC
>JBBQHO010000038.1:0-24879 GCA_038324055.1 Polyangiales bacterium | reverse complement strand
GCCACCGCCGGCCGAGCCCGAGGCGCCGATCGAGGAGGCTCCCTTGACGCCCGCGGGCGAGATGCCCGCTGAAGCGGCGGCGGCGCCGCTGCCGCCGATCGCGTTCTCGCTACCCATCGAGGCCAAGAGCAAGTCGAAGCTCAAGGGGACGGCCACGTTCAGCGAAGTCGAAGGCGGTGTCATGGTGAAGATAGAGGTTGAAGGTGTCACGGCCGGCGATCACGGCGCCCACGTGCACCAAGTTGGCGATTGCAGCTCCGCGGACGGCAAGAGCGCCGGCGATCACTTCAACCCGATGACCCACGACCACGCGCTACCCAGCACGGAAATGCGGCACTTGGGAGATCTGGGCAATTTGACCGTCGGCAAAGACGGCAAGGGTACGCTGGAGATCACCATCAGGGGCGCCAACTTGAAGAGCGGCGACGCGAACTCGTTCGACGGCCGAGCCATCGTGATCCACGCCAAAAAAGACGACGGCGGTCAGCCAACCGGCAACGCCGGCGACCGCATCGGCTGCGGGGTGATCGCGCAGGCGCCCTGACCTATCGTCTCAGGTCGGAGGTGAGGCCGTGTGCTCGGGAGTCACGGCTTCGCCTGGCAAGAGGCGCGGATAAAACCAGCCCGTGATCAACGCGACCCAGGCGGCTCCCGCCAGCTGCCCGCCAATGACGTCGGACGGGTAGTGCATGCCAAAAAAGACGCGTGACGCAGCGACGCCAACGAGGCACGCGCCCACCAGCAGATTGAGCGGCAAGCGAACGCGCAGCCCAACGCCGCGGACCTGCAGCACGATCAACAGCGTCGCGAAGACTCCCAGCGAGCACATGGCGTGGCCGCTCGGAAAGGAAAAGCTTGGCGCTGACCCAAGCAAGTACGTCGAGGTTTGATCAGGGCGCGCTCGTTGAAAAAGCAGCTTGAGCCCGCTGTTGAGCAAGGCGCAGCCGCCCGCAGAAATCGCTACGAACCAGGCGTCGCGCTTGTGCCCGCGCAGCCCGAGCCAAGTCATGGTGCCCAGGACGAGCGGGGTCGTCACCTTCCATTCGCCCAGCTGGGTGAAGCCGAACATCAGACCGTCGTAGTGTCCGCGCCCGCGCGTGACGAACTCCGCAATGCCGCGATCGAAACCATCCAGCTGGTGCCGACCGACTTGAACGGCCAAACGCACGAATGCGACAGTGGCCAGGCCGCCGAGTGGCAAGCTCCAGCGGTGCCGCCTCCAAGTGCGCTCGATTAGGCTGCCCATCGCCGCAAGAGTGTGCCTCAAGCCCGCAGCGACTCAAGCCCCGTTTCTGAGCTATGCTCGCAGCATGATCGTCGGAGTTCCGCGAGAGATCAAACTGCACGAATCCCGAGTGGCGTTGACCCCAGCTGGCGCCCACAGCCTCGTGGCCGAGGGCCATGAGGTGTTGGTCGAAACGAGCGCGGGCTGGGGCAGCGGGTTTGGCGACGACGCGTATGTGCGCGCTGGCGCGACTATCGTCAGCGTAGACCAGCTGTTCGCGCGTGCTGCCCTCGTCGTGAAGGTCAAAGAGCCGCAGCCCGAAGAAATTGCCCGGCTCACCAGCGCGCAGGTCGTCTTTGGCTACTTTCACCTCGCTGCAGATCGCAGTCTCACCGAGGGTTGCCTCGAGAGCGGCGTGGCGGCGTTGGCTTACGAGACGCTCCGCGCGCCCGACGGCTCGTTGCCGCTGCTCACACCGATGAGCGCCATCGCGGGGCGCCTGTCGGTTCAGGCCGGCGCGCGCTTTTTGGAAAAGCCCCAGGGCGGCAGCGGCGTCCTGCTGGGTGGTGTTCCCGGGGTGTTGCCCGGCAAGGTTCTGGTTCTGGGCGCAGGCGTCGTCGGCACCCATGCTGCGCAAATGGCGGCAGGGCTGGGCGCCGACGTCGTCGTCGCCGACATCAACCCAGCGCGCCTCCGGCAGCTTGGCTACGAACTGCCCGCCAACGTGCGCACCCTCGTCTCCGATCCGTGGGCGCTCGAAGAGCAACTGCCCACGACGGATCTGGTGATTGGCGCGGTCCTCGTGCCCGGCCGCCGCGCGCCGCACTTGGTCACGCGTGCGCAGCTCCACTTGATGAAGCCCGGTAGCGTCATCGTCGATGTGTGCATCGACCAAGGAGGCTGCTTCGAGACCTCTCGGCCCACGAGCCACGCCGAACCTACCTATGTCGAAGAACGAATCGTGCACTACATGGTCACGAACATGCCCGGCGCAGTGCCGGTGACCAGCACGCGCGCTCTGACGAACGCCACCTTGCCCTACGTGCGCGCTCTCGCCCGTCTCGGACTCGATGGCTTCTTGGCGCAGGGTCCGGGCTACGCCGAGGCCCTCAACTTGCGGGCCGGCGTGCTCACCAATCGCGACGTCGCCCTCGGTTTCGGCGATCTGCCGTTCCAAGCGACGAACGCCGTCTGAGCTGCTAACCATGCGTACGGTCATGATTCGTCGTTCCTGGGCAGCCCTCGGACTCGCTTCGCTCGCTCTGAGCGGATGCAGTCGCTCCGATCCCGAACCGCAGCCAAAGCCCGCCGCCGTGGAGGCCAAGGCGCAGGTGGAGCGCTTCGGTGCCCCACTCGCGCTGCTGCAGCTCACGGACTTGAAGGAGCTGCTCGCGTTCCCCGAACCTCTGGCAGGCAAGACCGTGCTGGTCGAAGGGTCCGTGCAGCGTGCCTGCTCCAAGAAGGGCTGCTGGCTCGAACTCGCGACCACTCCCGGCGACCGCTCACCCAGCTGCCGTGTCACCTTCAAAGACTACGCCTTCTTCGTGCCAACCAACTCGGCCGGCAGTCGGGCGCGCATCCAAGGCGTGCTCGAGGTGAAAGAAATGAGCAAGGCACATGTCGACCACCTCGAAGCCGAAGGCGCGCGCTTCGAAGACAAGAATCCCGACGGCACCGTCCAAGAAGTCCGGCTGGTCGCGACGGGCGTGGAGCTGACCCGAGGCTAACGATGCGGCGCGTCCTGTGGTTCTTCCCTGCCCTGGCGCTTGCCTGCGGCGAACGCCCCCCTGGTGCTGATGGTTCTGGTTCGAAGGCCCCGGCCCAGCCGACCCCAGAGCACCCGGCCGAGCCTCCGACCGCAGCCCAAGCCGCCACCTCCACCTCCACAGCGCCTGACCGAGCCTTCATCGCCCCCGTCGCCAGTCCGGCGCTCCCCGCCCAGCTCGCGCTTCACGCGCCGGTCGAAGTCGTGGTGCCACACGACAAGCCGCTCCGTGTCACGCACGCTAGCGCAGAAAGCGGCCACGCTATCGTGTACTTGCAAGGCATGTGTAGCGACGTGAAGAGCGCCGACGTCTGGTTCGAAGAAGCGAGCAAGCACGGCACGGTCATCGCCCTTCGACCCGACGTACCCTGCATGCCCGAACGACCCGGCTTCAAGTGGCCGGCAGAGCCCGGTTTGATCGAAACGCGTCTGGAGCGCGCCCTCGAGCTAGTCAAGGAGCAACGCGGCGGACAGCTCGACACGCGCGTGCTCACCTTGGTCGGCTACTCACAGGGTTCGGGGCGCGCCGAACTTTTGGCCTCGCGCAGCCCCGAACGTTACCCGCACGTCGTGTTCGGCGGGCACCCCAGCGCAGTTTTCGTGCCCCATTTTCAGGCTCCGCAGCGCGTCGCATTCCTGGGCGGCGATCAAGAGAAAACGGAAGACATGCGGGCGTCCGATGCGGCGCTGCAAGCGGCCGGCATCGACAGTCGCTTCTTCCTGTTGCCCCATTCGTATCACGGCACCTACGGCCCGGAAGGACGACGTGTCATGGGCGAAGTTTTGCAGTGGCTCGAGCGCTGAGCTGGCGGGTCGACGATCAGTTACCCCTCGCAAGACGCGAGCACAGCGGACGCGAATGAGCAGCGGCCCGTCGGCGGGACGATTCAGCCACTTCTCATCAGTGACTCACCATGGGCCGCGCGCCGCGCCGCGAATGTTCGATTGGTAATGGGTGGGACACGAAACGGATACACGCGATGGGCAAGGTGCGTGCATGCCGGGGGACGCCGAGAAACATCTCACATCGAGTGTTCTGTCTCCCAATGTCACCGCAGTTCCACTCAACCTGAAAACCCTGTTTCACCGCAGCAAATGCCTGCTGTGTCCGGGGTTGGGCAACCGGGAACGGCTAGTCGAGGAGTAGCGATGAAATCCTGGAAATCGTTGTTGTCACTATCCATTTTGGCCATGTCCGCTGCCTGCAAGGGACCGGGTGGCGAGGAGGCGCCCAAGCCTGCCGCCTCCGCCGCTGAGACAGCTGCCCCGGCGCCCAGCGCTGCAAAGGATACGGGCCCCATCAAGGTCGGCATCCTGCATTCGCTGTCCGGCACGATGGCCATCAGCGAAACGTCTCTCAAGGACGTTGCGTTGATGACGATCGAAAACATCAACAAGAAGGGCGGTGTTCTCGGACGCAAGCTCGAACCGGTCGTCGTCGATCCGGCTTCGAACTGGCCGCTCTTCGCCGAAAAGGCGCGAGAGCTTCTGCAAAAGGAGGGGGTGTCGGTTACCTTCGGTTGCTGGACCTCGGTGTCTCGTAAATCGGTTCTGCCCGTCTTCGAGGAGCTGAACGGCTTGCTCTTTTACCCGGTGCAGTACGAAGGCGAAGAGTCGTCGTACAACGTATTCTACACCGGCGCTGCGCCCAATCAGCAGGCAATTCCGGCCGTCGAATATTTGATGAGCGAAGCCGGTGGCGCCGCCAAGAAGTGGGTGTTGCTTGGCACCGACTACGTCTACCCGCGCACGACCAACAAAATCCTGCGCTACTTCTTGTTGGCCAAGGGCGTCAAGGAGGGTGACATCATGGAAACTTACACACCCTTTGGTCACAGCGACTACCAGACGATCGTCGCTGACATCAAGAAGTTCGCGGGCGGCACGCCGACCGCCGTGGTGTCGACCATCAACGGCGACTCGAACGTCCCATTCTACAAGGAACTCGCCAACCAAGGCTTGAAGGCCGAAGACATCCCGGTTGTCGCCTTCTCGGTGGGCGAAGAGGAACTTCGCGGTATCGATACCAAGCCTCTTGCCGGCCATTTGGCAGCGTGGAACTACTTCATGTCGATCGACACGCCCGAGAACAAGAAGTTCATCGACGAGTGGAAGGCCTACGTGGCGGAAAAGAAGCTGCCCGACGGCGACAAGCGCGTGACCAACGATCCGATGGAAGCCACGTACGTGGGCATCAAGATGTGGGCCGGCGCCGTAGAGCAGGCTGGCACCGTCGAGGTCAACGCTGTGCGTCAGGCGATTGGCTACCAGGTTGTCAAGTCTCCTTCGGGCTTCGACATGGCCATGGACGGCAAGAACCACCACCTCAACAAGCCCGTCTACATCGGCGAGATCATGCCGGACGGACAGTTCAAGGTGGTGTGGAAGACCGAAGGCCCCGTGCGCGCTGCGCCCTGGAGCCCCTTCGTTCCCGACAGCAAAGAGAAGGTCGCGGATTGGTCTTTCCCCTGGGTATGCGGCAACTGCACCAAGGGCAAATTCGAAGCGTACTGAGATTCTTCTCCTGAACCCGCCGGAGCCCAGCGCCCCGGCGGGTTTCCTCTCGCCGCAAAGGAAAGCGAATGACCCACGTCCGCGCCCGAATCTGGTTGCTGTTGTTCTTGTGGCTGAGCCCCGCCTTGGCCGTGGCCGCCCCCTTCGAAGATGGCGTCAAAGACCTGGCGAGCCCAGATTTCGACCAAATTTCGCGCGGCATCTCGTTGCTCGGCAGTTCGGGTGACGCACGCGCCTTGCCTGTGCTGGAGGCGCTGGAAAACGGCAAGGTCGTCGTCGATGCCGCCGGTCGAGTTTTGATTCGCGCGGGCAGCCGAACCGAGCTCGCGCTCACGGGTGCGCCCGCTGTGGCCCAAGGCCCCGTGCGCGACGTCGGCATCAACAATCGCGTGCGGCGCACGCTCGGGCCGATGGTCTCGCAGCTGCGCTTGCTCTCTCCCGATCGTACGATTCGGCAAGCTGCAGCTTTGGAGATGTCCAAGGGCCCGCGAGAGGACGCGCGCCCCGCGCTCGTGACGGCGCAGAGGGCGGAGACAGACACCGAAATCACTGCCTTGTTGTCGATGGCGCTCGCCCGACTCGACTTGATTTCGACCGACGAATCGCGGCGCTTGCAGGCCGTCGGCACGATTGCCGATCAGGCCGACGTCAGCATGAAGTCGGAGATGGAAAACCTGGTCAAGAAGGATGGCCAAGGCAAATTCGTCGAGCCAGACGCTGAAGTGCGCAAGAAGGCGCAGCAGGCGCTCTCGGCTATCGAGACCAAGATGTTCCTCATCAACTTGGTCGCCAACACGTTCTACGGCCTGAGTCTCGGCAGTGTCTTGCTGCTGGCAGCGCTCGGCTTGGCCATCACTTTTGGCCTCATGCACGTCATCAACATGGCGCACGGCGAAATGTTGATGCTTGGCGCCTACACGACCTATGTCGTGCAGACGCTGTTTGCCAGCATCATGCCCGCGGCAATGAATTGGTATCTCCTGATCGCGATTCCAGCTGCTTTCATGGTGTGCGCAGTGATCGGCATGGCGCTCGAGCGTTTCGTCGTGCGCCACCTGTACGGCCGGCCTCTCGAGACCTTGCTGGCGACGTGGGGCATCAGCTTGATGCTCATCCAGACGGTACGCTTGGTATTTGGCGCACAAAACGTGACCGTGGCCAACCCCGACTGGCTGTCCGGTGGGTTCGATCTCATGCCGAATTTGGTCATGCCCTACAGTCGCATCGCCATCGTCGCCTTCACCGCCCTAATCGTCGCTGCAGTGGCTCTCTTGCTCAGGCGCACGCCGTTTGGTCTACAAATTCGCGCCGTGACGCAGAACCGCGCCATGGCCGCTAGCATGGGTATCCCAGCGCAGCGCATCGATAGGCTGACCTTCGGGCTCGGTTCCGGCCTTGCCGGTCTGGGCGGCGTGGCCATCTCCCAGCTGGGTAACGTCGGTCCCGAGCTCGGACAGGGCTACATCGTCGACTCATTCATGGTCGTGGTTTTGGGCGGCGTCGGTAAACTCATCGGCGCCATCCTGGGCGCACTCGGCCTGGGCCTGCTGAACAAGTACATCGAGCCCGTCGCAGGCGCCGTGCTTGGCAAGATCATCATCTTGGTGTTCATCGTGCTGTTCCTGCAGAAGAGACCTCAAGGCCTGTTCGCACTCAAAGGGCGCGCGGCGGAGGTCGTATGAGCAGCTTCGCGAGCCAGATCACGGGTCTACACGATCGCAAAGGCTGGGCCGTTTTCGGTGTCGTGAGCGCTCTGCTGGTGCTCGTTCTGCCATTCGTGCTGCCCGACTACATGGTGCCACTGCTCGGCAAGTTCCTGTGTTTCGCCATGGTCGCGCTGGCCATCGACCTGATTTGGGGCTTCACCGGCATCCTTTCGCTTGGCCACGGGATCTTCTTCGCGCTCGGTGGCTACGCCATGGGCATGTACCTGATGCTCGAGATCGGCACGGCTGGCGTCTACCGCAGCAATCTGCCTGATTTCATGGTCTTTCTTGATTGGAAGGAACTGCCCTGGTTCTGGAAAGGCTTCGACAACTTCTTCTTTGCCCTGTTCATGGCGCTGTTCATCCCCGGCATTTGCGCCTTCGTATTCGGCTTTTTCGCTTTCCGTTCGCGTATCCGTGGCGTCTATTTCTCGATCATCACGCAGGCCATGACCTTCGCGTTGATGCTCCTGTTCTTCCGCAACGAAACGGGCTTCGGCGGCAACAATGGGCTCACCGACTTCAAGCGGCTGTACGGCTATTCTTTGGCGGATCCCGACGTCAAAGTGGGCCTGTACGTGATCACCGCCATCACGTTGCTCTTGGTCTACGCTCTCAGCCGCTACGTGGTGAAGAGTAAGCTGGGCCGCGTGCTCCGAGCGGTCCGTGACGACGAAACCAAGGTGCGGTTCATGGGCTACGATCCGCTCAAATACAAACTGTTCGTCTGGACGCTGTCGGCCGTCCTGTGCGGACTCGCCGGAGCGCTCTACGTGCCGCAGGTGGGCATCATCAACCCGAGCGAGATGCAGCCGGCCAATTCGATCGAAATGGCCATCTGGGTGGCCGTGGGCGGCCGCAGCACCTTGTTCGGCGCAGCTGCCGGAGCCATTGCCGTCAACGGAGCCAAGAGCATCTTCACTGCAGCATTCCCCGATTTGTGGCTCTATTTCCTTGGCGCCACGTTCGTCGTCATTCCCGTACTCTTGCCCAAGGGTTTCGCGGTCTACGCCAGTCGGCTGCTCGGCAAGCCCTCCGGGCCTCGTGCTTCGAGCACCGGCGGCCCCAGCGGGCCCGCGCCCAGCGAGCCTCAAGGGCCTCCACCCCAAGACCCCGCGTCCGCCAAGATCGATCCGTCGGTCAGCCCCGAGACCGTGGAGGCGAGCTCGTGAGCGAAACGGCAAAAGTGGTCGCTACCGCAGCAAAGGCCCCCGCTCCCCGGATCGATCAGAGCGTGCTGGACGAGTCCGTCGACGTCAGCCTCGGCGGAACGGTCCGCAAGCGCGGACGCATGGTCGACCCCGTACGCTACGATCTGGCGCGAGCGCGGGGCACGCTGCTTTGCGTCGACAACGTCTCGGTCAGCTTCGACGGCTTCAAGGCCCTGAACAACTTGACGCTGTTGCTGGACGAAGGCGAATTGCGTTGCCTCATTGGTCCGAACGGCGCCGGCAAGACCACGCTCCAGGACGTGATCACCGGCAAGACACGACCTGATGAGGGCAGTGTGTTCATCGTTGGCGATCCGCGCGAGCTGACGCTGCTTTCAGAGCACGAGATCGCGCACTTGGGCATCGGTCGCAAGTTCCAAAAACCCACGGTTTTCGCTGGCCATACGGTATTCGAGAATCTCGAGCTCGCGTTGGCAGGAAAAAAGGGCATCGTTCGAAGTCTATTCCGCACATTGGACTCGGAAGATCGCGACCGAATCGATCACGTGCTCGGCGTGATCGGCCTGCGCGACGTGGCCCACAACGAGGCGGGCTACCTTTCGCATGGCCAGAAGCAATGGCTCGAAATTGGCATGCTGCTGGCACAGAACCCGCGCGTTCTCCTGGTCGACGAACCAGTCGCCGGCATGACGCACCAGGAAATGGAACGCACGGCCGAACTGCTCAAAGGGCTGGCCGGCAAACACACCGTGGTCGTCGTTGAACACGATATGGACTTCGTGCGCAGCATCGCCAACAAGGTGACCGTACTGCACGAAGGTAGCGTCCTGGCCGAAGGCAAGATGGACGAAGTGCAAAACAATCAAAAGGTCATCGAAGTTTACTTGGGGAAGTGATGCTCAACGTCAGCTCTTTGAACCAGTATTACGGCGGCAGCCACACCCTTTGGGACGTGGAGCTCGACATTCCGGACGGCTCGTGCACGTGCCTGATGGGCCGCAATGGCGTCGGAAAGACCACGCTTTTGCGCTCGATCATGGGCATCGTGGCAACCAGCGGTGGCTCGATGAAGTTCGGTGACATCGAGCTGCGCGGGTTGGGCGTCGAAGAGCGGGCCCGCCGCGGCATCGGCTACGTGCCCCAAGGTCGCGAAATTTTTCCGCAGCTCACCGTCGAAGAGAACCTGCGACTCGGCCTAGTCAGCCGCAAGGGGCTCGGCAAGGTGGTGCCCGAGCGCATCTACGAGCTGTTTCCCGTGCTCAAGTCAATGTTGCAGCGGCGCGGCGGCGACTTGTCGGGTGGGCAGCAACAGCAACTCGCCATCGGGCGCGCCCTGGTGCTGCAGCCCAAGTTGCTCATCTTGGATGAACCGACCGAAGGCATTCAGCCGAACGTGGTGCACGACATCGGCGACGTACTCATCAAGCTGAACCGCGAGGAAGGCATGACCGTACTCGTAGTCGAGCAAAAGCTGCATTTCGCGCGCCGTGTGGGTCAACGCTTCGCCATCCTCGACCGCGGACGTTCGGTCGCGGCTGGCGGCATCGACGAACTCAGCGACAAGCTCGTGGCGCAGTATCTGACGGTCTAGGTTGGACGCGAGTTCGGTCTTCCACGCCCGAACCCTTGACGGTCGCGGCACACGGTTCTCTAACCTTTCGAGCATGGATCAAAGCCAACTTCTCGCGGCTGGGGGGGCTCGAGAGGCCCTCGGGGCCGCGGGCTGGCGCGCCGAACTCGAGCTGGATTTCGGTCTGCGCCAAGGCAAGACCTCCCTGCTCAAGCGGCGTCACTTCGGCCCGCTGCTGGTTCAACGCGCCTTCTATCCGGAGTCGCCGCAGGTCGCGCATGTCTACTTGCTGCACCCGCCCGGTGGAATCGTCGGCGGTGACGGCCTGCACCTCGACGTCGCCGTGCGGAGTGCGGCCAGCGCTCTGCTGACCACGCCGGGAGCGACCAAGCTCTACCGCAGCCCCGGCCGCCCGAGCCGCCAGACGCAGTGTTGCCGCATCGGAAGTGGCGGCACGCTCGAGTGGTTCCCCCAAGAAACAATCCTGTTCTCGGGCGCCGAGAGTACAAGCTGTCTGACGATCGATCTGGAGACCGACGGGCCGAACGGCCCGGCCCAATTCATGGGTTGGGAGACAGTCTCCGTCGGTCGTCACGGCGCAGGTGAGCGCTTCGCGAGCGGTCGCTACGTCTCCAAGATACGGTTGCATGCGGACGGCGAGCCCCTGCTTCTGGAGCGGCTCGTCATCGAGGGGGGCGCGCCCTTTCTCCAGGCGCCGTGGGGCCTCCGTGGCGCTCCCATTAGCGGTAGCTTCATCGCTACGGCGCTTGGCCCCGTGAACCACCATCTCGGCGAGCTGGTCGAAACCTGTCGCGAGTGGACGGCCGCCCAAGTGGTCGATTGCCCGGGCGAATGGCGCGGTGTCAGCGCCCTCAATACGCCTCGCGGCTACGGTGGACCGGCGTCGGGACTGGGCTTGTTCGTCGGGCGTTACCTCGGTGCGAGCGTCGAGCGGGCCCGAGCCTGGATGATCGGGCTGTGGCGCATTTTGAGGCCTGTGCTGCTCGGGCGCGAGGCCTGCGTGCCGCGCATTTGGGCGACTTGATCGATAGGTAACGATGGAACTCTCACCCCGCGAAAAAGACAAATTGCTCATCTTCACGGCCGCGCTACTCGCAGAACGAAGGCGTGCGCGTGGTCTGCTCCTGAACTACCCCGAGGCGGTCGCATTCATCACTGCAGCCATCCTCGAAGGCGCGCGCGATGGGCGCACCGTAGCCGAGCTGATGAGCTACGGCACGGAGTTGCTGACGACCGACGACGTCATGGACGGCGTGGCCGCACTGATCCCCGAGGTCCAAGTCGAAGCCACCTTCCCCGACGGAACCAAGCTCGTCACCGTTCACGAACCCATTGGCCCCGGAGGCAAATCATGATCCCTGGAGAAATCGTCACGCAACCGGGCGAGATCGAGCTTTCACCTGGACGAAAGACCGTGACCGTCAGCGTCACCAATACGGGCGACCGCCCCATCCAGGTGGGTTCCCACTACCATTTCGCCGAAACCAACTTGGCGCTGGCCTTCGATCGCGCCCAGTGTCGCGGTTGCCGGCTGCACATCGCCGCAGGGACGGCTGTTCGCTTCGAACCAGGTCAGAGCCGCCAGGTGGAACTGGTCGAGTACGCGGGTTCGCGCGAGGTCTACGGCTTTCGCGGAGATGTGATGGGAGCTCTGGACCAGCCATGACCCGCATCACGCGCCGCGCCTACGCTGAAATGTACGGCCCCACGGTCGGCGACCGGGTCCGTCTGGCAGACACCGATCTGTGGATCGCTGTCGAAGAAGACCGCACCATTTACGGCGAAGAGGTAAAGTTTGGTGGCGGAAAGGTCATCCGCGATGGCATGGGCCAGGGCCAAAGGTCCTGCGCCGAGGTGGTCGACCTCGTGATCACCAATGCGCTGATCGTCGACCATTGGGGCATCGTCAAAGCCGACATCGGCATCAACTCCGGCCGCATCGTCGCCATTGGAAAGGCGGGTAACCCCGACGTGCAGCCGGGCGTCGATATCGTGCTCGGCGCCGGCACCGAAGTCATTGCCGGCGAAGGCCTGATCGTCACGGCCGGCGGCATCGACTCGCACATCCATTTCATCTGCCCGCAACAGATCGACGACGCGCTGATGAGCGGCGTGACGACCATGATAGGTGGAGGCACCGGACCCGCAGCCGGCACCTCGGCGACCACGTGCACACCCGGACCTTGGTACATCGAGCACATGCTGCTCGCTGGTGACAGCCTGCCGATGAACCTCGGCTTCCTTGGTAAGGGCAACGTGAGCCTGCCAGGACCGATCGAAGAGCAGATCGAAGCCGGCGTCATTGGTCTCAAGCTGCACGAAGATTGGGGCACGACCCCGGCCAGCATCGACAACTGCTTGTCGGTCGCCGAGCGCTACGACGTGCAAGTCGCCATTCACACCGATACTTTGAACGAGTCCGGCTTCGTCGAGGACACGTTCGCCGCCTTCAAGGGCCGCTCGATTCACGCCTACCACACCGAAGGCGCCGGCGGCGGTCACGCCCCCGACATCATCCGCGCCTGCGGTCTGCCCAACGTGCTGCCCTCGTCGACCAACCCGACGCGGCCGTATACGCACAACACCATCGATGAGCACCTGGACATGCTCATGGTTTGCCATCATTTGGATCCGGCCATTGCAGAAGACGTGGCGTTCGCCGAATCGCGTATTCGCCGCGAAACCATCGCCGCCGAGGACATTCTTCACGATCTTGGCGCATTCAGCATGATCTCTTCCGACTCGCAGGCCATGGGCCGCGTCGGCGAGGTCGTGACCCGGACCTGGCAGACCGCCCACAAGATGAAGACGCAGCGCGGCAGTCTCGAGCACGATCCAGCCGAGCACGACAACTTCCGCGTGAAGCGTTACATCGCCAAATACACCATCAACCCCGCGCGAGCGCACGGTATCGGACACGAGGTCGGCTCGGTCGAGGTGGGCAAGTTAGCCGATTTGGTTTTGTGGAAACCTGCGTTCTTCGGAGCCAAGCCCGCCATGATACTCAAGGGCGGCATGATCGTAGCGGCGCCCATGGGCGATCCAAACGCCTCGATTCCGACCCCGCAGCCGGTTCACTACCGGCACATGTTCGGGGCACTCGGTTCGGCTTTGCACAAGACTTGCGTCAGCTTTGTGTCGGATGCTGCCTTGAAAAGCGGCGTCGTCGAAGGCTACGGCGTGAAGAAACGCCTTGTGGCAGTCCGCGGCAGCCGCGGCACCATGAAGCAGCACATGATTCACAACGCTTACATGCCGCACGTCGAGGTCGACTCGCAGACCTACGAAGTGAAGGCCGACGGCGTCAGTCTCCGCTGCGAGCCGGCCACGGTTTTGCCGTTGGCGCAGCGCTACTTCTTGTTCTGAGTTTGCATCCAGCCCCAGGAAACGAGTCATGCTGCAATTCGTAGAAGTCGCTCGCTTGGCGGTCGGGCACACCCGAACCCTCACTCTCCCTTGGGATATCCGCCAAAAGAGCCGGTTTTTGGCCAAGCTCGACTCGGGCGAAGAATGCGGCTGCCTGCTTGCCCGCGGTAACGTGCTGCAGGACGGAGATCTGCTGCGCGCCGAGGACGGCACGGTGGCGCGCGTCGTGGCCGCACCGGAGCTCCTCAGTACGGGGCACACGCGCGACGTCGGCTCGCTGCTGCGCGCCGCCTACCACCTCGGCAATCGCCACGTTCCGGTTGAACTCCACCCCACCTGGCTCGCCTACCAGCACGATCATGTGCTGGACATCATGGTGCGCGAGCTGGGGTTGCGAGTGACCCAAGAAACCCTGCCCTTCGCGCCCGAGTCCGGGGCGTACCGGAGCGGGCATGCCGTAAACCGCGAGACGGGCAGCCACGGCCATGGATCCGCTCAGGGTGGGCACGGCCACGGCGACTCCTCCCACGGGGGACATAGCCATGGCTGAGGGCATCGCCCTGCTCCGGCTCATGCAGGTCGCAAGCGCGAGCTTTCCGATCGGCGCGTTTGCGTACTCACAGGGCCTCGAGGGTGCCATCGATCGCGGCTGGGTGACGAACGAGGAGGAGGCTCTCGCGTGGATCGGCGGACAGCTCGGTCACCTTCAAGCGCATCTCGAAGTGCCGTTTCTGGTGCGGTTTTACCAGGCTTGGCCGGGCGGCGACCAGGCCGAGCTCAGCTCGCTAGCCTCGGCGCAAATCGCGTTTCGCGAAGCGCGCGAGCTGCGCGACGAAGACACCAAGCTCGCGCGCAGCATGCTGCGCACGTTGGGCGCGCTCGGCATCAAAAGCGCCGCCGAATTCTCGGCGCCCATGACCTGGGCGGGAGCGTTTGCGCTCGCGGGCTGGCACTACGGCGTCCCCCTGCGCGAGACGGCCACCGGCTTTCTCTATGCGTTCTGCGAAAACCAAGTCGTCGCGGCCAGTCGTCTGATCCCGCTGGGTCAACAAGCTGCCCAACGGGTGCTCTCGGCCTGTCTCGAACGCGTCCCGCTCGCCGTCGAGCTCGGTCTCGCCCTGCCCGACGACGAGCTCGGGTTCTCGAGCCCGGCGCACGCCTTGTCCTGCATCGGCCACGAGCATCAATACTCACGCCTGTTCCTGTCCTGAACTCGTTTACCTGGCGTCGCACCCTCCCCGTTTCCCGCGCTTCGAGAAAAACATGAGCAAAAAACAAGCTTTACGCGTCGGTGTCGGTGGTCCGGTCGGCTCGGGAAAAACGCACCTCGTCGATGCGCTGTGCAAAAGCATGCGCGACTACGTCTCTGTGGCCGTCGTGACGAACGATATCTACACCCGCGAAGACGCGCAGTTCTTGCAGCGAAGCGGAGCGCTGCCCGAGGACCGTATTGTCGGCGTCGAGACGGGCGGCTGTCCCCACACCGCCATTCGCGAAGACGCCTCGGTGAACCTCGAGGCCGTTGATGCCATGATCGCCAGGCATCCCGATCTCGATCTGATTTTCATCGAGAGTGGAGGCGACAATCTGAGCGCAACCTTCAGCCCAGAGCTTTCCGATCTGACGCTCTACGTCATCGACGTATCGGCTGGTGACAAGATACCGCGCAAAGGCGGCCCCGGCATTACCAAGAGCGACCTGCTCATCATCAACAAGATCGATCTCGCTCCCTACGTAGGCGCGTCGCTCGAAGTGATGGATCGGGACGCGCGCAAGATGCGGGGGGACAAACCCTTCTTGTTCACCAACCTCAAGACCCAACAAGGGCTGAACGAGGTCGTCGCGTTCATCAAGCATCAAGGCCTTTTGATGTGAACCCTGATTCTCCACGGGGAAACGTTGATGATGGGTTTGGGAGAAGTGCGCGAGATCTACGTGAACACGGTTGAGACATGAGCGGGAAACCCTCGATACGTTAGGTGAGCTGCATTCAGCATCACGGCGGGATCATTTCGAGCCCAGTGCGCTGAGCGTGACCCGAAATCGAAGAGGGAACTGTCCATGGCGATGTCGAAATCCAAGTCAGTGAGAGCAAGCACCAGTCGGACACTCGCAATTGTAGCTGCGGGCGGAGCCGCGTTGGCGACCCTTGTGGCGCCCCAGAGGGTCTGGGCTCAAACCGCAACGGCCGAGGTCTCGGCGCCGCCGGCGGAAGCCCCAGCCACCGCGACGAGCGCAGGCTCTACGACCATGGCGTCGGATCCCGAGGCGATGCCAGATCCCGAGCGCACGCCGCCGTCCGAGGCCCCCGTCGTGCCCCCCAAGCCGGCGGAGCCCGTGAACGAGTTATTCCAGCCCACGCTCAAGGTAGGCATGGGTATTCGTACTGGTATAGCGATGATTTTCGATGATCCACTGGCTGGCGGCCCTGCGTTGACGCTCCACGATGGCGTCGCGAACCAGTACAACGTTCGGCCGTACTTCAGCGGCCAGATCAACAAATGGGTCGGCTTTACCGGCAATTTCGAGACCACCCAGACGGGCGTCCAGGTACTCGACGCAATTGTACAGGTGAAGGTCGTCGACGAATTCCAGGTGTGGATGGGTCAACACATCCCCGCCATGGAGCGCAACAACTTCAACGGTCCGTTCTACAACAACGGCTGGAATCTGCCGATTGTCGTGCAAACTCTGCCGTTCGATATCGCCGGCCGTGATCGGGGCGTGACGATGTGGGGTCTCGTGGCTGGCGGCTTGATCAAGTACCACGCTTCGATCGTCGATCTGGCGCCTCCGGCAGGAGTTCCCGTCGGAACCAACGGGGCGGGCATCGGCAACGCGCGCTTCGCCGGTCGCGTCACTTTGAATCTGCTCGATCCCGAGAACTACTACTACACCTCGGGCACCTACTACGGCGAGCAGGATACGCTGGCGATCGGCGCAGTCATTCAGGGTCAGAAGGGACCCGACGCCGTGGGCGGCGGCGATCTCGACAACGACCTGCTGGCGTTTCATGCGGACGTGCTGTTCGAGAAAAATCTTCAAAAGGCCGGCGTCATCACCCTCGAGGGCGGCTACTGGAACATGGACGGGACCGGCGCCCAGTACCAGCCGAACCAAGGTACGACCAACTTCGGCACAGGTGCAGTGGGTCCCCTGGTGCCGCAGAGCTTTCTGTTCAGCGCTAGTTGGCTCACGCCCGACAAGATCGGCTTCGGCAAGATCCAGCCGTTGGCCAAGTTGCAGGTCGTCGACAACGGCGCGGGCGCCAGCGCCACCTGGGCCCTGGACGCAGGAGTCGGCTACATCATCGACGGCTTCAACCACCGCTGGTTCGCGAACTTCCGTCACCAGGACAACCCTGGAGTCGACATGCTCCAGGTCGGCGCGCAGCTGCAGCTTTGATCGAACAGAAGCAGGCGACCAAACCAGCGGCGCTGCTACCCCCAAGCCCCCAGAAGACGACTTCTGGGGGCTCTTCTGCGTCCAGCCCTTGAATTGGCCCAGATCCCCGCTACCTGGGCGAGGCGATGATCAACATCAACAGCCTGGGCAAGCAGTACGGCGCGCACGTCTTGTTCAAAGACGTGACGCTCGAACTCACTGCGGGCCAGCGCTACGGCTTGGTCGGCGCCAAC
This sequence comes from Polyangiales bacterium, assembly GCA_038324055.1. Taxonomy (GTDB): domain Bacteria; phylum Myxococcota_A; class Polyangia; order Polyangiales; family Polyangiaceae; genus NIC37A-2. The sequence continues at coordinate 7,902 of JBBQHO010000038.1, read as the reverse complement.
GGCAGCGGCAAGTCCACCTTTTTGCGCATCCTCACCGGAGACGAATCGTCCGACGCCGGCACCGTCGGTTTCGGCAAAAAATTGCGCCTGGGCGTCCTGCGCCAAGACCAGTTTGCCGAAGACGAAGCCCGAATCCTGGACGTAGCCATGAGCGGCGACCGCGAGGTCTTCGACGCCTTGACGGAGGTGGACCAGTTGAGCCACGCGGCCGAAGTCGACGCCGATCGCATCGCCCACCTCAACGACGTCATCTCGCACAACGACGGCTACATGCTGGAGACGCGGGCCCGAGAAATTCTGGTCGGTCTCGGCATCCCCAGCGCCCAACTGACCGAGCCACTGCGAACGCTTTCCGGTGGTTTCAAGCTACGGGTGCTGTTGGGTCAAGTGCTGGTCGGTCGCCCCGACGCGCTCCTGCTCGACGAACCCACCAACCATCTGGACATCCTGTCGATCCGTTGGCTCGAGCAGTTCTTGCAGGCGTTTGCCGGCTGCGCGGTCGTCATCTCGCACGATCGTCGCTTCTTGGACGCCGTCTGCACGCGCACTCTCGACGTCGACTACGAGACCCTAATCGACTACGCCGGCAACTACACCACCTTCGTCGAGCGCAAGTCGCTCGCGCGCGTGCAGCTCGAGGCGCAAGTCACGCGGGCGGAGAAGATCATCGCGGAAAAGCGCGCTTTCGTCGAACGCTTCGGGGCCAAGGCCACCAAGGCCAAGCAAGCCCAAAGCCGCATGAAACAGATCGAGAAGATCGAAGTCGCCGAAGTCGCAAACAGCTCGCGCCGCGCGCCGCTCTTTCGCTTCGAGCAAGAAAGACAGACCGGCAAGGACGTGCTCACGGTCGAACACTTGGCCAAGAGTTACGGCGACAAGCCTGTGCTGACGGACGTCGGTTTTCAGATCAAGCGCGGCGAAAAGGTTGCCATCATCGGCGAGAACGGCATCGGCAAGTCCACCCTGCTCAAGATCGTCACCGAACACGTGAAGGCCGATCACGGGCGTCACGAGTGGGGCGTCAACACCAAGATCGGCTATTTTGCGCAGGATCACCACGAACTCTTGAGCGATCCCAAGCTCACTCCACTCGACTTCGTCTGGAACGCCATCCCCGGTGAGGCGACCAGCTACGTCCGCGGTCAGCTCGGTCGCATGCTGTTCAGCGGCAACGAGGTCGAGAAGAAGGTGACGAGTCTGAGCGGTGGCGAAGCTGCCCGCCTGATCTTCACACGCATCATCGTGGACAAGCCCAACGTGCTGGTGCTCGACGAGCCGACCAACCATCTCGATCTCGAGACCATCGAAGCTCTGGCCGATGCCTTGGCAAAATACGAAGGCACCTTGCTCTTCGTCTCGCATGATCGCTGGTTCGTCGCCAAGATCGCCAACCGCATCCTGGAACTCAAGCGCGATGGCTTGCATGATTTTCGGGGCGACTACGAAGAGTATTTGGCCAAGCAAGGCGCCGATCACCTCGACATTGACGCTGTTTCGCTCAAGGCCAAACAGGACAAGAGCAGCAAAAGTGCCGCCCCAGCAGCCGCGCCCGTCAGCTACGAGGAGCGCAAGCGTCGCGCCAACCGGCTCAAGTCGTTGCCCAAGAAGCGCGACGACTTGATGGTCGAAATCGAAGGACTGGAAGCCGAGAAAGCCCAGCTCGAAGCCAAGTACCTCGAGCCCGACTTCTTCGAATCGATGGACGCCGCCGACATGAAAAAGCACAAGGGCCGCGCCACCGAGGTCACGCGCCTGCTGACCGAGAAGATGGCCCTCTGGGAAGGCATGGAGCGCGAAATCCATGAACTTTCGAGCGACGCTTGAAAGTTCTCGCCCGAGCCAGCTCGCCCTCCTTGGGCTATTGTGACCGAATGCTTCGCTTCTTCCGTTCAGCCGCGCCGATCCTGCTCGCGCCTTTGGCCCTCATGGCCGCGTTCTCGTGCGGAGGAGCCGCGACGGGCGCCGACGCCAGCAGCGCGGGGCAAACATCAACCGGCGGCGTCACCGCGACTGGTGGCGACCAGGGTGCCTCAGGCGGCGCAAACAGCGCGACCGGCGGCACGCAGAGTGACGGCACCTGTACACCCGACAACGAGTGCGCCGGCCGATGCTCAGGCACGAGCTGCGTCGAGGACTGGAAGTGCGAAACCAACGTGCCTTGCACTGAAGACCTGGCCCAGTACTGCGGCTGCGACGGCGTGACCTTCACTGGCAGCGGCAGCTGCCCTCCGCGCGCCTACTCCAAGAAGGGCCCGTGCGACGTCGTCAGCTGCGATCCAGCTGAAATCAAATGCCTGCCCATCGTCGCTCCCGAGCCCTGCCCGGAAGGACACGTCTACTCGGTCGTCAGCGCATGCTACGGCGCCTGCGTCCCCATCTCCCAATGCGAATGCTCGGCAGGCCAAGCGTGCCCCGAGACGGACAAATACGTCTGCCACAACTCGGCAGGACACTGCGACTACTACGTAGACTGAGGGTGCGGGGAGCACCCAGCGCCAGACGGCCGTACCCCCCGACGGGGGTCTTTCAGGGACTTGGGGTCTTCGGGGGCGGCCCGGCTCCGAGTGGGCCAACGTGTCGCTGGCAGATGCCCGCATCTCCTGGGTTTTTCCGTGCGCGAAAGATTGACTTGATTGGGCCGTTGATACGTCCATCCCCATTGCCGTGGCCCAAAAAATCGTCCTCCGACCCAGCATCGAGCAACGACGCGACGGCAGTTTCGTCGCAGTCGTGACGGGTCACGTGGAGACGGACAATCGCGACGAGCTGCCCTCGGGTACCAGCAACGTCGGGGTCTTTGGTTCGCAGATGATTGCCGAGATCTGGGTGCGTACGCAGTTGACCGATCGCTTCTCGAAGAACGCCGCTTCGATCGTCGAAGTACGTGGGCAGCGCTACGAAGTCATCGACGACGCCATGAAGGCGCTACTCGATGCGACCCGCGCTCGGGCCCGCTCTTGAGCGGGCACAACATCGGCGAGGTACCGTGCTACGACCGGGACATGACCGAGTCGACCGACGCCCGAAGCCGCGCCCAACTCGAGTTCACTCGGACGCGGGACGAGGCCAAGCGGCTCCACCGTGAGTACGTGAAGACGCCGCCCGGATCCGAGATGCGCAAGCAGCTGAGCAAGAAGCACGGCGGCGCCGCACGCGCCCACCAGAAAGCCGCTGACGCGCTCAAGGCGCTCGACGCGTCCGCAGAGGGCGGCTCCTAGCAACCAGCGGCTCGGTTGAGCAGCTCCTCAGCGCAGCGTTCAGCGCCGAATATGAACAGCCGTTCCCTCCCCCATCTCGTCGCCGATGTTGAGGCCATGCCAGCCTGCTGGAACCGGCGGATCAGTCCAGTTGAAGATGACGCGGGCGTCGATGGGCGCGAGGTTCACGCAACCGTGGCTGCGCGGGATGCCAAAGACATCGTGCCAGTAGGCGCCGTGTAGAGCGAATCCAGCCGAGAAATACTGGATCCAAGGCACGTCGCGGAGCTCGAAGGCCGTCGAGCCGCGACGTCGGGTCACGCCGTATTCGGGGTGGCGGCCTTTTTGAATGTTGAGCCAGCGCCGTTCGTCTTCGGCCGAGAGCTTGGCGCCGGCTGCCTTGGCCTTCTTGATGCGATCGGTCGTGGCTTGACCCTCGGAGTCCAGGCCTGCCGAGTGTGCCTTTTGACCGCCGCTGACACTCGAGTTTTCTTCCGAGTCCATCGCCGCGGCTACGTGCTTGCTCTGCAGCCGAAAATCGCCAAGTGGCGTTGTGTGATCGACCTTGGGGTCACCGAAGCGATCGCGGCCGGACGAGATGAGCGTGGCGTAACGCGGCTGCTTTCCCTCGTAGAGCACCAGCGTCTGCTGACCAATCGAAATGTCGATCCACTTTTGGCCCTTTTCCGCTGGTTCGGGCCACACGTCGGGCGTGTGGACCACGCCGATGTCCTGGTCCCAAAGCCAGCGGGTCTTGTCCCCGAGCGTCTGGTAGTAGCGGCGACCGCCCTTGATGCGCGCGTTGCCACTCAACGGCACCAGCGCGCGGCGCGGCGCCTCCTCGGCGGCTCGTGCCTCGTCCTTGCCAGCTAGCAGCTTGAACAGCGTCACGTCCCGTTTGAGTACCCAGCCAAACGGAAAGTGAAAGCCGGGCGGGATCTCGATGCCATGAAAGGGCGACGCCGTATCTGGTTTTACCTTGGTGGTCGGGATGAGGCGCAGGTCGACCGTGACAGCGAAGCGCCGCTCCAGATCTTCGCTCTTTGTGTCGAACGAACCGACGAACGACAGTCCAGTGTGGCGACGCACTCGGTCGGCGAACAGTGCCGCGTCGGTCACCTTGTAGCCGGACACGTTGGGGATGAGCCGCGTGTTGCCTTCGAGCCAAAAAGGCTGGGTATCGTGGCCGTCGGAGCCGCCGAACAGCTCGGCACGTGATTGCTGCTGGGACGTCTTGAAGCCCGGAGGATGCACCAGCCCTGGGGCGGCGACACCGCGCGCGTCCAGAGGCACGTCGTTGGCGCCCAGCTCGACGCTTTGCACTTCGTTTTGGTGCTCGGCGAACCAAACCATGTGCTCGGCGAGTTGAAACTCGCTGTCGGCCTGCTGCTTCTTTGTCGGCACGCGCACGTACTGCGGTGCAGTCGCCCGAACGAATCCGTAGTGATAGGGCAGCGGTTTGCTCAGGTCGGGACCCACCGTTGCCGCGCGCAAAATCGGACTCTCCAGATCAATCGTGGCCTCGTCGGTGCAAACGTAGCCCAGCGGGTAAACGCGGTACCAGTCGCCCTTGCAGCCGCTGCCCTGCGTGACCTCGGGATCACGTGCGACTTTCTGGCCCAGACGGATGTAGCCAAGCTTGCGCGAACTGGTGTTCGGCAGCTTGTAGACCGTGGCGGCGATGACCGCGCTGCCCAGCAGGGGGCTGCCGGGCGGAGCGGCGGTATCGAGCTCGAGATGGTCGACGCGCAGGGTCGACAACGGGCGCGGACCAGCGACGGCCGCCGGGCCCGGCTTGCTCTCTACATGCGCGACGACGCCGTCCGCAGCCGGAGCCGGATCCTGGGAAGAGCAGGCCAAAGCGAGCCAGCTGGTGAGCGCGAGCCCTCGGAGCCTACAGATGCGAGAAAGCCGAAGCATCGAGGCCGTCCTTACTGGCCAGGCGGGGGCAGTTCAACCCTCGGCGCGAGCCAGGTCGCGCAAGACGAACTGCAAGATGCCGCCGTGACGGAAATAGGCCGCTTCGCCCGGCGTATCGATGCGCAGCTTGGCGGCAAAGACAGCGACCTTGTCGCCTCTTTGGGCGCGCACCGAGATCGTGGCAGGAATCACCGCGCCCTCGACGCCGAGCTGGGTCATGCCCAAAAAGTCGAAAGTTTCGCTCCCATCCAGCCCCAAGCTCTCGGCCGAGTGGTTCTCGGGAAACTCGAGCGGCAAGACGCCCATGCCTATCAGGTTCGAGCGATGAATCCGCTCGAAGCTTTGGGCAATGACGACGCGGACGCCCAGCAATAGCGTGCCCTTCGCGGCCCAGTCGCGACTGGAGCCCGAGCCATACTCTTTGCCCGCCAAGATAACGAGCGGAACGTGCGCCGCGGCGTAAGCGAGCGACGCGTCGTAAACCGTTTCTTGCTCGCCATTCAGATGATTGCGGGTGAAACCACCGCTGACGCCGTCGAGCAAGAGATTCTTGAGACGTGTGTTGGCGAACGTGCCGCGCACCATGACCTCGTGATTCCCGCGCCTCGAGCCGTAGGAGTTGAAGTCGTCGGGCCCGACGCCCTCGCTCTCCAAATACAGCCCGGCCGGGCTCGAGGCCTGGATCGAGCCAGCGGGGCTGATGTGGTCGGTCGTGACCGAATCGCCCAGCCGGAGCAGACACCGCGCGCCCGTCACGTCCTGAACGGGCTCGGGGCTCGAGAGCATACCCTTGAAATACGGCGGTTTGCGCACGTAGGTCGAGCCCGCATCCCACGCGAAGGTGGCCCCAACGGGCGTGTCCAGAGCCCGCCAACGCGCGTCGCCGGCAAACACGTCTTGGTAGCCTTCGCGGAACATGGCTTCGTTGACGCCGCGATCGATGGCTTCTTGCACTTCGAGCGGCGTCGGCCAGATGTCACGCAAGAACACCTCCAGGCCTTGCGGGTCGCGGCCGAGCGGCTCTTTTTCGAAGTCAAAGTCCATCGTTCCCGAGAGCGCATAGGCGACCACCAAAGGCGGCGACGCCAAGTAGTTCAGCTTCACGTCGGGGTTGATGCGCCCTTCGAAGTTGCGATTGCCGGAAAGGACGGCGGCGACGGCCAGATCGCGCGCGTTGATGGCAGCCGAAATCGGCTCGGCCAGTGGTCCAGAGTTGCCGATGCAGGTCGTACAACCGTAGCCCACCAGGTAGAAACCGAGCTGCTCGAGCGACTCGATTAGGCCAGCCTTCTGGTAGTAGTCCATGACGACGCGCGAGCCGGGAGCGAGCGAAGTCTTGACCCAGGGCTTGCGCATGAGCCCGCGCGCAACGGCTTTCTGCGCCAATAGACCGGCTGCCATCATCACTGATGGATTGGAAGTGTTCGTGCAGGAAGTGATGGCTGCGATCACGACAGCCCCATGCCTGAGACCAAAACTGGTGCCGTCTTGGAGTACGACGGCCGAGCGTTGGTGGTGCGTGCTCCGTTCGAGGTGCGGCGGGGCCGGAACGCTGGTGCCATCTTCAACCACGCTCGTTGGCGCGTCCGAAGCCGGAAAACTCTCGGCCACCTGCTCGTCTAGGCCGCTCAGCACGGGGCCAGGCTCGTGCTCCCCGTAGTCCACCATCGCCCCGGCAAACGCAGCCTTGGCCTGGCTCAATGGGATGCGGTCCTGCGGGCGCTTGGGTCCGGCCAACGAAGGCACGACCGTGTCCAACTCGAGCTCCAACGTCTCCGAATAGTGCACGGCCCGCGATGGGTCGTGCCAGAGCCCCTGCTCTTTTGCGTACGCCTCGACCAGCGCGAGTCGCTCGGGTGAACGGCCGGTCAGCTTCAGGTAGTCGAGGGTCACCTGATCGATGGGAAAAATCGCAGCCGTCGAGCCGAACTCCGGGCTCATGTTGCCAATGGTCGCGCGATTGGCCAGCGGCACCGCTCCCACGCCTTCGCCATAGAACTCGACGAATTTGCCAACAACTCCATGTTTGCGGAGCATTTCCGTAATGGTCAGAACAACGTCGGTTGCGGTCGCGCCCGCGGGGATCTGCCCGACAAGCTTGAAGCCGACGACGCGCGGCACCAGCATCGACACGGGCTGGCCGAGCATGGCTGCTTCGGCTTCGATGCCTCCGACTCCCCAACCGAGCACGCCAAGACCGTTGACCATGGTGGTGTGCGAATCGGTGCCAACGCAGGTGTCGGGATAGGCTTGCACCACCTCGCCCAGCTGGCGCGTCATCACCGCCCGGGCCAGATACTCGATGTTGACTTGGTGGACGATGCCCGTTCCGGGCGGCACGACCTTGAAGTTCTCGAAGGCGGTCTGACCCCAACGCAAAAAACGATAGCGCTCTTCGTTGCGGCCGTACTCGATGGCCACGTTGCGCTCGAACGCATCTTTCTGGCCAAATACGTCGACGATCACTGAATGATCGATGACCAGTTCGACCGGCGAAAGCGGGTTGATCTTTCTCGGGTCGCCGCCCAGGTCGACCAAAGCTTCACGCATCGTGGCTAGGTCAACGACGCAGGGCACGCCCGTGAAGTCCTGCAAAAGCACTCGACCTGGCGTGAACTGAATCTCCCGGTCGGGCTCGGCCGCAGGCTTCCAAGCCCCCAAGAACCGCACGTGCTCGGCCGTGACGTCCAGACCGTCTTCGTGCCGCAAGAGATTCTCGAGCAGCACCTTGAGGCAGAACGGCAGACGCTCGGCGCCCGGCACGGCGCTCAGTCGAAATATTTCG
>JBBQHO010000037.1:0-25323 GCA_038324055.1 Polyangiales bacterium | reverse complement strand
GGTTTTTTCATTTTGGAGATCGGGGATTTGGTCAGGACGGGACGCATCGGGACGTGAAAACCCCCCAGCCTGGGTAATGGCTGGGTAATGGGTTGTGAGGCCTACGCTTGAAATTCCGCCTTCGAGCATGACGGTTTTGCAGTCGTTGTCGACGCAGACTTCGATGTCGAACGGAGGAGAGTCGCCGTTGGCAACTTGGCTCGAATACAGCTGTCCCCCGACGGCGGACGTGAAATCCCGAGTCACCCTGCCGTCCAGGCAGCGGCCCAGTAAGACGGTACGGACAAGCGATGGTGGGGTCATGAATCGCCAGACTCCTTGGTGAAGAGTGACTCTTGCGTAAGCCGATAGGCTTGCTCAGGGTGATTCGCCTCTGCGTGAAGCCGCCGCAACTTCCCAGCCTGGGTCATGGGACCCAGATGGTCTTCAACCAACGACGACTGATCCCGGCGCAGAAATTCGGCAAGCTCACGCGGAGTCCACCAACGCGCGGAGAGAAGGGATTCGATTGTTGAACGAAGCTTGTCCTTGCGAGGCTTCTTTCCGAGCGACTGCAATAGGCGCCGCTGCACCGCTAGGGGGTCCTCCCCAGCGGGGACAGACTCCCCCCCATTTGAGGGCAACTCCCTCCCATCCCGAGCGGGCTCCCCCCCATTTGCGGAGGACTCCCCGCTATTCAGAGCACTCGGGGACGCATGGGGGGGAGATGCGTGGGCCGGGAAACGATCGGAGAGTTCGTAGTAACTGCCCGCCGCAGCGCCGTGGAGGAGAAGAAGATTCCGGTCACGTAGACTGCGAAGCACGCGGCTGGCACCCAACGTGTCCAAGCCTGCCATTTGTCGCATTCTGGCGTTGTCAACGACACCGTGGCGAAGTGCTTCGAGCAGCGCTCGGAACTCGACATCGCTCAGTTCTTCAGATCCGAGCGACGCTAGGAACGCGCTATCGGCTTCGCTGAAGGTGCGAAGCGTCAACAAGAACAAAGTGCCTGTGGCTTCAAGCTCAGGCTCTGGAAGAAAAAAACCTTCCATCTCTGCGAATAAGCGAGGAATGCCTTCACCTTGATCTCGCATGAAGCCCAGATCGACCAGGGCCCTCACAATGCGGGGATTGCGGCTTTGGTGGACTCGCGCACGTGCCCGCAAGTCGTCCATTCGGATCTCGGGCAGGAGACCGCCAGGGCTCGACACTTTCATCCGATAATCAAAGAGTGACCACCACGGGCCTGGCAAGGGCCCCGCCTAGGTGGCTTGGGCCATAGCTGGGTAACGAGCCCCGCCGACACATGCGGCTGCGCCTTCTGGCGCCGCATGTTTTCTGCCGAATCGGTGTTTCGAGCTCCGAGCGCCTCACTCGCACTCGAGCGGCGCGTCGACCCAGTCCGTCGTGGAGGCGAGGCTCGCTTCTGGGCTGAGCGTCTTACCCATGCACTGACCCGCGGTCGTGATCGAGTGGCGACCGGCGCCGACGTTGCCCGTGACCGTTCCGGTTTCGACCTTCACGAGCCGGCGCGTTGGCGCGGGGTCGCCGGATTGGCAGGTTTGGCGGTGGGGCACGAGTACGCTCGGCTTGGGATCACCGCCGAAGCTGATGTCGAAGACTTCGTCCGAGAGCCATTCGGGCAGATCCAGGCGGAAGGCTTCCGAGAAGGCGCTGATCGTGAGCGCCCCGCTCAGGTTCAACGCAGGCTCGAACACGACGCGCATGCCCTCGGGTGTGTCGATGACGGCGACCGAGAAGCCGCCTGCGCCTTCCGCGCCGAGTCCGAACTCACTGAAATGTGCGCCGTTGATGGCCGACGTTTGTGAGCCCCCCGTGACGAGGCTGGCGCGAGCGGCCTCCGAGCTGCCGTTCTCCGGATCTTCGGCCACAAATGCCAGGTCTTCGGTGTGGTAGGCGAAGGTGCCGTTGCGTTCGGGCTCGGCGCAGGACGTCTCGTACGGGCAGTGCAGCGTGCCCGGCGTCTCGAGATCGAGGGTGCCGGCGAGCAGACCAAAATCAGCTGACCCCGACGTGATGTCGAGCTGGCCAGTGAAACCTACGCAAGGGCTCGACGAGTTCAGGTGGGTCTCGTTCTCTTCGCCAGGCGCGAGGATGAGCTCGAAATCCGACACACCGACCTCGACGCTCATACCCTTCTCGTCGTCCTTGCGAGCGAGCACGGTCAGCGTGCCGCGGCCGTTGGGCAAGGTGAGGCTGCCGTTGCGGGTGCCCTCGGTCAGACCATCGGACCAATCAGCGAGAGGTCCCAGCTTGCCCTGGGCCACCACGGCTTCCCGGGTGATGTAGAGCGTCTTGCTCCACGAAGTGCTCGCGTTGAGTTCGTATTCGAGCGCCAGAACGCCGTCCTCGGTGAGGCGCGCCACCACATAACTGGGCTTGGTTCCGATGGGCCCACCGCAATCAGCGCACTCGTGGATCTCGAGGCGCAGGCTGTCGTCGCCCGTGGGCACGACCGTCGCGCCCTCGAACAGCTGGGCGATGCTGCCACGGAAATCCTGTTGGACCTCGGGATCGAGTAGCTCTTCGTCGGGCGGGAGGAACTCGTAGTCGGGAACGGTGCGACAGCCCATGACGAACGTGCTGGCGACCGCTTCGATCGAGGTGTCGAGGAAGGCTTGCTCGTCGAGACCCAACAAGCCTTCATGCAACGGCTGCATCCAGCCGACTGCGTAGTCCGACAGCGTCTCGACGAAGAGCTGCTTGTCGAGCGGGACGAACTTGCCCAGCGTGACCTCGGGGAGCTTGCACAGACTGCCACTGCGCCCGATGAGCGACGGCGCGTCGAGTTCGCTGTCTTCGTATTCGATGAGGCGCGGTTCGGTCGAACCGTCGTCATCCCCCAGCCCGTCTTCGGGCGCGGTGCCGCAACCCATGAGGAGCCCCAAGAGCGCTCCTGCCCCTACCGTTCGACCAAACCAAGCTTTCATCGCACCCCTCCACCCGAGCCACGACACGCAGCTCAATTGTTGGCCAACATAGGCGAGGGTAGCGCTTTCCGCAAGCCCCGCGCAGCATTCGGACGGATCCAGCGAACTGGCGCGCGAGCCGAGCAACTTGCTTAACATCGCCCAGAGCAACTTGCTCAACATCGCCTCGCTGGCCTTCGGGATGGTCAAGGGCGGCGGCGTGTCCAGCTCGGGCAGCACGAGTCTGCTACTCGGGCGGAGCCTGAAGGGGCTGCGTGATTCGGTCGATGGCTCGCTTGCGGCCTTTCGGCTCGGCGCCGGACTCGAGCAGCGCGAGCGGCTCGTGGCAGCAAGCTTGACCGAGGATGCGGCTGTGGGCGCGTTGATCCAAGCGCACAGCCGCGGGGCCGAGTTCACCCACACGGATGACAATGGTGACGTCGCAATGGCCGTGGACGGCGACAGGCAAACACTTTTGGCTGCCCTCGCCGGCCCAGCCGCTGGCCGAGGACTGCCGATCTGCCTCCAAGCGGCCGAGGTGAGCGGGGGCGCTCTGAGTATTCGGGACTTGCAGGGCAAAGGCTGCGTATTCACCCTGGAGCTCCCGCGGGTGAGCTCGCGCTGAAGATCCGGACCGAGCTCATCGCGTTAGTGAAGTTGCTCCACTCCGGGCGAACTACTTGGCCGACGTGGCGCAATCGCTCTCGCACGTTCCTTTGAGCGTGTTTTCGAGCGTGCGTTCCGATGGCAGCTCGACCACGAGCCAGCCGTCTTCGACGCGAACGGGGAATGTGAGGATCGAGAGGTCGTCGCCACTCAAGCATTCGCCTGTCTCCAGGCTGAATGACTTCTTGTGCATTGGGCAGGCCACCTTGGGCACTCCAGCGTGATCGCCCAGGATGCCGCGCGACAGCACGAGGTCGCGCTTGTGCGGGCACATGTTCTGGGTGACGTGCCAGGTTCCGCGGCTCTCGAAGTGAAAGATCGAAAGCTCGGAGCGACCGTGGCGAAAGACCAGGCCACCGTCCGGGGGGACGTCGGACACCCGCGCAACGCGCACCCATTTGCGATCGCAGATTGGCAAATGGCGCTTGCCACTGACGGGTTTGGCGGGCCAGGCACCGGGGATCAATTGTCCGCGCTCGACCACCATCTCGACCGAAGCGGCGTTGGGGCCGGCGGCCGCGGCGCGAAAGCGTGCGCGTTTGACTGGATCGTTCACCACGTCCGCCCATTCGCACACGAAAGTGTCGACCAACTTCTGCATGTCGGCTTCGAACTCGGCTGCCATGCCCAGGCTGTCGTTCACCACCACGTTGCGCAGGTGCTCGAGCCCGCCCTCGAGCTTGTCGAGCCACACCGAGGTTCGCGTCAGCTTGTCCGCCGTGCGGATGTAGTACATCAAGAACCTGTCGATGTAGCGAATGATCGTGTCTTCGTCGACGTCGGCCGCTAGCAGATCGGCGTGACGCGGTTTGGATCCGCCGTTGCCGCACACGTAGAGATTCCAGCCTTTTTCGGTGGCGATGATGCCGAAGTCTTTTGACTGTGCCTCGGCGCACTCGCGGATGCAGCCGCTGACCGCGCTCTTGAGTTTGTGCGGCGAGCGAATGCCCTTGTAACGCTCCTCGATGCGGATCGCGAAGCCAACCGAATCCTGAACACCGAATCGACACCAGGTCGAACCGACGCAGCTCTTGACGGTGCGCACGCTCTTGCCGTAGGCGTGACCGCTTTCGAAACCTGCGCGCACCAGTTCTTCCCAAATGTCCGGGAGCTGTTCGACGCGCGCTCCGAACAAGTCGATGCGCTGCCCGCCGGTGATTTTGGTATAAAGGCCGTACTTCTTGGCCACCTGAGCGATGATGAGCAGACGGTCGGGTGTGATTTCGCCGGCAGGGATGCGCGGCACGACCGAGTACAGGCCGCGACGCTGGATGTTGGCCAAGAAGCGGTCGTTGGTGTCTTGGATACTCGAGTGTTCCAAAATCAGTTCGCCGTGAGTGCTGGCCAGCACGGACGCGATCACGGGTTTGCAGACTTCGCAGCCGTGTCCGTTTCCGTGGTGCGCACTGACTTCGGCGAAGCTGCGGTAGCCACGGAGTCGCACCAGATCAAACAGCTCTTGCCGCGAGAAGTCGAAGTGCTCACAGATGGCGCGCTTCACGACGCCGCCGCGGGCCAACGATTCGGCGTGAAACAGATCGGTCAACTGTGGCAAGCAACCGCCGCAGCCGGTGCCTGCCTTGGTGCACTTCTTGATTGTGTCGAGGCCGCAACCGACGTTGTCGACGATGGCTTGGACGACGTCGAGCTTGGTGACGTTGTTGCACGAGCAGATCTGCGCCGTGTCGGGTAAGGGCAAGTGCGCGCTGCCGCCCGAACGCGAGCCGAACAGCAATTCGTCGGGCGAGACGGGCAAGTCCTCGCCGCTCTTTGCGTACGGCAAGAGCGACCCAAAATCCGATGAATCGCCCACCAAAATCGCACCTAGCAGCTTCTTGCCGTCCTCGGAGACGATCAGTTTCTTGTAAACGCCAGCGACCCAATCTTGGTAGATGACCGTCGACGCTCCTCCGCGTTCGTCAGCGAAGGGATCGCCGAGGCTTGCCACCTCGACACCGAGCAGCTTGAGTTTGGTCGACATGTCGGCACCCAAGAAGGCGGTGGGCCGTCCCAGCAACGTCTTGGCTAGATTGCGGGCCATCTCGTAGCCCGGCGCCACCAAGCCATAGACGACGTCCTTGTGCACGGCGCACTCGCCCAGGGCGTAGACGTTTGGATCGCTGGTGGCGAGGAGGTCGTCGACCAGCACGCCGCCCCGGTCCGAGACGGCGATGCCGGCATCTTGGGCCAGCTGGTCGCGCGGCCTGATGCCGGCCGAAACAATTGCCAAATCGACGTCGAGCTTTTCGCCGTCGCCAAAGCGCAGGCCGGTGACCGCACTGCTGCCCAAGACGCCGGTGGTGCGGCAACCCACGTGAACCACCAGGCCAAGGGCTTCGATCTGTCGCTGGAGTAGGCGAGAGCCCGCGTCATCCAACTGGCGCGGCATCAGGCGCGGCGCTTGCTCGACGACGTGCGTAGTCAGCCCCAGATCACGCGCGGCTTTGGCCGCTTCCAGGCCCAGCAGACCACCTCCAATCACCGCCGCCGTGGTCTTGCCTTTGGCGTAGGCGGTGATGGCTTCCAGGTCTTCGATGGTGCGGTAAACGAACACGCCGCTCTTGTCGAGGCCAGGGACCGGCGGAACGAATGGTGCCGCGCCCGTCGCCAGGATGAGCGAATCGTAGGGGACTTCTTCGCCGCTGCTGGTGACGACGACTCGCGGCGCAGGATGCACTCGAGCAACACGTTGTCCGAGTCGCAAGTGCACGCCTCGGGCTTCGTACCAAGGGAGCGGCTCAATCACGAGATCTGCGGCGCCCTTGCCGCTGAAATAGTCGGAGAGGTGGACGCGGTCGTACGCCGGCCACGTTTCCTCGCCGAGCACGGTGATGCGAAGCTTGGATGCGTCTGCGTCGTCGGACAGCTGCTCGCAGAGCTTCTGGCTGACCATGCCATTGCCGACGATGACGACGCGATGGCGTCCGACGGCCGCGGGATGCGTCGCCGGGACGTCCGAACGGGCGATACCGAGGGCCAAGGCCAGATCGCGTGCTACCGGCTGCATCACCGTGGCGTGACTGAGTACCAAGTCAGGATGAACGCCACGGCGCCGCAAGAACGTACTGGCTGCTTCCGAAGCGATCACGGGCGTATGCCGCAGCGTTTGTACCAGTCGCGGTTCGCGACCGGTCATTCGACAGGCATCGAACAGCCAAGCGGCCGTGCGCTCCGTCAGAAAGACGCTGGCTTGGATTTCGCCGGCGGCGAGGCGCTCCTCGAGCGCGGCAGCGGCAGGGTCGGCGGCAGTGCTTGGAGCGATCAAGCGCGCGATGCCGCCGGACTGCTCGACGCACGAAGCCAGCGCCAATTCCGTGGCTCGCTCGAACGGCTGGATCCCAACCGTTCGGCGTTCGAAGTTGATGGCGCCGAGCACCAGCAATGCATGGTCGAGCGTCGCGTCCTTGAGCAGACGGTCGGCTACGAGTCCCAACTCTTCCAACGCGCGGTTCGTCTTGGATCCGCGTACGATCTTGGTGGCGACCATCAAGGCGTCGAGCAGCGCGTCACGTTTCTCGAGTTGGCGCGCGAACTCCAGCAACAGGTGAACGCCTTGCGCAGAACTGAACACGACGTCGTCGAACTCGCCTTCGGTCAGTTGCAGGAGCCACTGCTCGAGCGGCAAAGCGCCCGAGTTTTGTGCGTTGTGCCCGAAGGGGACCGCAGCGCCGCCCAGTTCGCGAATGCACGCTGCCAGAGACGCGTTGTGCGGCGTCTCGGACAGGGCAATCAATGAAGGGCGGGCACTGGGGACGCGAGTCGAAGTGGTGTCCATGTCCACGAGCATCCGCGCTGGCTGTTTCGCCAAAAACTGCGCTTTTCCTTGACCAAGAAACCGAACGGAAAGAGGAAACGTCGCGGAAATGAGGGCCGAAGTGTTTCGGGACGGGGTGCTATCGCGGCACTTTTCGCGTACTTTGCCGTCCGATGGGCCGAAACATATCGAGTGACGATAGGAGTTGCTCGTTCAGGGCGCCCAACCGAACCGTTGAGAGCGCGTGGAAGCGAAGCATTATAGGGGCGAGGAATTCAAACCGACCAAGAGCTCCACGAGAGGTCGACGCCCAGAAATCGTCATCGCTTGTCCACCGAGGTGGCGCCGAGGCACTGTGGTCCGCATATGAGTTCCACCCCCAACACTGGCGGGGACACCGTTATCGGAATCTTCGTCGGCGGGCGCGGGCGGCGCCTGGGCGGCATCGACAAGGGTCAGCTGATCACCGATTCGGGTCAGACGATCTTGTCCCGCTTGGTCGAGGTGGCCTCGAGCGTTGCTCCTGACGCGGTGCTGACGCTCGTTGGGGACTCGCCAAGCGAAGCCGGCATGCTGCAGTACCTGCCGGACGATCCTCCGAATCGTGGACCTCTCGGTGGCCTCTCCGCTCTACTCCTTCACGCTCGAACGCTGAACCGTCGCGCCGTGGCTTTGGCGTCCGATCTGCCTGGCGTGTCACCCGCTCTGCTCGGCAGACTCTTGCGCGAAAGTCCCGAGGCTAGGCTGCTCGCGCCTCGCCTCGACGGGATCTTTCAGCCCTTCTTTGCGCGCTACGAGCCCCGATCGGTGATTCCGCTGGTCCAGCAAGTCCTCGCCTCCTCACGAGCGAGCCTTCTGGGCGTGTTCGATCGAGTCGAAGTGACCGAATTGGCCCTCGATGCGGGGGAACAGGCGGCTCTTCGCGATTGGGACGAACCGGCAGACTTGCCCGCGCACTTGCGTGGGCAACTGCCGTCGCCTTCCAAAGTCGGGACGTCAGGCGGCGATGGCTGAGACCGATTCGACGGTGGCCGAGAGCCGCGTGGCGCGGGTGATGCGGCGCACCACGAGTTCGAGCCAAAGCAAGCTGCCGAGCGTGAGTACACTGAGTACGACGAAACAGATCTCCATACGGCCGGTGGCCTTCTGTAGGTAGCCGAACGTCAGAGGCAACACGAAGCCGCCCAGCGCGCCCAAAGTACCGACGAGACCGCCCACCAGGCCAACGTCGGCTGGGTAGTATTCGGGGACGTACTTGTAGACGGACGCCTTGCCGATGCCCATGCCGACCGCGAGAAGCAGCGTCATGCAGAAGAACAGGGTGAGCCCCAAGGTCTTGGCCGGCACACAGAGCACCAAGCTGGCCAGCAGCATGCCAGCGAACACGAGGCGCGTGACCGGACGTCCGCCGTACTTGTCCGAGAGCCAGCCACCCACCGGTCGCAGCAGGCTGGCGGGAAAGATGAAGAAGGCGGTGAGCAGAGCGGCTTGCGGCAGCTCCAGCGAGAAGACTTGCGTGTAGTAGTTGGGCAGCCACAACGAAAAGGCCACGTAGGCGCCGAACACGACCACGTAGTAGAGGCCGAAGCGCCAGATGCGCACTTCGCTCAGAGGCGCGAGCATGGCGCGCAGTGGACGGCCCTGGCCCGGACTGCGATCGACGCGAGGGGCGAACGTCCAAACGGCCGCGGCCATCAACACGAGCAGCGCGGAGTACGCGACCGGGATGAAGCGCCAACCACCGGGGATGCGCCCACCGAGAAAGCCGGTCACGGGAAGCAGCAGCATGAGCTTGGGCGCGATCAGCTTGGTCAACGACGCGCCCACGTTGCCCGCGCCGAACGTCCCGAGGGCCGCGCCTTGCCGCGAACGTTCGAACCAAGCCGCATTCCAGGCAATTCCGACAGAAAAGGTGTTTCCCGCGACGCCGTAGCAGAACGCGCAAATCAGCGCTTCCTCAAAGGTGTGTACACGGCTCATCAGGTAGCAAGGTATGGCCGTCAGCAAGAGTGAGCCGGTCATGACGCGCTTGCCTCCCCAGCGATCGGTCAACACTCCGAACGGAATGCGGAAGATCGAGCCGCTCAGGACGGCGATCGACGTGAGCCAAGTGAACTCCAGGACGCCGAGCCCGAGTTCTTTCTTGATGGGTACGGCGAGGACGCCCAGCATGAGCCAGACGGCGAAGGCCAAGGTGAACCCGCTGGTCGAAAGCGCGAGCACACGTCCGGCCCCTGGACCCGAGGCCTTTTCGGAAAGGGAGGTGGTGGAGGTCATGTGCGGACGCTACGTGCACGCCCATTTCGCGTTCGCGACCCGGGGTATTTTTGTTTGGAAACAGACTTCTGTGGGGCAGAAACTACACAGAAGTATCGAGAGGCGATATTTTTGTGCGCTTTGCATGGAAGCGAGCAAAAGTGCTCAGCCCCCCGAAACGGGCGGCAGTAGGGCCACGACGTCACCCGCGCGAAGCTCCTGCTGGGCCGTCGCGAATTCGTCGCCGACCGCGTAGCGAACGGCTGTGAGCGCGCCACGCAGGCGTGGACGCTCCCGTTCCAACCAAGAACCCAAACTCGCCACAGTGGTGACTTCGTTCGGCAGAAGCACGGTCTCACCAGCGCTCTGCATGCGCTCGCGCAAAGCCGCGAAATACAAGAGCTGGATTTGCAGTGGTCCGTTGGAATCCATGGGATGCCCAGCGTAGCATCGCCCTGTCGTTCATGCCCGACCCTACTTTGCCTCGCCTTGCTACGTTGACGATCAGCGATACACGCCGCTCGCACGACGACGAATCCGGACGGCTGTTGGGTGAACTCTTTGCGCGAGCTGGCTTCAGAGTCGTAGAGCACGTGATCGTTCGCGATGAGGTCGAGGCCATTCGACACCAGCTGCAGGAGTTCGTGCGCCGGAGCGACATCGACGCCGTCGTGACCAACGGCGGCACAGGCATTGCTTCGCGCGACTGCACGATCGAGGCCATCGCGCCGTTACTCGACAAGACCCTCGATGGCTTCGGCGAAGCGTTTCGTCGCATGTCTTGGGAGCAGGTCGGAGCGCGCTCGGTGCTGAGTCGCGCCCTGGCGGGCAGCCTGGGAGGCAAGTTCGTTGCCGCCTTACCCGGTAGTCCGGCTGCTGTGCGTTTGGCTGTCGATGCGCTACTCGTGCCAGTCCTCGCGCACGCGACCTCGCTGCTCGCCGGTCGCACCGCCCACGGGCAGACGCCGCCGTGCTGAGCTTCTTCGAAGCGCGCCAGCTGTTGCTCGAACGCGTCGAACCGCTCGACCCGGAATCTGTTGCGCTGGGCGCTGCGCTGGGCCGTGTGCTCGCGCGGGCGCTCATCGCGCCCAGTTCCATTCCGGCCTTTTCGGCCAGCGCCATGGACGGATACGCGGTGGGCGCCGCGTCACTGAGCGGCGCGTCCAGTTGGGAGCTAGAGGTAATAGGCGAAAGTCGCACAGGTCGTGCGGCGAGTCCGCTGGTCCCTGGCTCGGCCCAGCAGATCTCGACAGGAGCCGAAATGCCAGCAGGCGCCGATGCAGTCATCCCCCGAGAGCTGATCGATGCTTCAGAAGGCCGCATCCGCTCGAGCGAGGCCGTGCGCCCCGGCCAACACGTGAGGCAACGCGGCGAAGATCTGCAGGTCGGTGAACGCGCGCTGGCCGCAGGCACGCGGCTGGGCGCGGCGGCGCTTGGCTTGGCGGCGTCGCTGGATCAAACCGAGCTCGCCGTCGCGCGTCGTCCGCGCGTGACCATTCTCTGCACCGGCGACGAACTGCGACCGCCAGGAAGCGCGGCCGTGCCGGGCAAGATCCCGGACTCGATCTCGATCGCGCTTGCGGCCTTGGCGCAAAGCGCGGGCGCCGTCGTTACCCTCGGCGATTTCGTTGCGGACGAACGCGAGGCGACCTCTGCGGCGATTGCGCAGGCGCTCAATGGCGCCGATCTGCTCCTGACCGTCGGCGGCGTCAGCGTCGGCGACCACGACTGGGTGAGGCCCGCGCTCGAGGGACAAGGAGTCGAACTCTCGTTTTGGAAAGTGGCCATCAAGCCTGGCAAGCCGATTGCGGTCGGGCGGCGCTCGGGTAGAGGACCGTGGGTCATGGCGCTTCCTGGCAACCCAGCGAGCGCGCTCATTACCTTTGCGCTGTTCGGTCTGCCGCTGCTGCGAGCGTTGCAAGGCGACGGGAGTCCGCTCCCCGCGGCACTGCGCCTGCCTTTGGGAGCTGCCTGCCGGCACAAGCTGGGGCGGCTCGAATTTTCAAGGGCGCGCTTGGTGCCGAGTGTGGCAGGTCTGATTGTGCTGCCGCTCGCGAACCAGGCGTCCGGCGCGCTGACCAGCTTGGCGTGGTGCGACGCGCTTGCGCTCTTGCCCGCTGAGCAAGAATCGTTCGAGGCTGGAAGCTTGGTCGACGTGCTCCGCATCGTCGATCTCTGAGGTTAGTCGTCGTGGTTGTGGTCGTGGCTGTGGTCGTGGCCGAGGCAGCGCGCATCTTCCCAGCCGACCCAATAGGGTCCGTCAGGTCCGTGCTCCCGCTTCCAGATCGGCACGCGGGCTTTGATCTGGTCGATGGCTTTGCGGCAAACGGCGAACGCTTCGCCTCGGTGCGGCGCGCTTGCGGCACAGATGACAGCGACGTCGCCTACCCCCAGGCTGCCGAAGCGATGGTGAACCGCCACGCTCACGCCCGGCCATTCGAGCTCGAGTTCGCTGACAATTCGGCTCATTTCCGCCACCGCCATGAGTTCGTACGCCTCGTATTCGAGCAGCGTGACGGGGCGGCCCTCGTTCATGTCGCGCACGGTGCCCAGGAACGTCACCAGTGCTCCGACTCTGGGCTCGCTCAAGGAGGCCACCACGAGATCGAGCGAGAGCGGGGCCTGCGACAGCAGGACGCGAGCGGCGTTCACGGATCACTCCCGCGGAGGAACTCACCGGAACGTCCGCCCGATTTGGCCAGCAACCGGATCTCACCGACCACCATCTCGCGATCGACCGCTTTGAGCATGTCGTAAAGCGTCAGGCCCGCAGCGCTCACAGCCACCAGAGCTTCCATCTCGACCCCAGTTCGATCGTAGGCGGTGACTGTAGCCTCGATGGTCACGCCCGGCAGATCCGTGTCGAGAACCAGAGACACGTCGACGGCCGTCAGTGCCACCGCGTGGCAGAGCGGGATCCATTCCGGCGTACGCTTTGCGGCCAGGATGCCGGCCAAGCGTGCAGTCGCCAGCACATCGCCCTTGGGCGTGTGTCCCGCCTGCAGCAAGCGCAGCGTCTCGGGCCGCATGCGGATGCGCCCCCCGGCCACGGCACGTCGCTCTGAGGCGGGCTTGCGGGTGACGTCGACCATATAGGCTTCACCACGCGCATTCAGGTGCGTGAGCGTGCCTTTGTTCGGTTCCAGGAGCGCGCGGCAGGCGTTGTCGAGTCGAGTGCTCCGTTCCTCGGTTGTGTGCTTCGTGCTCTGGGCGATCTTGACCAGAGCGTAGCGCTCGAGCCCACCCAGATCCGGCCAGGCGCTTTCGAGGGCGGGGCCCCAGGTTGCCCGGGCGGACAGGAGCGCAGGCAGCTGCTCGGGTTCGAACCACGGCTCGCTGCTCGACAGCGCGACTTCTTGGTCACGAAGCAACGCATGGACACTCTCGGCCGCGACGGATCGTGCACGACCGAGCACCACCAACTGCCAGCGAAGCGGCAAGGGGAGCGTCTGCCAGTCCTCGAGCGACAGCCGAATGCCACTGGCGTCGAGAGCCCGACGCGCGGCGAACGGCATCCACACGAGATCGGTTCGAGCGTCGTCGAAAGAGAGCAGCTGTCGTTTGCTTTCAGTGTCCATGTTTCATCAGCATTTCTTCTTGGCAGTCGACTCACCTTCGCTTGAACTCGCCGCGCAAACCAGTCAGAACGACAGAGCCGTGTCGTTGCTCTTGCCACTCTTCGAAGCATCGCCCACCCCGAGTCAGCACGCGGCTGGCCGGAATCGAGCGCCACACGCGACGGCGCCGCGCAGCGTTCGAATCTCGCTGACCGATCGTTGCGATCTCGCGTGCGTCTACTGTCGACCGTCGCGCAAGGATGGCTATCTCGACGATCGTCTCGGCTTTGCCGCCTTTCGCACGCTGATCGACGCTTTGCGCGCCTCGGGCGTCGAGCGCGTGCGCTTCACGGGCGGAGAGCCGTTGCTCTCGCCGCACCTTGTCGAGTTGGTGCGTCACGCGCGCCGCGCCGGCGCAACGGACGTGGCGCTCACTACGAATGGGACGCGCCTTGGCCGTTTGGCGCGTCCCCTGCGCGATGCGGGCTTGCAACGCTTGACCTTGTCGCTCGACTCGCTGCGCTCGGAAAGCTTCGAGCGCATCACGCGCGGGGGCGATTTGGCGCGGGTGCTGGCCGGCTTCGAGACAGCGCTCGAAGTCGGCTTCGACGAGGTGAAGTTGAACTGCGTAGTGCTGCGCGGTGAGAACGACGACGAACTCGAGAGCATCACCCGCTGGGCCTGGGAGCGAGGGGTGGTGCCGCGCTTCATCGAAGTCATGCCGATAGGTGAGGGCGCTCGCGTTGCACACCAGTTGGTTTCGGCGACCGAAATCCTGAAGCGCCTCGGTCACTTGCTCGAAGCGGGTGCACCTGTCGTTGATCCCGAACGCGGCCCAGCTCGCTACGTGAGGAGCCTCGCTGATCCGGGGCGCCGTTTGGGCGTGATCAGCGGTGCGACCGACACTTTTTGCGACAATTGCGATCGGTTGCGCGTCTCTTCGACGGGCGTCGTTCGACCGTGTCTGGCCAAAGACGACGGAGTCGCGGCTGCGTCGATTGTGGAAGGCGGCGACCGCGAAGCCTTGGCTCGCGCGATTGTGGAGGCCTGGCGTCTCAAACCCGACGGTCACACCTGGAAAGGTTGCACCGAAGAGACGGCGCGGACGTTGTCGATGCGTGCCATCGGCGGCTGAGTCCCAGCTCAGGCCTTCTTGGGCTTCTTGGCGGCGCGCGACGACTCCAGCACCGTACTCAGCGCCGCCACCATGTCGGGCGCCACACTGCCCAGCTGTTCGCGATGCATGCGAGACAGTTCTTTCAGGAGCTGGAGGCCCTCGTCGGTCACCCGAACCAAGACTTCTCGCTTGTCCGTCTCCGAGCGCTCGCGGACTGCGAACTGGCGCTCGACCAACTTGTCGACGATGGCCACGGTCGTGTGATGCTCGACGCACAGCCGCTCGGCGATCGTTCCGATCGTCGGTCGCTGTCCCGCCGGCAGGCCGACAGTGGCCAACAGTGCTTGGTGCTGCTGTGGCTCGATACCCGCGCCGCGCGCCGCGCGCTCGCTGAATGCCAAGAAGCGGCGAATTTCGTAGCGGAAGGCTGCGAGGGCTCGGTAGTCCTTGAGTGCGACACGCGACATCTACCGGCGACCGTAGCATATCCGATGTTTCCGCTGGATCGAGGCCCGGGCTGCACCCGTCAGGCTGAACGAGCCAAAGGCGGCGCGGCGTGGAGCTGGAGCAGTTGCTCGATTTCGCCCTTGCACGAGCCGCACCCCGAGCCTGCTTGGGTGGCTTCGCTGACTCGCTCCAAACTGTTCGCTCCCGCACGCACGACTTCGACGATACTTTCCTCGCTCACTTTGTGGCAGTTGCAGATCATGCGAGCGCTAGGCGCGCAGGAGCCGCTGGCCGAGAACGAACACAGCACTTCGAGCGGATCTCGAGGAAGCGGATCCTCGCGATCGAAGGTCTGGATCAGACTCGAAGCGGCCTCGGTATTGCCGACCATCATGGCGCCGATCAATTGGTTGCCGCGTACGATCAGCTTGCGGTAGGCAAGGTCGCGTTCTTCGATGACCTGAATGACGCGATCGGTTTCGAGCACGGGCTCCAAGACGCCGAGCGAAGCGACGTCGATGCCCGCGACTTTCAAGCGCGCGTACAATTTGGAGCCATGGTAGCGAGCGCTTGGCTTCACTGCCGTCAGCACATCGGCAAGCACGCGTGCCTGCTCCCAGGCCGGCGCCACCAGTCCGTAGGTGTAGCCGCCGTGCTCGGCGCACTCGCCCAAGGCGTAAATCCCAGGCGTTTGTGTAGCCAAGAGGTCGTTGACCATCACGCCCCGATTGACGAGGATCCGCGACTTTTGGGCCACATCCACGCGCGGCCGCACGCCGCAGGCGACCACCAGAACGTCGGCTGCCAGCTGCTCGCCATCATCCAAAATTACGCCTTCCACTTGAGTCTCGCCCACGATGCTGTCGATGGTGCGACCCGTACGGACGAACATGCCGGCTCGCTCGATCTGGCGGCGCAACATCTCGCCGCCGACGAAGTCGAGCTGGGTGTTCATCAGACCGTGTGCCAAGTGAACGATAGTGACGTGCAATCCGCGGTCGCTGAGCGCCTTGCCGGCCTCGAGGCCCAGGAGACCGCCACCCAGCACCACGGCGCTGTCGCCCGGGCGCGCGTACAAGCGCATGGACAGGCAATCGTCCAGCGTGCGGTAGGCGAAGACACCCGGCTTCAAGTCGCCGCTTTCGGTCGTCATGCCGACGAAAGGAGGGAGCACCGGCTTGCTGCCAGTGGCCAAGACGGCCATGTCGTAGTGCAGCGGAGCCTCGCCTTCGAGCACGACCTGACGCGCAGCAGGTTCGAGACGCTCGACGGTCGTCGATTGCAACAGATCGATGCCGTGCTTCTGATACCAACTGGGCGGCTTGGTCACGACGACGTCGGCTTTGGCTCCCGCGAGCACTTTTCCGAGCTGAATGCGGTTGTAAGCGCCGCCCGCTTCGTCTCCGATCACGCGGATCGCAAAGGTCTCGTGGGCGCCGCGCGCCACCAGCTCGTCCAGTAGGCGGCAGGTGGCCATACCGTTGCCGACCAGCACCAAGTCTTTTTTGGGCTTCATGGTGTCGCGGTCTCCGGCCGAGAAGTAACGGCCCGCGCCCGCACCGCGCAGAGCTTGAATTCGGGCATGCGGCTCGTCGGATCGAGAGCTGGATTCGTGAGCAAGTTGGCAGCTTGCCGTCCACCCCAATGGAACGGGGCGAACAGCGTGTCTGGACGGATGGCATGGTCTACCGTGACGCGAAATTCGACCTGTCCGCGGCGACTTTCGACAAGCAAGTAGTCGTCCTGACGAACGCCCAACGTCTGCGCCAGCCGCGCATGCATCTGGACTCGCGGTTCCGGACGGGCCTGCACGAGCGGCTCGACAAGACGAGTTTGGGCGCCCGAGTTGTAGTGTTCTTTGTAGCGCCCGGTCGTGAAGTAGAGCGGATAGTCTGCATCGGGTTCTTCGCCGGCAGGAACGTGCGCGACGGCCGTAAAGCGCGCCTTGCCGTCGGGAAAGGCGAAGCGCTCTTCGAACAAGCGCGGCGTTCCCGGGTGCCCCGCCTTGGGGCACGGCCAGAAAACACCTTGTTCGGCCTCCAGCCGGTCGTACGACAAGCCAGAGTAATCCGCTCGACTGCCGGCGGTGGCTCGACAGAGCTCGTCGAAGAGCGCCTGGCTGTCCTGCTCGTCGAATGCTCCGACTGGGCCGAGACGACGCCCCAGGTCGCACAAGATCTCGATGTCGCCGCGCACGCTCGGGGGCGCAGCCACTGCCTCGCGCCGCAAGATCACGCGCCCCTCCAGATTGGTCATGGTGCCCGTTTCTTCGGCCCACTGCTTGGTGGGCAAGAACACGTCGCCCAGCTCGGCTGTCTCGTTCCAAAATGAATCGCAGATGACCAAAAGTTCGAGCTGTCCCAGACGCTGGGCGACGCGCTGTGCATGCGGAGAGGCGACAACCAGGTTCGATCCGAGGACCAGGAGCGAACGAATGCCTTCGTCGCTACCAATCGCGTCCACCATTTCATACGCGCTCTTGCCCTTTCGCGGCAGGCTGGTCTCGGCAATGCCCCAAATGCGCGCCATGTGCTCGCGCGCAGCAGGGTCTTCGATCGATCGATAGCCCGGTAGTTGGTCGGCTTTTTGCCCATGCTCGCGGCCACCCTGGCCGTTGCCTTGGCCCGTGAGGCAGCCATAGCCGCTGGCTGGTTTTCCGACTTTTCCGAGCGCCAACATCAAGTTGGTGAAGGTCGTTACGGTGTCGGTCCCCTTGGATTGCTGCTCGGGTCCGCGCCCCGAGAGCAGCATGCTGCTCTCGGCAGAAAGCAAGCTCACGACCTCACGCATTTGACCCAACGGCACACCCGTCATGCGTTCGACCTGAGCGGGCTCGTAGGGAGCCAGGCTGCGACGCAAGGTCTCGAAGCCGACGGTGCGCTCTTGGATGAAGTCCTCATCGACGAGCTGCATGTCGATGGCCAAAGCGAGCAGAGCGTTGCCCAGGGCTAGATCACTTCCCGGTGTGGGCTGTAAATGAATGCGCGCGTTGCGCGCTGTCTCGGTGCGCCTTGGGTCGACGACGATCAAACTGCCGCCGCGGGCCTGTTGTTTCTGCACCCACTGCATGATGGGAGGCATCGTGTCGGCGCAGTTCGAACCCCACAGCAGCAGCGTTCGAGTTTCTGCAATGTCGCTGATCGGAAACGGCAAACCGCGGTCGATGCCAAAAGCGCGGTTTTGCCCGGCTGCGGCAGACGCCATGCAATAGCGTCCGTTGTAGTCGATCTGCGAAGAGCCAAAGCCGACGCGCACCAGCTTACCCAGCAGGTACGCCTTTTCGTTCGTGAGTGCACCGCTGCCGAAGGCCCCGAGCGCGTCGGGGCCGTACTGGTCGCGGAGAGCGGACATCTTGTCGGCGACGAAGCCCAGCGCCTCCTCCCAAGACACGGAGTTCCAGCGCCCGCCACGCAAACGCAGAGCCGGTTGGGTGACGCGGGCGCGACTCACCAAGAGTTCGGCCGAATTGAAGCCCTTGATGCACATCTGCCCGCGATTGACCGGAAAATCGGGATCGGCGCGCACCGTGCGCCGAGGCGAGGCTGCCAATCCCAAGAGCATGCCGCACTGAAAGGCGCAGTACGGGCAGTGGGTTTTGGCCTCGGTGGGCGGAGCGAGAGGGGTGGGCGTGGACATGGCGTCGTGCACTCGGACTACACTCGCGTCCGCGTTTCTGCGTCATGTCGCGGTCGTGGCGATTCGAAATATATATCGATAGGCGATATATCGATTGTTTCCGCATTGCGACCAAATAGCCCCAGCGCGCCAGTGTCGTTAGCTCTCGTCGGCGCGGTCGGGGAATGCGACACTGCGACCGTGCAGCGGTTCTTGCGGTTCTCGTGTCTCCTGGGGGTTCTCATGCAGCCTGCAGTTGGGCGCGCCGAAGAAATCACCGTTGCGGTCGCCGCGAACTTCGTCGGCGCCTCCGAAGAGATCTGCGCCAGGTTCGAGCAAGAGACCGGCCACCGTGTGGTGACCGTGGCAGGGTCGACCGGTCAGCTCTACGCGCAAGTCGAAAATGGAGCACCATTCGACGTCTTTCTAGCTGCGGATCGAGAGACGCCGGCACGTGTCGTCGCCGCCGGACTCGGCAAAGATCCGTTCAACTATGCGCGGGGCGCGCTCGTCTTGTGGAGCAAACGCCCGGGCTACGTGGACGCCAAGGGTCAGGTGCTCGCGCGCGGCGCCTTCGCGCATTTGGCCTTGGCGAATCCCGAACTCGCTCCGTACGGGCGCGCTGCGCGCCAGGTGCTCTTTCACTTGCGACTGTTCGACAAGCTCAAGGCCCGTTTCGTCTTGGGCGAGAACATCGCGCAGACTCATCAGTTCGTCGAAACCGAGAACGCAGAACTGGGCTTCGTGGCTTTGTCTCAGATCCTCGATCCGAGACAGTCAGCAGGGGGCTCCTACTGGCTCGTGCCCCAGCAGCTATACGCGCCCCTCGATCAGGACGGGATCGTTCTGGCCCGAGGACAGGGCAAGCCGGCCGTAGCCGAGTTCACTCGACGTCTTCTGAGCACGGGTACTTGCGCGATCATCCGCCGCTACGGCTACCGCTGCCCTGGGGGCGCGCCTTGAACTCGAGCGATGGACTGGCCGTACGGGTGACACTCGAGTTGGCCGGCGTCACCACAGCGCTCTTGCTACTCCTGGGTACGCCGCTCGCCTGGTGGCTCGCCCGAACGCAGTCGCGCTTTCGGAGCGTCGTCAGCGCGATCGTCGCATTGCCGCTCGTCCTGCCGCCCACGGTGCTCGGCTTCTACTTGCTCTTGTTTTGGGGTCCGCGAGGGCTCGGCGGACAGCTCAGTCGGGCGTTGCACCTGCGCCCTCTGCCGTTTTCGTTCGCTGGTCTGGTCGTGGCATCGCTGATCTGTTCGCTGCCTTTCGTCGTGCAGCCGCTCGCCAGTGCCATTCGCGCGCTGGGGCGTGGTCCGCTCGAGGCCGCGGCGACACTGCGTCTCGGGTCGATCCAGAGTTTCGTCTGGGTGGCCCTGCCGCTCCTGCGCTCGAGCTTTTTGACCGCGGGGCTCCTCGGCTTCGCTCACACCGTGGGCGAATTTGGTGTGGTCTTGATGCTGGGCGGGAACATTCCGGGTCAAACGCGCGTGCTTTCGATCGCCCTGTTCGAGCACGTCGAAGCCTTGGACTACACAGCCGCCCACGCGCTCGCGCTCGGCCTGGTCCTTTTCTCTTTCGTCACTCTACTGGGCTGGGGGCGTTTGCATGAGCGAAGCCGCGGGATCTGAACGGGGACTTTTCGCAGCGTTCCGCCGAGCGCGCGGTGACTTCTCGCTCGAGCTCGATCTCGAACTCCCGGCGCGCGGCACGACTGTTCTGTTTGGACCCTCGGGAGCGGGCAAGACGACGTTGCTCCGGTGTCTCGCGGGGCTCGAACGGCCTCGAGTGGCGA
Source organism: Polyangiales bacterium (assembly GCA_038324055.1). Taxonomy (GTDB): domain Bacteria; phylum Myxococcota_A; class Polyangia; order Polyangiales; family Polyangiaceae; genus NIC37A-2. Next base: position 5,207 of record JBBQHO010000037.1, on the reverse strand, counting down.
GAATCGGGCTTGGCGACACGGTTTTTCAAGACGACGCGCGCGCGCTGTTCGTGCCGACGCATCGTCGCCCCCTCGGCTACGTCTTTCAGGACGACGCACTGTTTCCGCACTTGAACGTGAGGGAAAACGTTGCGTTCGGCATGCGTCGCATCCGTCCCCCCATGCGCCGCGTTGCTTGGGAACCCACCATCGAACTCTTGGGTCTCGGACCGCTGCTCGATCGTCGCACTACGGAGCTGTCCGGCGGTGAACGCAAGCGCGTCGGTCTCGGGCGCGCGCTCTTGACCAGTCCCGAACTCTTGCTGCTCGACGAACCCTTGTCGGGTCTCGACCGCCCAGCCCGACGCCTAGTTCTCGACTACTTGCGGCAGGTCCGGGATCGCTGGGAAATACCCATGATCTACGTCAGTCACGCTCTCGACGAGCTGCTGCGCCTAGCCGACCACCTGGTCCTGCTCGATGCCGGCCGAGTCGTCGACGCCGGACCCGTGCTCGACGTGACGGCGCGCGCAGCCTCGTTTCCGGGCCTGGAGGGCGAGCACGGGGCGCTGCTCCTGGCATCTTTGGTCCAGCACGACCCCGAGGCAGGACTCAGTCGCCTCGAGTTCTCGGGTAGCGCTCTCTGGGTGCCGCAGGTCGCACGCAGCCTCGGGAGCCTTGTGCGCGTCTGGGTCCGGGCAAGCGACGTCAGCATCTGTCTCGAGGCTCCCGGCCGCTCGAGTGCCTTGAACGTCTTGCCCGCGCGAATCGTCAAAGTCGAGGCAGCGGGACCGTACCAAGCGCTGGTCGAAGCCGAGGTGGGGGCCGCGCCGGGTCGCCTGTTTCGCGCGTTGATCACCAAAAAATCCGTCGTTGACTTGGATTTGCGGCCGCAGCAGCAGGTGTTTCTGCAACTCGAGACGGTCGCGCTGCTGACCGACGGATGAAAGCGAACGCAGACGAGAAACAATCGCGCGCCGCGGAGCGCTGTTTCATTTTGGCGCATGGCTGATTGTTGGATTTTGCCTGAACAAGGCCGAACGAAGCTCGAGACGCCGAGTTGCTCTGCTTCCATGGCTTGTAGACCAGCGCGCCGACGCAGCGTTCGAAAAGTATGTCGACTCTCGATGTATGCGAGAAACGAATGCGAGCGACATCGTCACCAATCTCAGCTCAAGTCCCGTCCTGAAAATCGGAGCATGCCATGCGTTACCATCATCTCACGTCGTTCGTCGCCAGCTGTCTGATCCTCTCTCCGCCCTTGGCTTGGGCCCAAGCTGACTCCCAGCCTGCTCCTGCGACGCCGCAGCCGCCGACGTCGCCGACGCCGACGCCCACGTCGCCCACCGCAGCCGAGACCGTCGTTGCCGAGCCGGCAGCTCCCGAGCCTGCGCTGTCACCGGCAACGGCCTCTATCGTCACGACTGCGCCCCCGATCGTCGCGCCGATCGAAGCAACGCCAGGACCCGCGGCGCCCGATGGGCTCGCTGCGCCGGCCGACGAACCACTCAGCCTGTTGCCGTTCCAGGTAACGACCTCGACGTGGTCTCGTTTCGAAGGTCGCGCCAACTACGATTCACTCGGCGTTTCGCGCGGTCGCTTCCTCGAAGGTGACGCGTTTTTCTTTCGGGCGCGTCTCGCCCTTCAGACCAACGCGCTCAAACTGAGTCGCGATCTCAAGGGCCTCGTCCAATTCTCGCCGCAAGCTTCGGGCAAGTACGGCCTCGACGGCACGCAGACGGAACACAACCTGGGTCTGTTCGAAGGCTACGTACGGCTCGATAGCAGCGTCTTTACTATCGATTTTGGGCGCTTCGGCATGAACTACGGTGAGGCGTTGATCATCGGCTCGCTGGATTGGGCCCAGCAGGCGCGCGCTTTCGACGGCGTGCGGGGTCGCTACAAGTTGAGCGACAAAGCCTACATCGACGCGTTCGGTACGCTGACGGCGCCCGACGGTTTGTCACCCGCAGAAGGGCATCCGCTGGTCAATGATCCGCTGGCCGCTGGAGACAGCTACTTTTGGGGGGTCTACGCGGGGCTGGGAGCACTCGTACTCGACAAGGATTTCGACCTCGACGCCTATGTACTCGGTAATTCGAATGTGGCCTCGAATGGCTTGCCGAACGTGCTCGACGCGACCACGACTCTCAATCGAGGCGGCGCTACCGAAGTCACGTTCGGTGGTCGCATGAAACAGAAAATTTCCGAATTCGACTACCGCCTCGAGGCTGGCCTGCAGACGGGCACGCGCCCCGTGACCGTGGTCGCGCCCGCCCTTGGTAGCAATCAGAACGTGCTGGCATGGCAGTTGGACGGCGAGCTGGGCTACAACGTGATCAAGCAAGTGCACCTCACTTTGTACGGCGCCGTCGCCTCCGGCGACGACGCGAGCACAACCACCAACGAAGGCTGGCACGAACTCTACCCCACCGGTCACAAGTGGTTCGGTTTGAGCAACGTCATCGGCGCGCGCACCAACGTCGCAGACGCAGCCGTAAAGGTGAGCTGGGGCATCAACGACACGCTCAAGTTCCTGCTCGATGCGCACTTGTTCAGCCGTTTGCAAGACGGCGGGTTGGGCCAAGTCGGCACGAACAAGCTGGCGGGCTACGAAGTCGATACACAACTCCAGCAGCGCATCGGGGGACCGACTGGACCGTTCTACATCCGCGGCCTCTATGGCTTGTTCATCCCCAACAGCGGCCACTACGCCGCCAACGACCTGGCGCACTACGTCGAGGCCGAGGGCGGCCTTGTGTTCTGAAGTCGTAGCGTCTGGCGCGCCGCGACCGGGGCAGGCAACATCCCGCGTATGTTCGTCATCGAGCTGTCCTACAAAGTCGATCTGGAGCAGATCGATGCCGCCATGAAGGCTCATGTCGCCTTCTTGAACAAGCACTACGCCGCCGGAACGTTCCTCGTCTCGGGTCGAAAAATCCCCCGCGATGGCGGGATCATCTTGGCCGTGGGCGAAAGCCGTCAGCAGATCGAGGCCCTCATGCGTGAGGACCCGTTCTGCTCGAGGGACTTGGCGGACTTTCGGGTGATTGAATTTCGGGCCAGTCAAATGGCACCCGACATGCCGAAGCGCGTCGGCGCCTAGGCGAGTTCAGTCGCAAGTCAGGGGTTACGTAGCATCCCGCCTCACTCGGCAAGACGACGTTGCTGCTGCAGTGGCACTGCAATCGAAACCGTAAATCGGCCGTACGAAAGAATCGTTCTGCTAGCTTGCCGCCGTGACCGAAGTCGTGGGGATCAAGCGTTTTGCGGGAGTGTTTCGCTATTCCGGCCGGGCGCTCGAATTGGTTTGGACGACTAGCCCCAAACTGGCCGCGTGGATGGGCGGCCTCAGCTTGGTGGCGGGGCTGTTGCCGGCCGCCATCGCCTACGTGGGCAAGTGGATCGTCGATGCGGTCGTGGCGGGCTTGCGAAGCGGCGATGAGGCGTCGCGTCGGGCGGCCCTGTTGGCTGTCGCTTATGAGCTGGGTCTGGTCGTACTGCTCACCGCCGTCACCCGTGGGTTGTCCGTTTGCGAGTCGCTGCTTCGCGCCATGTTGGGCCAGCGCGTCAACGAGATGATCCTGGAAAAGGCGCTGACGCTGAGTCTGAGCGACTTCGAGGATTCCGAATTTTACGATCGAATGACGCGGGCGCGTCGCGAAGCGTCGCAGCGGCCGCTCAGCTTGGTGAAGCGCGCTTTTGGGCTGGCGCAAAATGCCGTGTCGCTCGTCGTCTACGGCATAGTCCTGGTCCGTTTCAATCTGGGCGCAGTCGCGGTCGTCGTCCTGGCTGCTTTGCCCATTTTTATTGCCGAGACGCGCTTTTCGAACGATGCCTTCCGCTTGTTCAAGTGGCGAGCGCCCGAGACGCGCAAGCAGGCCTACCTCGAGTCGCTCTTGGCCCGCGAAGATCACGCCAAAGAGGTGAGCCTGTTCGGGCTGGGGCCGCTGTTCTTGGAGCGCTACCGCCAGATCTTCAGTCTGCTCTTTCGCGAGGATCGCAACCTGACGCTCTCGCGCGGCGCGTGGGGTTTTGGTCTGGGTCTGCTCAGCACCGCCGCGTTCTACGGCGCCTACGCTTGGATCGTCGCAAGTGCAGTCGCGGGTCGCATCGGCCTGGGCGACATGACTCTCTATTTGTTGGTGTTCAAGCAGGGTCAGTCAGCGTTGGCCGCCAACTTATCGGCGGTCGGCGGCATGTACGAGGACAACCTGTATCTCTCGAACCTCTACGAGTTCTTGGGACACGAATCGGGCGAGACAGCGGGCACGGCCGAGCGTGGTCCCAGTCCGGGCGATGGGATTCGCTTCGAAGGCGTTTCTTTCAGCTACCCGGGCGCCGAAACGGCAGCGGTCGAGAACATCGACTTTCATGTGCCACCAGGAGGCAAATTGGCGCTCGTCGGTGAAAACGGCGCTGGCAAGACGACGCTCATCAAGCTGCTGACGCGGCTCTACTTGCCGACACGGGGTCGCGTGCTGCTCGATGGCCTCGACACGCGCGATTGGGAGGCCGGAGCTCTCCGCCGACGCATCGGCGTCATCTTTCAAGACTTCATTCGCTACCAGCTGCTCGCGGGCGAAAATATCGGCGCCGGCGACGTGAGCGCTTTCGACAATCGAGAGCGCTGGGAGCAGGCCGCCGAGATGGGCATGGCCCAGCCGTTCATCGCGCACTTGCCCCAGCGCTACGACACCCAGCTGGGCAAATGGTTCAAGGATGGCCGCGAGCTTTCGATCGGCCAGTGGCAAAAATTGGCTTTGTCGCGCGCTTTCATGCGCCGTGGTGCCGACATTCTGGTGCTCGACGAGCCGACCGCGTCGATGGACGCCGAAGCCGAAGCCGAGGTGTTCCAGCGCTTCAGGAACCTGTCGACTGGGCGCATGGGCATCGTCATCTCGCACCGCTTTTCGACGGTGCGCATGGCGGACCAAGTCATCGTGCTCGATGGCGGCCGCATCGTGGAGCGGGGCGATCACCAGGCGCTCATGGCGCTGGGTGGCCGCTACGCCCATCTTTTCAACCTCCAGGCCATGGGCTATCGCTGAGCCGTCGATGCACTAAGGTCGCGCGATGCCGCTCGATTTCCAGCTGCTCGCTACCGATTCCTCGTCGGCGGCGCGGCGCGCGACGCTCGGTACGGCGCATGGCAGGGTCGAGACGCCGGCGTTCATGGCGGTCGGTACGCGCGCCTCGGTGACGGGCCTTGCCCCCCGTGAGCTAGA
>JBBQHO010000036.1:0-25438 GCA_038324055.1 Polyangiales bacterium | reverse complement strand
GGCTCGTCAACGCTCAAGAGGCGCGGCGCATCCTCGACCGGCTCTACGGTTACGAGGTCTCGCCTGTTTTGTGGAAGAAGATCATGCCGCGGCTCTCTGCTGGCCGCGTGCAATCGGTGGCCACGCGCATGGTCGTCGAACGCGAACGCGAGCGCGTCGCGTTTCGCTCGGCCAGCTACTGGGATTTGGACGGCCATTTCGTCGCGCCGAGCGGCTCGCCAGCGGAATTTCCAGCCACATTGGTGGGCGTCGACGGCAAGAAGGTCGCCACCGGCAAAGACTTCAACGACCTCGGGATGTTGAAGAAAAGCGAGCTGCTGCACCTCAAGGAAAGCGACGTAATTGCGCTCTCCGCCAAGCTCGAAAAAGCCGAGGTCGTCGTGCAGTCCGTCGAGCGCAAGCCGAACCGCCGCAGCCCCGCAGCGCCGTTCATGACCTCGACTCTGCAGCAGGAAGCGGGGCGCAAGCTGCGCTTCTCGTCGTCGCGTACGATGCGCGCCGCGCAGCGCCTCTACGAGAACGGTTTCATCACCTACATGCGAACGGATTCGACGACGCTTTCGGACACGGCTTTGGCGGCGGCCCGTGCAGTAATCACCGAACTGTACGGAAAAGAGTACCTGCCCGCCGGCCCACGGCTCTACAAAAATAAGGTCAAGAATGCACAGGAAGCGCATGAAGCCATTCGTCCGGCGGGCGACGCCTTCCAGCACCCCGACGCGGTCACGCACAAAGTCGGTCCCGACGAAGGTAAGGTCTACGAGCTGATCTGGAAGCGCACCGTCGCATCCCAGATGGAAGATTCGCGCGGCGAGGGCGTGGCTGTCAGCCTGCTTGCAACCGGTGCCGGTGCTCGCGCCGAGTTCCAAGTTCGCGGCAATACCATCACTTTCCCCGGCTTTCTCAGGGCCTACGTCGAAGGCAGTGACGATCCCGATGCCGAGCTCGAAAACCGTGAGCGCCCGCTGCCGCCCTTGGCCCAAGGTCAGAAGGTGGGGCTCGACAAGCTCGAACCCATTGGCCACGAGACGCAGCCCCCGGCTCGCTACACAGAAGCCTCGCTCGTGCGGCGCCTCGAAGAACTCGGCGTCGGCCGCCCCTCGACCTACGCCTCCATCATCGGCACGATCTTGGACCGAGGCTACGTCTGGAAGCGCGGCAGCGCGCTCGTGCCGTCGTTTCGTGCCTTCGCGGTCGTGGCGCTGCTGGAGCAGCACTTTGGCGAGCTCGTCGACTACGCCTTCACCGCGCGCATGGAGGACGAACTCGACTCGATCGCCGGCGGTCAGAAAGATGTCCTGCCGTGGCTCAAAGCCTTCTATTTTGGCAATGGTCAGGACGGCAAGACGCGGGCCCTCGACGTCGGACTCCACGCCCTGGTGGCTGAACAGCTCGGCCAAATCGACGCGCGCGCCATCAACTCGCTGCCGATTGGACTCGATCCGAACGGCGTGCCGGTCGTAGCTCGCGTCGGCCGCTTTGGCGCCTACCTCCAACGCGGCGAGTCCAACGCCAGCCTGCCCGACGATCTCGCTCCCGACGAAGTGACGATCGAAAAGGCAGTCGAACTACTCAACGCACCCAGTGGTGAACGCTTGCTTGGTCAGCACCCGCAGACGGGCCTGCCCGTCTACTCGAAGACCGGTCGCTTCGGCTCCTACGTGCAGCACGGCGAACTCGAGAAGGGCTCCAAGGAGAAACCCGAGACCTCTAGCCTGCTCAAGAGCCAGGCGCCGGACACGATCAGCCTCGAGCAGGCCCTCGAGCTGCTGGCGCTGCCTCGACTCGTCGCGGTCGACCCCGCCGACGGCAAGGAAATCCGGGCGCAATTGGGCCGTTACGGGCCCTACCTCAGCAAAGGCACCGACAGTCGCAGTTTGGAGACCGAAGAGCAGATCTTCACCATCGATCTCGAGGGCGCCTTGGTCGTGTTCGCCCAACCGCGTCGTCGTGCGGGAGCGCGCAAGGCGGCCGAGCCGCTCCGAGAGTTCGGAGCCGATCCGGTATCGGGTGGCAATATCACCCTGCGCGAAGGGCGCTTTGGTCTGTATGTGACCGACGGCGAAACCAACGCCTCACTGCGCAAAGAGGACGATCCAGGCACGCTCTTGCCTGAGCGGGCGCACGAGCTACTCCAGCTCCGCCGCGAAGCCGGTCCTTCCAAGAAGAAAACCAAGAAGAAGGCAAGCAGCGGCGGTGCCAAGAAGGCGAAGAAGACGCCCGTGAAGCCTGCCTCCACCACCAAAGTCACGGTGAAAAAGGCGGCGACGAAAAAAGCCGGCAAGAAGAAGACGGGCAGCAAAAAAACTGCCAAAAAGGGCTGATTTCTAGCCGGAGCGCTTGCGGATCAGCCGCCGCGCAGTTCCGGCTGCTTGCGCCAACGCGTGATGCGGCGAGGCCATGCGGCACCGGAAGTTGCGTGGTCGCGCGCAAGAACGCGTAGCAAGGCACTCGTCCAAGCGACGAGCCACTCGGGCGCGCCGTCTTCGTCGATGCGGATTTGCGCTTCGCCGTCCTCGTCTACCGTGGCGCGGCCGTTGAAGCGTGCGTCGCCATGGAACCAGCGCGCCTCGTAGGTCGTGGACCCGCCGGTGGTGAGTCGCAGCTCGACGCGACCGCCAGTCTCGAGGGGCGCGAGTTCGGGCAATTGGCGCGGAGTCATGAGCGGAACCTTTGGCTTTGGCTCAGGTCAGGAGCAAGGCGTCGAGGTCGATGCCTTGCGCGGTCAAGGTGGTTTTCTGAATTTCGCACAGAGCCGCGACGCCGAGCAGGCCCAGATCGACCATGCCGTCGATGTCGGAACGCGGCACGGCCCGACCTTCGGCCGTGCCCTGGATTTCGACGATGTCGCCCGTTGCCGTGGCAACGAGGTTCAAGTCCACACGAGCGGTCGAGTCTTCGGCGTAACAGAGGTCCAGCGCGAGCGCGCCGTCGACGTGGCCCACGCTCACGGCAGCTATCTGAGCGACCAGGCACGGCGCCGTGAGCCGGTTCTTCTGGCCCAAACGCCCGAGCGCCAGCGCCAGCGCAACGAAACCGCCGGTGATCGAAGCCGTGCGCGTGCCGCCGTCGGCTTCGAGCACATCGCAGTCGATCACGACCGAACGTTCGCCCAGCGCGCCCAGGTCGACCGCCGAGCGCAAGCTGCGTCCGATGAGCCGCTCGATCTCACGGGTCCGTCCGCCAAGGGAACGCTCGCGGCCATCTCGGCGCTCGCGCTTCTTTGGATTCGAGCGAGGGTGCATTTGGTACTCGGCCGTGACCCAGCCGCGGCCCTTGCCTTTCATCCAATCCGGAACGCTCTCGTCAATCGAAGCTGTGCACAGCACCACCGTGCGACCAGAACGATAAAGCACGGAGCCCTCGGCCATCGTATGGAAACCGCTAGTAATTTCGACTGGTCGCAGGCTGGTGCGCGGCAAACCTCCGCGCTTGTCGGTGGTGGACTGTCGGCTTTCGGTGGGCAGGGCGCTCATGTCGGGGACCCTAGCAAAAATTGCGAAGGCCGCGCAGGCGAGCAGAAGTGGCCTCGCGCACGGAACTCGTGCAGACTCGAACCCCTGGGGCAAGAAGCCTCGGCTTCACTTTTGGGTTCAGCTATGGCGCTTCAGATTGGCGATACTCTCGACGGCAAATACCGCATCGTCCGCTTGCTCGGCGAGGGCGGTATGGGCGCGGTCTTCGAGGGAGAAAACACGCGCATTCATCGTCGCGTAGCCATCAAGGTGTTGCATGCGGGTGTCGCCACGAGTGCAGACGCCGTCCAGCGTTTCGAGCGTGAGGCGCAGGCCGCAGGCCGCATCGGCTCGGAGCACATCGTCGAGGTGCTCGACTTGGGCAATCTGCCTGACGGCGAACGCTACATGGTGATGGAGTATTTGGACGGTGAATCGCTCGCCGATCGCATCACCAATCGCGGACGCATCTCACCTCAGGCCACCGCGGGCTTCGTCATCGACATTCTCGAAGGGCTGCGTGCGGCCCATGACGCGGGCATCATTCATCGCGATTTGAAGCCCGACAACGTGTTCTTGTTGGCGAGCCGCTCCGGCAAGAAGGACTTCGTCAAGCTCGTCGACTTCGGCATTTCCAAGTTCAACGTCGTCGGCAACGAGTTCTCGATGACGCGTACCGGTTCCGTGATGGGCACCCCCTATTACATGGCGCCCGAGCAAGCCAAGGGCCATCGCGCCGTGGATCACCGCGCCGATCTTTATTCGATCGGAGTCATTCTGTACGAGGCAGTGTGCGGCGAAGTGCCGTTCAGCGCCGAGACGTTCAACGAGCTGTTGTTCAAAATCGTGCTCGAAGAGGCGCCGCCACTCGAACAGCGCGTACCAGGCATCGATCAGGATTTCGTGAACATCGTCGTGAAGTCGATGGCGCGCGACCCGGCCCAGCGCTTCCAGGATGCCGCAGAGTTCCAGAGTGCCCTGCGCGCGTGGCTCAGCGGTCAACCGCAGCCGATTGACATCACGGCCTTGCGCGGCACACCTGCAGCTGTTGATGGCAGGACGATGCCCGTGGGTCCCCATTCTGACGCGATGCAGACGGTGCAGCGTGGCCCCGCGTTGTCCGGCGCCACTGGCGTAGCCTCGGGCACGCCGATGACCGACACATCCGGCGTCGGCTACGCCGCGCCGGGCATGGGTCCGCGTACCCAGGGCAACTGGGCGCAAACGGGCGGCTACGGCGAGGGTGCCAACAGCTCCAAGAAGATCCTTCTTGCCGCCGCGGCTGTCCTGCTTCTCGCCGCTGGTGGCGGCACTTACGCATTCAAGAGCTCGACTAACGCCGCCGAAACGGCGCGTCTGGCGGCTCAGGCCGAAGCCGACGAGCGAGCGCAAGAGCAGAAGCGCGAAGTTGCGCGGCTAGAAGCCGAAAACGCCAAGGCGATCGAGGAACGCCAGAAGGCGGAGGCGGCTCGCCTAGCGGCCGAGAAGGCTCGCGCCGAAGCAGAGGCCTCCGAGCGTAAGCAAGACCTGGCCGAGGCTGCGCGGCCCGCGGTCCCAGCAGCTGGCGGCAAAAAACCCACCGCACCGACTCTGGGAACTCCCGCGGCAAGCGACCCCAAACCCGCGCAGCCGAGCGGTCGAGTCATTCGTACGGATCTTTGAGTCGTGCCCGCTTCGACCCGGCTGCTCCTCTCGGAGCGCTTCGTTTCCATTCAAGGTGAGGGCGCAAGCGTGGGCGAGCCCGCAGCCTTTGTTCGCCTAGCGCGTTGCAACTTGGCCTGCAGCTGGTGCGACACGCCGTACAGCTGGGATTTCGAGCGCTACTCGTTCGAACAAGAAGTGGAAACGACGACTGCGCTCGAGGTGGCCGAGTGGCTCGTCGACAGTGCACCCGGCCGAGTGATCTGGACGGGCGGTGAGCCGCTCGTGCAGCAAAAAGCACTGGTCAAGGCAATCGGCGCGCTGGACGAGCGGCGCCGGGCGCGAGGCGTTCGGCTCGACGTGCTCGAAGTCGAAACCAACGGAACGGTACCCCCTCTGCCCGCGCTGCTGGAGCGCATCGACCAATGGAACGTCTCGCCCAAATTGCAGGGTTCTGGTGAAGCCGAAGTGCGTCGCATCGTGGCGCCAGTCCTGACCACCTTCGCGGCGACGGGGCGCGCCTACTTCAAGTTCGTGCTGGCCGACGAAGCCGACGAGCGGGAAGCGCTCGACTTGATTGCGCGCCTCGATTTGCCACGCGAGCGGGTGTTGCTCATGCCTGCCGCGGCAACGCTCGAGGAGTTGCGGGAGCGCAGCCCCTGGGTGGCGGCGGCCGCTTTGCGAGCGCGTTTGCGCTTTTCTGGCCGTTTGCACCTCGAGTTGTTCGGCGGCCGTCGGGGTACCTGAGGAGCAGGTCAAGCCGCGCAAAATGGGCGGTGCCCGTCAACGCGTGATGCCCCAGACAGTCAGCGCGGAGGCCAGCGCTTCGTCGGGTGGGATGTCGATTTTGATCGGAGGCGAGCGCAAAGCGTCGTGGAGGGCGGCATAGGTCGCGAGCCAGAGCACGCGCATCGGCACGGGCTCGCTTGCTGCACGGTCGAGCGAACAACTCGGATCCAGGTCGACCCTGCAAAGGCGTGGAATGCGTCCGTCCAGGCCACTGAGCAAATAGGGGCCCAGACGCGTCGCATAGTGACCGTCGCGGTAAGCCACGTGGGCGCGCTGACGCGCGTCGTGTTCAGCGTCGCTCTTGCCGAGCACGATAGCGCCTTCGGGTACGCTCTGCCCCAAGGCCTCGGCTAGGGTCGCGTAGAGATCCCGCGGTGAAAATAGTCCGGAAACGGGGCGCCCGCTCAGGTGCTTCCCTGGAAATTTGACGAACAAAGGCAGGGCTAGCTGGCTTTCGGTCAAGAGCGCTCGTTCGTCGAAGGGAATCGTTGGCCGTTCGCCCGAACTCGCGTCGCCGACGATGACGATCAAGCTGTCGTCCCAGGCGTTCGTCTCGCGCAAACCGTTGAACAAGTTGGTGAGAGCTGCGCTCTGGTCGAGAAGAGCTTTCTTGCGCAGGGCGCCGAGGCGTACCCAGTCTTCGTCCGGCATCTGGCGTTGGACTAGGCGTGAACGGCTGCGAATGCCGAGCAACTGAATGGCTGCGCGCCTGGGGTCCACGTCGCCGCCGTACTCGGCAGGGGGCAACTCCACTGCCGCGTCGTGGTTGACGTCGAAGGGCGGATGACCGCCGCGCAGATGCACCACGCCAAGCACTGGCGCGGTCTCGAGCAGCTGAGTGCCGAGCCAGCTGCGCGCGCGGCGCACAGGCTCGACCGCGGAGACGTCGGAAACGGGTGAGACCTGCTCGAACACCTCGAAGCCGCGGTCGAAACCGAACGCGGAGAAGCTCGTCGGGACGCCGGTGAAAAAACCCGTGCGTCCGCCACCGGCTTCGATGGTTTCAGCCAAATGGCGAACTTTTCTCGGCCAAACGCGGTCCTGTTCACCCAAGCCGTGTTCCCAGGGGCTCGTGCCCGACAACAGGGACGCCATGACACCTTGCGCGCTGGTGGTGCTTGTCCGGTAGCCGGGAAAGTGCGTGGCCTCGACCGCGAACTGCTGCAGCACGGGCAGGCCCAGTTCGGTCGCGCGTGGTGGACTGTGTTCGCGACTGAGGCCGGCAAGCACGATCAATAGGGCGCGCCGAGCGCGTGGCGCGGCCACGAGGGTGAGCGGCGGTTCGACGAGGGTCGGCTCGGCGAAGGCGAGCCGCGCGCCGCTCTGCAGACGGGGGGCACGCCACTCGAGGCTGACGAAGCGACCAGCGAATTCGGCCAGATCGACGTCGACTGGCAACCAAGCCCGCTCGTCGGCCGCTTCGATCTGCACGCGATGAACGATCTTTTCAGAGCCGTCTTCGAGCACGGCTGCGATCTCGCCCTCGCCTGCCCCGTTGCCCCAGACGCCGACGCGCCCGACGAGACGTCGCCCGCTGCCTGCGATCCACAAGGGACATCGAAATCCGCCGCCTTCGCGCAAGATCACCGAGGCTTTGCGTTCGCCGTGGATGGTCACTTCGCTCAGCGCGTCGGCGCGCGAAGTCGGTTGATCCATCTTGTCGAGTCGCGCTTCATCGCCGAGCCGGACCCAGGCGATTTCGAGCGCGGCCGCCGCCTTGCGCGATCGCGGCAGGCTGACGGTCAGCTGGTGTCGGCCGGCAGTCAGCGAGAAATCGCGCAGCGCCAGGACAATCTCTTGCAGCTCACCGGGCTTGAGCTTGACCGTGCCGAGCGCGCGTCCGTCGATCGACAAGGTCACGCGTTCGGAGCTCTGCGCACGGACGAGAGCGGTCAGCTCGAGCTGCAACGTTGGCTTGGACCACCAAAAGTCCAATGAAGTCGACGTCTGGTCGAGCAAACGCAACTGCACGCCCGAGCGCTCGACCACTTCCAGACTCGCCTCGGTTCCCAGCCGAAAGCCCTGCTGGCTCAGTGTGCTCGGATCGGCCCAGTCCAGGATCAGACCCCGGTGGTGGAGCTCACACTGCTGGTGCTGCGCCAAGAGCGAAATGCGCGGCTGCGCGGGGGGCGACGGCCGACTTGCCTCCACGGCGGCAGGGGGGCCAGGTTCGACGGCGCTATCCGAAGGTTGAGGTTTGCCCTTGGTGCAGCCCACGAGGCTCGCCACCAGCAGCGCTGTCGCCGCCGCCGCTTCAAGGCGGAGCGATGAACGAGGCACGCGAGCAGCGACCAGCCTCGATGGTGAGCGCGCCTTTGCGCTCTCCGCTGCCGTTTCGAATCGATATCGCATGCTCACCGGGGCTCACGGGCACGCGCCGCAGGGGGCCGCGTCCGATGAACACGCCGTTCACATAGATCAGTTCGTCCTCGGCGGTCACCACCTCGATCAGGCCCTTGCCTGGATAGTCGAGGCCTGTCGGCATCGGCAGCGTCTCGATGGCCGGTGGTGCGGGACCCGAAGGGGTGGCAGCAGCGGGCCTTTTTTTGCTCGGATTGGCAGGTGAGCGGCCCTGGCGATCGACCGTTGTGGTTGGCTTTTCGGTGTGGCTCGGGGTCGAGACTTCCGCGCTGGTCAGCGTTCCAAGCTCGGGCGCGGACGCACTGGAACGACTGAGAGCAGGCAGTTCCACCGTGCCGAGCAGCTTTCCGCCACCGACGTAGACGAGCGCGGCGAGGCCAACGGTGGCGACGGGGGTGGCGAGACGACGGGCTGCCGCACGCACGCGCGGCGCCCAGGGCAAGCCAGCTCGCAGGGTGGCATGAAGAAGGGGCCCACGAGATGCAGCACTCGCCGGCTGCCGATAGGGCGCCTCGACGCTGGGCGCGGCCGCCGGGCTCCGTCCGGCGGGCGCAGCGGGCGCACCGCTGAGTGCCGCCTGGCCTTCGGTCCGAGCCGTAGCGTGGCGCTCGCGGAGTGAGCGACGAAATTCTTCGGCCCAGCGTTGCCCCGCGATCCGACTCCTGCGACTCCAATCGAGCGCGCCCGTGCGCCCGTCAGCTAGCGAAACGCGTGCCTTTTGCCACAGCGCGCCGACTGTCGGCGTTTCAGGAGCCCAGGAGCCGGCTCCCGGTGCGAGCGGCGAGTCACTTTCCGGAAGATCTTCGGGTGGCGCCAGTTCGTCGACCGAGTCGCTCCTGGGGCGCGCGGTGCCGACCGAGGGTGAAAAATGGGTCCGTGCGGGCGGAGCTCGGCGGGCGAAGGCGTGGTCGGGCGGGGGCGCCTGGGAGGGAGCGGCTGGGGAGGGAGCGGCTTGGGCGGGAGCGGCCTGGGTGGGAGCGGCCTGCACCGGAAATTGGATGCGCTTGATGGCCGGAGTCGAGGCCCGGACGTCTTGCCCGGCGGCGGGGAGCGAGGCCACCGGCTGCACGGGTTCCGTCTGGGGCTCGCCTAGATCACCCAGATCGAGGTCAAAGTGGTCCAGCTCGGGTTCGGCTCCGCCGCTCGGCTTCCGCGTAGGCAGCGGGGTCGGCGTCGGGCCCAAGTCGAAAGAAAAGCCGCGGTCTTCGTGGGATCCAGGCACAGGAACTCTCCATCTTCAGGTCTGCGCGAAAGCAGTCCCGCAGCTGGGTCGCTACCATGCAGCCTACAAACGGGCCGAATTTTTGGGGTGCACTGCATCAGAGGCTTGTCTGGCCCGAGAACACCCAGCGTGCCGGACCACGCAGCGTCACCTCGAGCTCGCGACTGACTGTGATCTCGAGCGGTCCGCCTGGCAGGCGAACGGTCACTGGCCGATCGAAGGGCGACAGACCGGCCTGGGCGGCGGCGACGACCGTGGCCGCCGCCCCTGTACCGCAAGCCAGCGTGCGGCCCACCCCGCGCTCCCACACGTCGACACGGATGAACTCGGGGCTCTCGACTGTGGCGATTTCGACGTTCGAACCCTCAGCGAACTGAGCCGAAACACGCGGGCCCAGCAGATCCAGCTCTTCCGCCGAGACGGGCTCCCGAAAGCAGATGGCGTGCGGATTTCCCATGGAGACGCGACTGAATGCCTCAGCACTGCCGGCGGGATCGCGCGTCTGGCCCTGTTCGACCCCGCGCCCCATGCCCGTCGTAACGATGCCGAGCGTACCGTCAGCGCGGACGTCGCAGTGGCGCAGGCCCGCGTCGGTCTCGATCTGAAAAGCGACTACGCTGGCGGAGGCACGCCGCGCCAGGTGGAGCGCCACGCAGCGCAAGCCGTTGCCGCACATCTCGGGCCGGGAACCGTCGGCATTCAGGACGATCATTCGGGCCCGCGCCTCGGCGACGGCCGAGGGGCTGACGAGCAGCACGCCGTCGGCGCCGAGTCCGAAGTGGCGGTCGCACATGCGGATCGCCTGGGCGGGCGAAAGCGCGTCGGGATGCCCGACTTCGACGACGATGAAGTCGTTCCCCAAGCCTTCGTACTTGTCGAAAGAGAGTTCCATGTCCGCCGCCGCACCGTAGCGCGATTTTACGGCGACGACTCGTCCAGGGTCGACGAAAGTGCTGTAGAACCCGCTCATGGCGCGACCGGTCCTTCTGAGTGGGTTCATGGCGACTGGCAAGAGCACGGTTGGCCGGGTCGTCGCCGAGCGGCTCTCGGCTCAGTTCGTGGATCTGGACGCATTGATCGAGCGCGCCGTCGGCACCTCGGTGACCACTCTGTTCAGTGAGCGTGGCGAGGCCGGGTTTCGAGCGCTCGAGGCGGAGCAACTCGACGAGCTGCTCCGCACCGAGGGCAACTATCCACTCGTCGTCAGCCTCGGCGGCGGCTCGCTCTTGGACCGCACGCGTCGCATCGAGAAACTCTTCCGCGCGGTCGTCGTCACTTTGACGGCTGCGCCCGACGAGATCGTGCGGCGCGCGCTCGCTCAAGAAGGCAGCGGGGCAGCCCGGCCGCTTTTGGCGGGAGGAGATCCGGAAGAACGCGTACGGTTCCTGCTCGAGCAGCGCGCAGCAGGCTACGCCGAGAGTCACGGCCAAGTGGCGACCGACGGGCGCAGTATCGAAGAAATCGCAGCCGATGTGTTGTCCATCATCGAGCGCGATCCGGTACCTGTCGCGGCCGGAGCCGCATCTTATAGCGTCGATATCGGCGCGGATTTGGCCGAAAATCGGCTTTCGCGCATCCTTGGAAGGCCCTCGGGCACGCTGCTGGTCACTGACGAAAATGTCGGAGTGCTCCACGGCGACGCCGTACGTCGGGTGCAGCGCAAGCTTGGAGTAGCTGCGGCCGAAGTGACCCTCACGCCTGGCGAAGAGCACAAGAATTTGGCCGGCCTCGAACGGATTTTCGAGACAGCCTTCGCGCACGGCCTCGACCGCCAGGCAACCTTCATCGGTCTGGGTGGCGGCGTCGTTACCGACATGACCGGCTTCGCTGCTGCCACCTGGGTGCGCGGCGTGCGCTGGGTCGGTCTCCCCACGACCTTGCTGTCCATGGTCGACGCTTCGGTCGGCGGCAAGACCGCCGTCGACTTCAAGACTGCCAAAAACTCCGTCGGCGCCTTCTGGCAGCCCGCCGGAGTCATCTGCGACGTGGCAATGCTCGAGACCGAAGGTGACCGCGCATTTATCGGAGCGCTCAGCGAAGTGGTCAAGACCGCTCTCATCGGCGACCCCGAGCTGTTCGGGTTGCTCGAAGAGCGCGCCGAAGCGATCGTGACCCGTGACCGAGCGCTAGTGACCGAAATCGTCGAGCGCTCGGTGCGCGTCAAAGCGCGCGTCGTCAGCCTGGACGAACGCGAGAGTGGCCTGCGCGCCACCTTGAACCTGGGCCACACCATCGGCCACGCGCTCGAATCGAGCGGCGGCTACACCTCCCTCACCCACGGCGAGGCGGTGAGCCTCGGCCTGGTCGCAGCGCTCCGCCTCGGCGAGAAATTGGGCGACACTCCGCCAGCGCTGACGGCCCGCACGCTGCGCCTGCTCGAGCGCCTCGGGCTGCCCTTCCGTCTGGAGCGCAGCGCCTTGGCAGACGCCACACGCCTCCTGGGGCACGACAAGAAGCGCGCGGGCAGCTCCATTCGCTTCGTCTTTGCGCACGGCATCGGAGACGTACGCACCCGCCAAGTCGGCCTCGAAGATCTGGTCCAGTGGACACCAGATTTGGCAGGCTGAATCGACCGTTCAGTAAGTGGGCGGTTCCGAAAGTCGTCACGCAGCCTACAGCGCCGCCAAAGAATGCTGGAAAATTTGGTCTCGGCGCGGCTGGCCGGGTACGCTTGAGTTCTGTGTCGAGCCACGCCGTTTTTCGCCTCGGTCGCGAACGACGTGCAGCGCGCCACTCGGAAGGACCCTGACGATGCGCTTTTTGAAGCTTTCCTTGGCAACGCTTTTGGCCGTGCCCCTTGCGGGCGCAACGCTGACCTCCGGCTGCGTCGAGAACAAATCATCGGTCTACATTCATCAGGTTCAGGCCTACTCCGACGGATGTGACCCTCCTCTTTTCGCTCCTGACGAGTTGACCACCACCACGGGCGTGATGGATCCAGGGTTCCAGAATGGCTACACGGCGGCGCTGCTGATCGGCAATCAGCTGACTCCACTAGGCGACAGTGAAACGCTCCGCACCGAAACAAGCAGATTTGTCATCAAGGGCTACGAGGTCCACCTGATGTCCGGTGATCTCGGCGCTGAACTGTTAGCGTTTACCCAGGTTGCGTCAGGGACGGTCTCACCAACGAACGACGAAGATCCCGGGTACGGCGGCGTGTTTGCGACTCTGATTCCTCCAGGGTTCGCGGCTCGGCCAAACACCCTGTACGTCGCCAGCGTCCGCGTTTTCGGAGAAACCCTGGGGGGCACTCCGCTCGAGACGGCAGAATTCTCGTTTGCCATTCAGACGACCTCCTCCGGTGCCAGCAGCTACGGTTACAATGAAGACGGCGATTGTATCAACGGGGAACCTCCGGACGAACTGCGACTCGCATGTATTTATGGGCAAGACGGCGCGACCAGTTGCGGGCGCTGCCCCAACGGAGCGGCAAAATTTCGATGCTCGCCCCCCTAGAAAATCCGCCCGAATGGCATTGCTAGCCAGAACGCGTCGATGCGTAGGGTGATCGAGAGAGTGGTGCCGCTGCGGGTGTCCGAGCCGGGCGTGTGAGCGACACCCAGGACGAGCGCGTGGGCATGGCCGTAGTGGCCCCGTTGGTTGAGCGAGCGCAGGCCGAAGCTCAGGTTGCCTTCGACGCCTGGTGAGAGGCCCAGGCCGTCGCTGTGCAAGTACGGGCCTGCGGCCGCTTGAGCGACGAATAGGTCGCCCAACGGCAACAGGCCCAAGCCGCCAAGCCCGTAGCGGCCGTCGACGAAGTTGGTCGTGAACAGCGAGGCGTAGAGCCCGAGCGCGCCGTCGGGCTCGCGCCGCCGCAAGAAGGTGACGTCTCCGATGGCGCCGCCACAGAAGCGTGTTTCTTGCCAGATTTGGGCGCTACCGACGCCACAGACGCCGGCTGAAATGCCCAAATCCCACTGGGGCGCCGGGGCGACGCGGGGGCGCAGGTCTTCGAGCGGGACGGGCGGCAGGTCGGTCTGGCGCACTGGCGTCGAGCTGGGCTCGGTGTGGTGCGAGCTGGGTTCGGCTTGGGTCGAGACCGAAGAGAGCAGGAGCGCGAGACCGAGCAGCGTCGTGGCAGGTCTCATCGAGGCCTCACACGGCGCCGGGGTGCGAGCGCGTTCGGCTCTTGGCCGACACGACGACTTCTGCAGGCGCTTCGTCGAGGACCTGGTCGATACGCCCGATGACGTTCTGGATCAGGTTGCGGTGGCGTTCTTCGAGGCGACGCGACTTCTCGCGCTCTTCTTCGAGCTCGTGGGCCAGGGTCAGGGCGGCCAGCACCAAGGCCTGTGGCGATGGCTGCCGACCCGGGGCGGTCACTTGGGCCAGAGCATCTTCGACGCGAGCCACCAGACGATCGAGCTCCGCTTCCGGAGCGCTCGTCACGACGCGGTACACTTGTCCCGCTACTTTGAGCTGCACCGCAGCCTGACTCATGGAGTGCAACGTATCACCGGCCCCCGATCATGGAAATGGCTTGCTTGGGCGCTGGGGGTGCCCCGGGCCGGGGCCTATTGGTGCGAAAAGAGCAGAAATTTTGCGTGGGACTCAGGGCTCTTCGCCGTCAGCGGGTCCGTCGCCGCGCAGGCCGAGGGCTTTGGCTTTTTTGTAGAGGTGGCTGCGCTCGAGGCCCAAGGCGCGGGCAGTGGCTGCCATCTGGCCTCCGTGCGCCAGCAGCGCCTGCTCCAAGATGTGACGCTCGGCTTGTTCGCTGAGGACGCGGAACGAGACTCCGCTCTGGTAGAGGGCCGGCGTGTCGTGGGGGGTGGGCGCCAGACCGAGGGCTCGCGCAACGTCCGCCGCATCGATCATTTCGTCGGGCGTCAGGATGACGAGACGTTCGATCAGATTGCGCAGCTCGCGCACGTTGCCTGGAAACGGTTGCCGAACCAGCGCCGACAGGGCTTCTTTCGAGAGAGTGAGCGCTGGCCGGTCGTTGCGTTTTTTTGCCCAAGCCAAGAACAGTTCGGTCAGTTCGGGGATGTCGTCGGGCCGCGCACGGAGCGGCGGCAAGGCGATGGGTACGACGTTGAGACGATCGAACAGGTCAGCGCGAAATGTGCCGTCTCGACAAGCTTGCGTTAGATCTTTGTTGGTGGCCGCGACCACGCGCACGTCGATGGAGATCGCCTCGTTGCCGCCTACACGCTCGATTTCCTGCTCTTGCAGCACGCGGAGTAGTTTGGCCTGCATGGCTTGCGGCATGTCGCCGACTTCGTCGAGAAAGAGCGTGCCGTGGTGTGCGCGCTCGAACTTGCCGATGCGGCGCTTGGTGGCGCCGGTGAAGGCGCCTGCTTCGTGTCCGAACAGTTCGCTCTCGATCAGGTTCTCGGGCACGGCCGCGCAATTTAGCTTTTCGAGCGGCGCACGAGCCCGAGGCGAGGCTTCGTGGATGGCGCGAGCGACCAGTTCCTTGCCGGTGCCGCGCTCACCAGTCACCAGCACACTCGCGGCCGAGCGGGCCGCGCGCGTCACGATCGCGCGCAGCTGCTGCATGGCCTGGGAGGCGCCGCGCAGCTCGTGGGTTTGCCCGCTCTGCTCGCGAAGCTCCGCGGCTTCGCGGATTGCCTGTCGCAATTTGAGACCGTTATCGAGCGAGACCAGCAGTCGGTCGGTCGAAACGGGTTTCTCCAGAAAATCGAGAGCGCCCAGCTGGGTGGCCTGAATGGCCAGGTCGATCGTGGCTTGGCCGCTCATCATCAAGCAAACCAAGTCGGGGTCGGTCGCTTTCAGCTTTTGGAGCAGGTCCACGCCACTGCCGTCCGGAAGTGAGACGTCCAGCACGACCGCGTCAAAGCTGTCCCTTTTGGCCTTTTCAAGCCCCAAGCCCACACCGCCGGCCACCTCCACAGCGTAGCCTTCGAGGCTCAAGGCCTTCTTGAGCGTAGCCAAGATGGCCGGTTCGTCGTCGACAACGAGAACGCGTGCTCGGCTCATGCGCGGAACGCTACCAGAGGCTGACCAGGCTCCGCCATCACTGACCGTGTTCGCCCACCGCGCTTCGAACGGCGATGTGGGTTTGTCGATGGGCGCTTACCTTCTGACTATGTATGCGGGGGTGCGCGGCAAGGTGTCTCTTGCGCGAGCTTTTCCGCTCAGAGTTTGTATCCTGCGGTTATTGGCTACCGCTCCGTCGCTCCTCGTTCGCGGGAATCTCAGCCAGACCTCGATGGCCGAGGTGCTCGTCTACGCGCTCGATCAGCAACTGCACGGCACCCTCGTGCTGCAGGGTTCGAACGGGGATAAAAACGCCCTCTATTTCGTCAGGGGCTCACCGGCCAAGGCGCGCTTGGTTACGGACAACGTGTCGCTGTCGGAGGTCGTGGTCGACTTGGGGCTGCTCGATCGGGCCGCGAGTACGCGGACCCAGCAGCGCGCGATCGATCTCGGCAAGACGCAGGCCGAGGTGTTGCTCGACGAGCGCTTGGTCGACGAAACGAGTCTCTATTTGGCGCTGCGCGAGCAGCTCAATCGCCAGGTGCTCTTTCTCTGCAAGACCCCGACTGACACCAACTTTGGTATCTACGACGCCAACTTGCTCGCTAGGTGGGGAGCGCCGGGCGAATGGCGTGTGAAGCCCCTTCCGCTCATTTGGCGGGCGCTGGTCGACAGCGTGCCCGAGGACAAGGTGCAGAAGGTGTTGGCCCAGGTGGGCGAGCGGCCGCTGCATCTGCGCTTCGAGGCTCCGGTATCGCGCTATCGCATGAATGCAACCGAGAGTTCGCTCGTCGATTTGCTGCGTGCTCGAGCCCAAACGGTAGCCAGTCTGCGGGACTCGGGCATCGGCAAGGAGCCCTTCGTGGAGCGCTTCGTTGCCGCTCTGGTGTTTTCGCGTCAGCTCGAGGGGCTGAGCGACGACCGAGAGCCGGTGGGGACAGGCGAGCCGCCCGAAACGCCCGCGAGCTTGCCGCCGCCAAGCCAAGGTCGCCGTGCCTCGGCCGCGTCGGCTCTAGCCGGCCCTCGCCATGCAGGGCATTCGGCCGCGCCTCGTTCGCATACGCCGTCGGGGTTGCCACGCTCGGCCACGCCACCGATTGCCGTCAGTGCACCGGAACGCCCGCTGCCGCCAACCAAGCTCGACACCCCGCGGGCGCCGAATGCCGATACGTCCGAATTGCGCGCGGACATCGAGGAGCAGCGCGATCACCCGGCGGTCACCTATTACGACCTGCTCGGGATCCCGAAAGAGGCCGACGCTGCCGTCGTGCGCGCGGCATTCTTTCGGTTGGCCCGCCGCTGGCACCCGGACCGTTTGCCTGCCGATTTGGAGGACTTGCGACCCACCGTCACGAAGACTTTCGCGCGTATGAGCGAGGCGAACCAGCTGCTCAGCGACGCTACGCGGCGCGCCGAGTACGACAAGGCCCTCCTTGAAGCGCCCGACGACGAGCAAGAAAAAGTGCTCGAAATTCTCGAAGCTTCGTCCGCCTACCAGCGCGCCGAAATCCTGATGAAAAAGCGCGATCTGGTGGGAGCGTTGGCCCAGGCGCGCGCAGCTTACGAGGGCGACACGGAACAAGCCGACTATGTCGCGCTCTATGCATGGCTCGAGTCCACGCAGCGCACGTCGGGCTACGAAGAGTTGGTCAAGCTGCTCGACCATGCCGTCCAGCTCGAACCGATGAACGTGCGTGCGCTGTGGTACCGAGGCCAACTGCTCAAGAAGATGGGCAAGATCATGCCATCGGTGCGCGACTTCAAGGCCATCATCGAGCTGAAGCCGAACCATACCGACGCGCAGCGCGAGCTGCGCGTCTACGAGATGCGGCGCCGCACGGACACCAAGACGGCCCGGCCCGCCGCAGACCCGGGCGACCGTCGCACGACGGGTGTGACTGGTCGGCCCGCGGAGCGCCGCTCAACGAGCACCGCACCCAAGGCCGGGCTTTTCGGCCGTTTCCTCAAAAAGGATTGAACTGCGAGCGCCCTTTGCGCGCCGCGGGATTGAGCTAGGGTCGGGCGGCATGCGCATTCTTTCGGGCGTGCAGCCTTCTGGCAGGCTGCATCTGGGCAACTACTTCGGCGCCATTCGGCAGTTCGTTCAGCTGCAGAACGAAGGCGAGGCGCTGTACTTCATCGCCAACCTGCACTCGCTGACGACGGTCCAAAATCCCGACCGCCTGCGTGAGTTCACGCTCGATGCCGCGCTCACCTACCTGGCGTTCGGCGTCGACCCGAAGCGCGCCATCTTGTTCCGACAGTCCGACGTCCCCGAGCACTCCGAACTCTTCTGGATCCTGGGGAGTCTGGTTCCTCTCAGCCATCTCGAGCGCGCGCACTCGTACAAGGACAAAGTCGCTCAGGGCATTCGCGCTGACTTTGGCCTGTTCGCGTATCCGATCCTGATGGCAGCTGACATTCTGCTTTACGACACCGACTTGGTGCCGGTCGGCAAGGACCAGAAGCAGCATGTCGAGTTCGCGCGCGATTGGGCCATCAAGTTCAACCAGACCTTTGGTGACAAGTACGATCCGGCCGATCCAAACGGCGAAAAGAGCGGGCGACCCGGGCTCTTGCGAGTGCCCGAGCCTCGCATTCAGAGCGAGACGGCGACGATTCTGGGCGCCGACGGTCGCAAGATGAGCAAGAGCTACGACAATACGATCGAGCTGTTCGCGCCCGACAACGTCCTCAAAAAAGCGATCATGGGCATCAAGACCGACTCCACGGCTGTCGAGGATCCGAAGCCGACCGATGGCAACGCCCTGCACTCGTTGCTCGAGGTCTTGGCTTCGCCGAGCGACTTCGCGGAGATCGATCGGAGTTGGCGCTCGGGTGGTTCGGGCTATGGCGTCTACAAGCTGCGACTGCTCGAGCTCTTCCACGCGACGTTCGACGACGCGCGTGAGCGACGCCGCGAGCTGGAGAAGGATCCGGCCGCGGTCGAGGCGATTCTGCTCGACGGTGCCGAACGAGCCCGAGCGATCGCCGTTCCGTTGGTGGATCGCGTCAAGCGCGCTACCGGCCTCAAATAATGCTGGATGGGTCGCTTGCGACTCGCAGACAACCGGTTTGGCGCAACGCCTCGTACAAGCCCAGAGCGACCGAGTTCGCCAGATTGAGGGAGCGCACCGCGCCGAGCGTGGGGATGCCAACCCGCTCTTCAGCGCGTGCGTCGATGCGCTCCAGATCGAGCCCCACGCTCTCGCGTCCAAACACCAACGAGTCGCCCAAACGAAACTCGACGTCCAAGAAGCTGCGCCGCGCTTTGCCGGTGAAGAAGAAGCGACGCGTCGCGGGTGCGCGCTGCGCTTCCCAGGTCGAGAAGTCGGCATGCTCGACGATGTCGACCAAGTGCCAATAGTCGAGACCGGCTCGCCGCACGGCCTTGTCGTCCGTGCGAAAGCCGAGCGGGTGAACCAGGTGGAGTCGAGCACCGGTCGCTGCGCACAGGCGTGCGACGTTGCCGGTGTTGGGAGGAATTTCGGGCTCGACCAGGACGACGTGAAACGGCAGAGCCACGGCGGGAGCGCGCAAGCGGTAGTCGGCGGCTGGGGGCGCGTGTTCAGGTGAGTTGGGGTCGTTGGCCATCGGGCGCGGTTGGAGTCTCGCGCGGCGCCCTGCCCCTAGGAAGAGCACCGGGGCCGATTCTTGACGGGCCTCTCTACCGGAAAGTAGCCTGGGCCGGGCAGGTGGTTTCGATATGAGTGCTTTGTGGATTCGACCCAAGCGGGCGTTGGCGGTTCGCTGGGCGGCGCTGTGCGCGCTGTGTACTGGAGCGGTCTGCGCGCCCTCGGTCGCCCGCGCGGGATCGATGGACTTCGCGCTCGAGCGCCTGGTGCAAAATCCGGGGTGTCGGACGGACGACGGACGCATCACGCCCGGCGGCGAAACGCCGTGTGAGGGCGACCAAGTCGCGTTCAAGCAGCTGATCAATCAGTACGCCCTCGCCCTTGCGCCGACCAACATGTATCCGGCGCGCACGACCGGCTACGGGGGCTTCGAGATCCTGCTCGAGGGCGCATTCACGAGCATCGATTCGAGCCAATCCTATTGGACGCGGGGCACCCGCGGGCCCAACGATCCGACCAGCGGCCAAGCCGCGAAAGAGAACGCTACGCCCGCCTCGATGCTGCAGATGTACGCAGTGCGTCTACGCAAGGGCTTTGGGTTTGGCTTGGAGGTCGGAAGCACGTTCGGCTTCCTTGCCGATACCAGCATCATCAGCGGTGGCGTCGACGTGCGCATGTCGTTGTTCGAAGGTTTTCGGAGCGGCGTGCCAGGTTTCTTTCCCGATCTGGCCATCGCCGGTTCGGTTCGCACTCTGACCGGGACATCTCAGGTGCAGATCACCGTGCCGACTGCTTCGGCCGTGCTCTCCAAGCCCATCACGATTGCTGGCAGCGGCCAGCTGACGCCGTTCATTGGCTTTCAGTACATGTGGATCTTCGGCGACTCCGGCGTGATCGATTTCACGCCTGCGACCGACGCTCAGCAGTACTGCAACTTCACTGGCAAGAATCAGCCGGGCGGGCCTGCGCAGCCGGTCGGCGTGCCGGGGCGCGATGGCTCGCCCGTCTGTGAGGGTGGCTCCGCAGCGGACTTCAACAACAGCCATGTCTTCATTCCGGTGCGGCTCGAGCGCCAGCGCCTGAACTTTGGTGCTAGCTACCAGTACGAGATCTTCACGGCCGGCGCGCAGTTGAGCCTCGACGTGGTGCCACCCGACAAGGCGCAGAACAGCGCCGAAGATCGCAGAGATCTGGCCGGGCAAAAGAGCCAGCTGCAGTTCGCGCTGCAGCTCGGCGCGATTTTCTGATTCGCGGCACTTTCTAGGTGTCAGTGCTCTCCGGCCCGCGTCAGTGAACGGCTTCACCCGGGCGTCGGTCGTTCGGCCCGCCGTCCCCCAGATCGCGCAGGTCGCGCACTGATCCGCCGAGCAAGAGACTCCAGGCTGCCCCCAGAACGCTGATGAGCGCGCTGGCGCCGAGGCCCCAGGCGGTCTCTAGTTGGGCGCTGAAGTAGGCGTAGTCCTGCGGCGGACGGAAGAACAAGAGAGCGCACTCGCAGGCGGTCATGATCGAGAACGTAAACGCGATGATGCGCGCGCCGCGGAGTTCGCTGACGCTTCTGCGGCTGGCGATCAAGGGCACCAGGATGAACCAGCCGATAGCTCCGCCCCAGAGGAAACCGACGTTGCCGCGTGCCAGATCGAACGCGGAGAGCGCGACCGGATCAGGTCGACCGAGTCGCACCCAAGGCGCAAAGAACAAACCGAAACCCACCAGGGCGAGCGCCAGCAACGGTCCGCGCCCTCTACGCCAGTAAAACCAGCTCTGTCGCACATCCTGGGGCGGATCGATCGGGCGCTGGGGTTCCTCGGCGCTGGCTTCGGCCGAGGGTGGAAGTCGGCGTGGGTCGACCAACGGCAGATCGCAGTTTGGACAGCGCGGGCCCTCGCTTGCCGCGAAAATTTCGCGGCAAAACGGGCAGGAAAGCAGCCGAGACATCGGCGGGACTCTAGCACTCGGGGCGAGCGCAGCGCCCGAAATCGCTCTAGGCTCAGCGGCCATGGACGAAACGAGTCCCCTTTCGCGCGTCGCGCTGCTGTTCGGTCTTGCCGAAGAATCTCCGCGCGTGCTCGAGGCGCTGACGCACCCGAGTTACGCCCATGAGGTCCGTGACGCGCGGCACAACCAACGACTCGAGTTCTTGGGCGACGCCTTGCTCGGTTTCGTCACGGGCGAGTTGTTGTTCGAGCGGTTCCCGAATGCCGACGAGGGTGAACTCACGCGCACCCGCGCGCAGATCGTCAGCGCGCAGGCGCTGTCCGAGTTCGGTCGGCACCACGACGTTGCCTCGGCTTTGCGACTGGGTCGCGGCCAGCAAAACAGCCTGCAAGATTCCGACAACGTCGTGGCCGACGCCGTCGAGGCGCTGCTCGCTGCGACCTACCTGGACCACGGGCTCGGTCAGGCCAAGGCCGCCTGCGCCTTGGTGGTCGAGTTTGGCCTTTCACAGGCGCCTCGGCGCGCTGCGCTCGATCCGAAGAGCGAACTCCAAACTCGGACGCAGGCGCTTGGCCACAAGGCGCCCCTCTACGAGGAGGTGCAGCGCGTCGGTCCAGCCCACGACATGACCTTCGAAGTCATCGTACGCGTGGCCGACACGGTGGCAGGACGAGGCCGTGGTCGAAACAAGCGGAGCGCCGAACAAGAGGCCGCGCGCGACGCGCTAGCGGCATTCGAAGGTCATCGCCTCGGTGGCGACGAAGGGGTGACGCCATGACCCGGCGCTGGTTTTTACAGTTCGCTCTAGCTGTGTTGCTGATCGCGGGGGTAGCGCTCGGTGGCAGCTACCTCACGCGGGCCGCGATGTTAGTTCGCTCGGCCGAGCAAGAGGCCGAAGTGCTGCGACGGCGCTCGTCGGACAAAGACCTAGCCGAGGTCACCCATCGCGTGGCCGTGGCGCGCTTGGATGCTGCGCGCGCCATGCTTGTCCCCAAGGACGTGGCGCCCGCCCACCCGCACCTCTTGCTCGTGCTCGAAGCTTACGAGCGGGCGAGCGACGGGGCTCTGCGCGGGGATGCCGAGACGTTTCTGGTTGCGTTGTCTCGCGCCCGGCAAGAAACGGTCACGCTTCGCGCCGTGCTCAAGCAGCACGGTTGGGAGTTACCCGAGCTCGAGCGCTGAATTCAGCGCAATGGGTAGAGTCGTCCAGCGCCGCGTAGCCGCTCGAGGCCGTCTGGATGCAGGTCGCGCAGGTGTGCGCTCTTGAGTGAGACGAGCAGCGCGCGCGTCTCTTGCGCGACGGCCTTGCGTTCCAAACTAGCGACCAAGAGAGGCGTCAGCTCTGTCTCGCTCAACTGCACGGCCGGCAGCGTGCCGCGCCGCCAGATGAGCGCAAAGCGATGACCTTCGGCGACGGGCGCGGCGGCGAGTTCACCGTCTTGGAGATCCGATGCTGCGGCGTAAAGTGCTGGGTCCGCGCTCACTTCGGGAACGTCGGTCGAACCATCAGGAGCGACGAAGCCCAAATCGCCGCCCCGCTCATGGGTGGCCTTGTCCAGGGACACGTCCCGGCACAGCGCGCGCCAGGCAGTCAAGGTTGCGTGTGGGCCCAGGCGGGCGCGCAGTTCTTCAGCCTGCACGCGGTCGGCCACGAGAATGCGGAAGATGCGAATACGCGCCGGTTTTTCAAACTCGGCGGCTTGCTCGAGACGCGTCTGAGCGATGGCTGCGGGGCTTGGCTGCGGAGTCTCCTGGGCCAAACGCAGCAGCAAAGCGCGTCCGAGCAGTTCGGCGCGCGCCCGTCCGAGTTCGGGTCGCGCGGCGAGGCGCCCAGCGTCGGCGGCGCGCGACAACAGCCACGGCACGCTGCGTTCACCTTGCAGACAGGAGGAAAGGCGAGCGCGGTCGTTCGACTCGGCCCAGCAGGCTTCCAGGGCAAGTGCCACCTCGAGCGTCGCAACCTCGACGCCGCCAACCCGCACGAGTGCCGCGGGGGCATCCGCCGGAGCGCCCACGGCCCACGTGGCGGCGACCAGGCCCCAAGCTGAGGCACGACGGAGGCTCGGATACATCGGCTCCGGCTCTAGCGCGCTCAACCCGTCTTGGACAGGCCGCGCCCGGCTCCGCGCGCCCCATCGGCGCTCGCTGTGCCCGAGCGCGAACCACGGCCCAGCCGGGGGAGAACCGTCTGTTCGACGAAGTCATGACCACCGAGGCGCAGGCGGGAGCGCACGACGTCGAGCGCGGCCGAACCCTGGTCGATGCCGATGGCGCGCCGACCGCGACTCAGCGCTGCGACTAGGCTCGTGCCGCTGCCCACATAAGGATCGAGCACCAGGTCGCCCGGCAGCGTCAGCGACTCGATCCAGCGACCAAGCAACGCTTCGGGCTTTTGTGTCGGATAGCCGGTCCTCTCCCGAGCGACGGGCGCCACGATGCTGATCTCCCACACGTCCCCCAGCGGGGTGCCCGGCGTCGTCTGTTCCGTCTTGCTCGAGCGAACGCGGCGGCCGTTCTCGGCCGTGACCGCGCGCTGCTTCGTTCTGCCCCAAGTCGCGATGGTTGAGGCGGCCAGTGGCTCGTACAGTTGATGCCACCGCGGCTCGCTCGCGGGATCTTTGACGTAGCGCAGCATGACGTCGTGCACGCGCTGGAAGTTCTTGGTCTTCGAAGGCCAACGGCGGTAGCGCCAGATGACTTCACTGACGAAGGCTGCAGCGCCGAAGACTTCGTCGCACACGACCTTGGCGTAGTGACTCGTTTTCGGATCGACGTGAAGCACTAGACTGCCGTGGGGAGCGAGCAAGTCTCGCG
The DNA here is from genome assembly GCA_038324055.1 of Polyangiales bacterium. Taxonomy (GTDB): domain Bacteria; phylum Myxococcota_A; class Polyangia; order Polyangiales; family Polyangiaceae; genus NIC37A-2. The sequence continues at coordinate 1,700 of JBBQHO010000036.1, read as the reverse complement.
CGGCGCGCAGCCGCGGCTCGAGCACGTCCAGATAGTCGCTCAGCGTGGCAAAGCGATCATCGAAGGCAGGCGTCTTGTCGGGGGCACTCGGGCCTTTGGAAGTCGCCGCCTTCCGAGTGGTGTGAAAGTGCTCGCGGCCCGTGAGAAAGGGCGGGTCGAGGTAGGCCAAGCTCACCTGGCCGCGGACGCTCGCGTCGCTGGCCAGGCAGGTGAGCGCGGCGAGGTTGTCCCCTTGGATGAGCCGGGCGCTGGCTTCCGCGGCAGGTTTGGAAAGGGAGCACGGAATCGCTTGCGCCTGGCGGGAGCGGGAAGGCCAGTGAAGGCGCGGCGAATCGGACAGGACCATGCGCCACTGTAGACAGGTGTAGGTGCAAGTGGGCAAGGATCTGGACGCCCTTGTTCGCTCGCCCGAACTTGTCTTCGCGCGCTAGAAGAGAGCGATCGTATGGTTGTCCCGCCCGCTACTTATCGAAAGGCCTCGCCTCGCTCCGCCGCCCCGTGCGAGTCGAATGCGAGCGGTCTGGGCCTGAGCGGTCTGGGCCTTTGCGGTCTGGGCCTGCTCGCTCTGGTTGGCGGCTGTCGCGAGGAAGCCGTTGTCCTCGGGCCCGAGGCGGTTCTCAGCCAGTTCGTTCAGGTGATGGGCGGGGTGCACGGCAATCCCGTGATGGGCGAGAAAGCGGTAGCGCTCTTGTGGAAACCGGCGCGCGACAACTTGGCTGAGCGCGCGCGGCGCGCTTCGGCTCTGTCGGGCCGCAACGTCGCCCTCGGCGAAATGATCGCTCCCTCCTGGTTTGCCCTGCACCTCGTACCCGACCACTACGAAACTCGGGTGGACGGCAACTGGGCCGAGATTACCGTCGTCGCGCGCGACGGCAGCTACGTCAAAAGCCGTCTGGTCGAGGAAGGTGGTCAATGGCGCGTGGCACTCGAATTGCCGCCGCTGTCGCCGATCCGCCAGCGGGTAGACGCCGAAGAAACACGCTGAACGTCGCTGGGCCAGCCATCACGCGCCTGCGCCACACTGACAGGTCCATCGTCGTCTGTTTTCGTGCGAGCACGCAGGCAGTGCAAGGCCATTCGAGCGGCACCAGAAGCGCCGCGACAAAAAGCAGAACGACGCAGCCCAGAGGCCGCGTCGTTTGCTCGGTCGCGATGTACTCGGCCGAACCTGGGATCAGTTCGTGAAAAAGATCGCTTCGATCTCGGTCATGACCTGCTCTTCGGTCTGCGCGCGCGCGATGGCGATCTCCTTGACGATCAAGGTGCGCGCAGTGTCGAGCATGCGACGCTCGCCGAAGGACAACTGCTTGTTGGCCTTGAGGCGGTACAGGTCGCGCAGAACCTCGGCCACATCGTAGATGCTGCCGGTCTTGATCTTGTCCATGAAGCCACGGTAGCGGCGGTTCCACGTCTGCGTGTCGAAGCCAATCGTGCGCTCCTGCAGGATGTCGAAGATCTCGCGGATCTCGGTCTCGCTAATCACCTGACGCAGCCCGACTGCATCGGCATTGGACACGGGCACCATGATCTTGCGATCGGTGTCGAGAATGCGCAGAACGTAGAACTTTTGCAGACTCCCAGCGATATCGCGCTCGTCAATGCTGACAACCTCCGCAACACCCTGTGCCGGGTAAACTGCTTTGTCGCCGACCTTGAACTCACCATCTTGGTTTGCCTGCATGTTCTCTCCTTGCATGGGC
>JBBQHO010000035.1:0-25659 GCA_038324055.1 Polyangiales bacterium | reverse complement strand
GTCGAGGCGCCGAGCACCAGCACGTCGAAGCTGCCACCGACGGCGGGCGCAGCTTTCTTCGCGAAAGTGATAGCCGACAGGGTGGCGTTCTTGAGGGAGCCGTCTTCGCCGAGTTCGGCGATCACGAGGACGTTGGACATGGTTCGAATTCCTTTCCGTTGCAGCCACGCGTCAGAGGACGCGGGCCTCGCTCTTGAGCTTCTGGACGAGTTCGGCGACGTCCTTCACCTTCACGCCTGCCTTGCGCGAGCTGGGCGCCTCGAAGCGGACGTATGCAGTCGCCAGTGGCTTGTCGGTGACCTGCGCCAATGGACGCACGTCGAGAGGCTTCTTCTTGGCTGCCATGATCGCTGGTAGGGGAGCAAAGCGGACGCCTTCGTTGTACTTGAAGCCGGGCTCGGTCTTGCTGGAAAACACGCTCTCGGGTGCGACGACACGCAAATCGACCGTGACGAGTGCCGGCAGAGTGAGGCGTAGCGTGAGCACACCACCGTCCACTTCGCGTCCGACCAACAGCTTGCCGCCGGCCTCTTCCTTCAAGGTGGCGGCGAAGGTCCCCATCGGGAAATCCAGCAGCTCGGCCAACATTTGACCCACCTGGTTCGAATCGCCGTCGACCGCTTGCTTGCCGAGTAGAATCAGGTCGGGCTTTTCTTCGGCTACGATCTTGGCCAGCGCGTGCGCGACGATGCGGCCGTCGAGCTGACTGTCGTCGGCTTCGATGCGAATCGCACGGTCCGCACCAGTGGCGAGCGCCGAGCGCAAGGTCGTCTCGGCCTCCTTGGGACCGATCGTCACGACTACGATTTCACCCTCGCGCTGCTTGGGGGTCTTGCCGTTTTCGGTCAAGCGCAGCGCTGTTTCGAGTGCATACTCGTCGAAGGGATTGACCTTGTATTCGAGGCCAGTGGTGTCGATCCGGTCCCCAGGAACCTTGATCTTGTTGGCGTTGTCGGGGTCACTCACCCGCTTCAGTGCGACCAGAATCTTCACGAGTTCCTCCAGAATTGTGGGAGCCGAGCGCGTCCGGGGCACCGAAACGGTGCGCGCCTTCGGGCTGGCGGCAGTGAGCCTAGCCTGAGATCCTCCAGGTGTCCTCGGTGTAATATTCACGGCAACCCGAGTGGTGCTTCTGGAACTCCGAGCGACTATGACTAGGACACATGTCCCAAAAGACGGACTTTCTCGTGCTCGGCAGCGGCATCGCGGGCCTGTCGTTCGCTCTGCGCGCGGCCCAATTCGGTGAAGTTCTCGTGGTCACCAAACGGAGTCTGAACCAGTCGGCCACTGAGTGGGCGCAGGGCGGCGTCGCGGCCGTGCTCGACCCAACCGATAGCTACGCCGAACATGCCAAAGACACGCATGTGGCAGGCGCTGGTCTCTGTCGGGATGCGACGGTTGAATTGTGCGTGCGACGCGGGCCCGACGTCATGCGTTGGCTCATGGGTATCGGCGCGGCCTTCTCCGTCAACGCCGCGGGTGAATTGGATCTGGGGCGCGAAGGGGGCCACAACGCACGCCGTGTGGCCCACGCGGGTGACGTTACCGGAGCCGAGATATCGCGGGCCCTCGTGGCCGCCGTCCTGGCGCACCCCAACATCCAGGTTCGCGAATGGCAGATGGGCGTCGATCTCATCTTACAGAGCCGCTTGGGCAAGCCCGACCAATGCGTTGGCGCTTACGTGTTGGACGAGAAAACCGGCGCGGTTCAGACGATCTTGGCGCGCGCAACCGTGTTGGCTACGGGCGGCGCTGGCAAAGTCTACCTCTACACGTCCAATCCAGACGTTGCGACCGGCGATGGCGTTGCCATGGCCTATCGGGCTGGGGCCGAAGTCGCGAACATGGAGTTCTTCCAGTTCCATCCGACGGTTCTCTACGAGCCGCGCGCCAAGAGTTTCTTGGTGAGTGAGGCTTTGCGGGGCGAAGGCGCCATTCTGCGCTTGCCCGACGGAGACGCCTTCATGACCCGCCACCACGACATGGCGGATCTGGGCCCGCGCGACGTCGTCGCTCGTGCCATCGACTACGAGATGAAGCGCACCGGCAGCGAGCACGTCGTGCTCGACATCACCCACAAGCCCGCCAGTTTCGTGCGTGACCGCTTCCCAACCATCTACGAACGCTGCAAGCAGTACGGCATCGACATCACGAGCGAACCCATTCCGGTGGTCCCTGCAGCCCATTTCATGTGTGGGGGTGTGACGAGCGACGAGTGGGGACGCAGCAGCCTGCCGGATCTGTGGGTCATCGGCGAAACGGCCTGCACGGGACTCCACGGTGCCAACCGCTTGGCGAGCAACTCGCTGCTCGAAGGCCTGGTGTTCGCGGAACGCGCCGCCGAGAAGCTGCAGACCCAAATCGACGAGCTGCGCTCACGTCCTTGGCCCGAAGTGGGCGAGTGGCAGACCGGTTCGGCCATCCCGAGCGACGAAGCGGTCATCGTCACCCAGAATTGGGACGAAGTACGGCGTCTGATGTGGAACTACGTCGGCATCGTGCGAAGCGACACGCGCCTCGAGCGCGCACACAGGCGTGTGCGGCTACTCGAGCAGGAAATCCTCGACTACTATTGGAAGCACCTGGTGACTCGCGATTTGCTCGAGCTGCGCAACATCCAGTGCGTAGCCGACTTGGTGATCTCGGCAGCTGCCAGCCGCAAGGAGAGCCGCGGCCTCCATTTCACCATCAATCACCTCGACAAGAGCGACGCCTGGGCTCGTGACACGGTGCTCAAGCGTGGTGTGCCAGCGCAGCTGCGCGCCGGCTGAGGGCCGATGGACCACCAACCGAGACAAGAGCTTCCGGACGGGGCTCCGCACTCCGAGTTCACGCCCGCCCACGCGCTGGCGTGGATTGCGGGTGCGTTCGTCATGATGGGCATCTCGGCGATGCTGCTGTTCGCCCTGCGGCCCCATTCCAGGGAAGACGCGGTCATGTTGGGCGGTCTGAGCGCCATCGTGTTCTTGCTCGCCTCCGCGTTCCTGCTGAACGGCTATCCAGGAGGCAGCCGCGCGTCAGCGGCGCTTGGCGTGCGCCCGACCTCGCCACTGCTCCTGGGTCTCGGGCTGCTGCTTGGCCTCGTGAGCCAACTCCCCGCCGACCGCTTGCGCCGCGTCGTCGAGCATTTTTTCCCCGTTCCCGAGGCGGAAGCAGCGGCCCGTGCTCATCTGCTCCAGCCTACGAGCACCCTGCACGCGGTTGCGCTGGTTCTTTCGCTAGCCGTGCTCGTGCCCCTGGCGGAAGAGACGTTCTTTCGTGGGGCGGTATTTGGTGCGCTCCGGCGCAGCGGCCGGAGCGGGTTCGTTGCGGCACTAGTCACCGGCCTCGGCTTTACGCTGAGCCACTTCGATCAGCGCTTGTGGCTGGCGATTGCCTTCATGGCCTGCATCTTGGGTTTCGTGCGTGCAACTTCTGGCTCGCTCTTGCCCGGTCTGGCGCTCCACGTCGGCTTCAACGGTTTGGCGGCGATTGGCGCGGTGACGGGTCTCACCACCGCGGACAGCGCGGAGATTCCGCTGCGGTTCGAGCTGGTGGCTTGGGGTCTGCTCGTCATGCTCCTGATGATTTTTGCCTGGTCGACGCGCAGTCGGGCGGCCTGGTTGAATCGTCGCGCCGAGGAGCTCGGCGGTGCCTGAGCCGCTCAGTCGTCGGGGTTGGCTCGTGGGCACCGCGAGCTTGGCGGTCTTTTTCGTCACGGGCTGTAGTCGACCTTTTCGCGTGGGCGACTATGTGCTGGTCGAGTGGGGCGAAGAGGGGCTGCTCTACCCGGCGTACATTCTCCAGAAGAAGAGCAGCGCCCGCTTCCGCGTTCACTACGAAGGCTATCCGTCGCGCTGGGACGAAGACGTCACGCTCGAACGCATCAAAGGCTTGGTCCAGGGCCAGGCGCCGGCGCCGCCGCCGCCCCACCACGTGCAGCTCGTGAGCGGCCTCGACAAGAACAAGGCCGGCCCCGCCGCCCCGATGAGCCGCTACAAACCGGAAGATCGCATCCGCGTCCGCTGGCGCGGCTCGATTTACCGCGCCACGGTGCTCGAAGTCGTTTCGGCCGAGAAGCTCAAGGTCCGCTACGACGGCCACGAAGCCGCCTGGGACGAGGTGATCGACGTGACTCGCATCGCCACGGGCCCATGAGTCGTGTTATTCTATCGTCGTGACGGACGATAGCTCGACATATCTGGCGCAAAACCTGAAGCGCCTGCGCGAGGCACGTGGGCTGAGCCAGGCGTCGCTCGCCGAGCATTCCGGCGTGCCGCGTCCGACCATCGCGCATCTCGAGTCGGGGCAGGCCAACCCGACGCTTCATGTGGTGCTCCGCGTGGCGCGGGCTCTCGGCATCTCGGTCGACGGTTTGGTCGATGCCGGCGACGCCGCGCTCGTGATCGCATCGCCGCGCCACTTGCCGACCAAAAAGAGCGGGCGAGTCAAGCGCGTCCAAGTAGCTGGAGGCTCGGTCTTTCGCGAAGGCGAAGTCGAACGCATCGTCGTGCGCGAGGGTGGCCGCTTCAGCATCACCCCTGAAGGCGCGCCTGAAATCCTCGTTTGCGAGCGCGGCGTGTTTCACTTGGAAGCTGGCGGACTCGAAGCTGAACTCGAAGAAGAACAGGTGGCGGTCGTCCGCGAGTCCTGTGACGTGTCCAGCGCCCAGGGCGGCGTCATCTACCGCGTCAGCGGACGTCCGGGCTGAGCCGGGAAGTCCGTTTGCGCGGTGAATGCAGCTCGGCGGGTGATTTCGAGGCCCTTTTCCTTGCCGACGCGCACAAGGCAAGCTAGGGGCGGCTCTCCCATGGCTCCCTCAATGCGCAACGTCGCCATCATCGCCCACGTCGATCACGGTAAGACCACCCTGGTCGACAACATGCTCAAACAGACCGGCGTATTCCGTGTCAACGAAGCTGTCGCCGATCGAGTCATGGACTCGAACGATCTGGAGCGTGAGCGCGGCATCACCATTTTGGCGAAGCACTGCAGCGTCCAATACAAGGACACCGTCATCAACATCATCGATACGCCCGGCCACGCCGACTTTGGTGGTGAGGTCGAGCGCATCTTGAAAATGGCCGATGGCGTGCTGCTCCTGGTCGACGCTGCCGAGGGCCCCCTGCCCCAGACGCGCTTCGTGCTGGGCAAGGCCATCGAACTCGGTCTGCCTGTCATCGTCGTCATCAACAAGATTGATCGCGGCGATGCCCGTCCCGAAGACGTGCTGACCGAAACCTTCGGATTGTTCTGCGAAATGGGCGCCTCCGACAAGCAGGCGGACTTCCCCACCATCTACGCCATCGGCAAGCTGGGCATCGCCAAGAACACCTTGGCTGAAGAGGGGAAGGATCTTTCGCCGCTGTTCGACTGCATTCTAGCGAACGTTCACCCGCCCAAGCTCGACGTCGACGCGCCGCTGCAGTTCTTGGTGCACAACATCGAGCACGACGAGTACGTCGGCCGTTTGGCCGTAGGCCGCGTTTGGCGCGGAAAGATCAAGGTCAATGCGACCATCGCCTGGATCGGCGAGAGCAAGACCAGCAACGCGCGCCTCAGCGCCGTCTATCGCTACGAGGGCACGAGCCGCGTCAAGGTCGAAGAAGCATTGGCGGGGGACATCGTGGCCGTTTCCGGCCTCGAGGACGTGCAGATCGGCGACACCTTGGCCGACCCGTCCAAGCCCGAAGCGCTCGAGCGCATCTCGGTCGAAGAGCCGACCATCAAGATCCGGTTCATCGTCTCGAACTCGCCGTTCGCCGGCCGGGTTGGCAAATGGGTGACGTCGCGCCACATCAAGGAGCGGCTCGAGAAAGAGGGCAAGCGCAACTTGGCTCTGCGTATCGAGATGACGGACGAGCCCGACACCTTCATCGTTTACGGTCGTGGAGAGCTCATGCTGGCCATCTTGGCCGAGACCATGCGCCGCGAAGGGTACGAATTCTCGCTGGGCATGCCGGAAGTGGTGGTCAAGGAGATCGACGGACAGAAGATGGAGCCGGTCGAGATCGTCGTCGTCGACGTGCCCGAAGAGTACATCGGTGCTGTCACGCAGCGTCTCGGTGAGCGCCGTGGCCAGATGACCAACATGCACCAGCTGGGTTCGGGTCGCAGTCGCGTCGAGTACCGCGTGCCTTCCCGTGGTCTGATCGGCTTTCGCTCGGACTTTCTCACGGAAACTCGCGGTTTGGGCCTGCTCAATACGCTGTTCGACGGCTGGGAGCCCTACGCGGGGCCGATGCTGCGTCGGGCCAGCGGCGCGCTGGTCTCGGACCGCCAGGGGCCGGCGACGCCGTACGCCCTCATGGGTCTGCAACCGCGCGGCAACATGTTCATCAACGAAGGCACGGAAGTGTACGAGGGCATGATCGTTGGCGAGCACAACCGAGAGAACGATCTCGACATCAACGTGTGCCGCGAGAAGAAGCTCACCAACATCCGCGCCTCGGGCAAGGACGAAAACGTCGTGCTGACCCCGCCCAAGATCCTCACGATCGACACGGCGCTCGAGTGGATCGACCGCGATGAGTACGTCGAGGTGACCCCTGCCGCCATTCGTGTGCGCAAGCGTGTGCTCGATGCCAACCGTCGTCCGCGTCGCGACTCCGAGAAGCTCTGAATTGCGGGCAGGGGCACTGGGTCCCTGTCGAACGCAAGAAAGGGGGCTTGGCCCCCTTTTTCGTTCTGTTCGAACGACGCCCTAGGGCGCCCGTCAACACTCAATCTCGTTCGATGGCGTAGACCACCTGCACCGCGGCCGTGATCTTGGTCTCACCACCTTCGATCGGCACCGATGCATCCATGGCTGCCATTTTGTACATCGGCATGGGCGGGGTCGGACCGCCACCGCCATTCCCCCCGTCGCTGACGGACAGGACGCGGCCCAGCTTCACACCGGTCGCCTTGGCAATTTGCTCGGCGCGAGCCTTGGCGTCAGCCAGAGCCGCATCGCGGGCTTGGTTTTGCAGAGGCTTGGGATCAGTGACCTCGAAGCTGAGGCCCCACGAGTTGTTGGCCCCTGCAGCCACTGCCGCGCTGATCAGTTCACCGGCCCGCGACAGATCAGGGTAGGTCACGTCCAGTGTGTTCGACACCTGGTAGCGCTCGACCCAGCGCTCTTCAGTGCGCGTGAGGGGCACGGGTGCCGGGGCGCTAGTGACTGTGGGCTTGCCCTTGGCTGACGAAGACACGGGTGCCGAGGCGGGTGCGGATTCGGTGTAGCTGATCACCATGGGCTCGCGGATCTGCTGGATCGAGAACTGACCCGTCTTCATGTCCTTCTCGGCCACTCCGAGCTTGAGCAGAGCTTCTCGGAGGGCGTGACTGCGCCTGCTACTGTCGGCCATCGCAGCGTCGAGCGTCTCGGCCTTGGCCTCGACTCCCAGCTGCAGGCGCATGCGGTCGGGTGGTGACTTGGCCTCGCCTTCGCCGCTGACGAAGATGGCTTCGTTCTCACTGACGGGCACGCGGTGGCGCATGTGACCAGGATGGCAACCTGTGGAAAAAGCCAGACCCGCGCACATCACGCTAACAAGGGCTATCAATCGCATTCTTTTTTGATCTCCAAGTGGGGGAGGGGCCAAGACCTGGCCTCTCTCGGGGGGAAACGCCCGAGTGGCGTCGTGCTTACAGTCAATTCAGTCCCATTCTTCGGGATCCACGAAATCTTCGTCCGCGGAGCGGCGGGGTTCGTCGTCCTTGGCCGTCTTGCGTCGCCCGGCGTGGAGAGGAAAGCGCTCTTCGAGCGCCAAGAAAAGGGCCCGCAGGCTGGTTGGCTGCAGGGCCGAGATGACGAGGCTGTCGGGTTCGTGCCCGAGTGCCTCGGCTGCTGCCGGATCGAGACGATCAGCCTTGTTGTACACCGTGAGGCGTGGAATCTCCCCCAGCTCTAGCTCTTCAATGAGGCGCTCCGTTTCTTTTCGGTGCGTGGTCTCTTCTTCGTCCGAAGCGTCGACCAGTTCCAAGATCAGATCGGCGTCGGCCGCTTCTTCGAACGTGGCCCTGAAGGCGGCGAACAGGTCCTTGGGCATGTCGCGAATGAAACCCACGGTGTCGCTCAAAATGACGACGTTGCCTTGAGGCAGGCTGAGGCGCCGCGAACGCGTGTCGAGCGTGGCGAACAGCTTGTTTTCTGCCAATACCCCGGCGTTGGTCAGTGTATTGAGCAGCGTGCTCTTGCCGGCGTTCGTGTAGCCCACGATGGCGATGACCGGGATATCCTCGCTGCGCCGGAGACGCCGCCGTTCGTGTCGCTGCTTTTCGAGCTCCTTGAGCTGCTTCTGCAGGCGCTCGAGCCGCTCGCGCGCGCGGCGTCGACCAATTTCGAGCTTGGTCTCGCCCGGCCCGCGTCCACCGATGCCGCCAGTGAGGCGAGATAGGCCGTCGTCCTTCTGACCCAGGCGCGGCAGTGTGTATTTGAGCTGCGCCAACTCGACCTGCAGTTTGCCGTCTTTGCTCTCGGCGCGTTGAGCGAAGATGTCCAAGATCAACTGCGTGCGGTCGATCACTTTGAGATCGGTCGAAGTGGCGATCGAGCTGGCCTGGCTGGGGCTCAGGTTGCAGTCGAAAATGAGCGTCTCGACGTCCAAATCGATGGCCTGGATCACTACCTGCTCGAGCCTGCCCTTGCCGAGCAAGAACTTGGGATCGATGTGTTCTCGTAGCTGGATGATCTGTTCGACGACTTCGACTCCTGCGGTCTCGGCCAAAGCCGCAAGCTCCGCCATACGGCTCTTTGCCAGCCGCATGGCGCCCGGCCCTCGCTTCTTTTCGCCCACATGGATGAGCATCGCCCGCCCGTCTTTGGCCTCGATGGCGCGGGTTTTTTCGAGCCGCGTGAACTCGTTTTCCAGGGCTTCGATCAGCTCACCGAAATGGGGCTGCGGCCGGCCCCAGGGCATGGGCGGGACCAGTTCATAGCCGCGTCGGCTCGCTTCGTCCTCGCCCCGACCTTTGGGTACGTTGTACGCCCAACTGATGCTGCGCGGCTCGCCGCCCCCGGGGGTCAGGAGCAGCGCGCAGACCAGGTCGAGTCGGAGACGTGTCAAGTCCGTGAGATCGTCGTGCGTCAGCCCCTCGTTGAACAGATGGGTGTGAATGAGGCGCAAGGCGCGGAAGCGGCCCTTGGCCGCGCGCAAGCGACCGATGTCTGGCAGCATGAGTCCCGTCGGCGTGCCGACGATGACATGCTCGACCTCTCCGACTCGACTGACCAAGACGCCGACCTGCCGACCCGACTCGCGCGAAGCATCGGCCAACGATTTGGCGAGCTCGGGTGTGGTGATGACGTCGAGGGGCACACGCCTGCGGGAGACGCGTTCGAGCGCGCGTAGCGCGCTAGCCGAAAGACTCGTGGTATCGCCGTAAATTTCCAAGGACCCGTCTATAGCAGGGCGCGCGCGTCTTGCTCCCAGCTTTGGGCTTCGCTCTAACCGTCCGGTATGGCCCTGCTCACCCCATTGCCGGAGCCCGCCGCCCGCGCTCTTTTGGCTGATTCTTACGGACTACGGCTGGCCCAATGGACCCCGCTGGCCGCTGGTAGCGTCAACTCCAACTTTTTGTTCGAGACCACGGACGGCCGCCAGTTTTTCGCGCGGATCTACGAAGAACAGGGGCCGCGTGGGGCTTTGTTCGAACTCGAACTGAACGAGGCGCTCGGACGTTCGGGCGTGCCGGTAGCGCGCCCCGTACGGCTGGCATCGGGGGGGCTCGGCGCCGAAGCCGCAGGAAAGCCTTTTGCCGTTTACGAGCGCGCGCCGGGTGAAGTGGTCTGCCAGAAGAAAGTGACGCCTGGCATTGCTCGGAGCCTCGGTCATGCGCTCGGTCGCGTGCACGCCGCCGATCTGGGCGGCCTCGAGGTACCCGTGGGCCGCTTCGATCGCGATGCGTTGCTCGGCAGGCTCGCTACTGTAGAGGCCTCCGGGCGCGCCGAACTCCTGGAAGGGTCAGCGCGCGTGCGCAGTTTGCTTGTCCAGCTCGATAGAGAACGCGATCCGAATCTGCCGCGCGGCCTGATTCACGGTGATCTGTTTCGCGATAACGCGCTGGTTCAGGGCGACCGCATCAGCGCCCTGCTCGATTTCGAGAGCGCCTGTCTCGGCAGCTACTCTTACGACCTGATCGTGACCGTGCTCGCCTGGTGTTTCGGCGATCGTCTCGACCTCGAAACTGCAGGGCCTCTCATCGAGGCCTATCATGCCGCGCGACCGCTCACTTCGGCCGAGAAGGCCGGTCTCGCCATCGAAGGTGCGGCTGCCTGCGCGCGCTTCGTCACCACCCGCATGACGGATTTTTCGCTGCGGGTGCCCGAGGGACAGGCTCCGGGTCGCGACTACCGTCGTTTCTTCGCGCGGCTCGACGCATTGCAGGCGGGCGTCCTGGATCCGATCCTCGCGCGACTCGACTGAGCGCTGTCGACAGTGCCTGCCCGAGCCGCGTACAGGCCTGGGGAAAGAGCAGCGGGTAGAACGCCAAACTGAGCGCGCTGAACGCACCGACTTCGAGCAAGATCCAAATGCCGAGGTGCAGCAGCACTCCAACCGTCGCGAAAACGGGCCGCACGCGCCTTGACACGAGCACGAGCCAAAAACCGAGCTCGAACGTGACCGTGACAGCCGTCCCGACGGCGAGAGGAACCACCCACAGGCCGTCGCCATCGGTTACGAGCGTGGGAAAGCGAGCCCAGTGCGGGCTCTGCAAGATCTGGTAGAGCGCGGAAAAGCCGTCGAGCGGCGTCCAGGCCGTAGCCACCAGCTTCTGCAGGCCGGTTGCGACGTACACGACCGTCAAGTGAAACAATGCAAGGCGACGGGGCCAAGCGGCAATCTGCGAGCTGGCAACGAACGAATCCGCGCGCAGGCGTGCGTCGACCGACAAAGTGGCAGTCGCATCTCCAAGTACGAGAAACAGCAGCGCCGCCCCGAGCAATGCATCACCCGACCCGCTGACGTCGCCGTTCCGCGTCAGCACGACGTGAGTGGTCACGGCCAGAACGAGGGCAGGCAGGCGACCAAAGGCGCCTACGAGCAACAGCCAGGCCGCGAGCCAGGCAAGGCCAAGCAGACCAAATGTCAGCGTCGCGCCCGCGCCCGCGCCCGCGAGCTTGCGATAGCCACCAGACGAAACGTCGGTCAACCCGAAGACGACGGTCTGTCGACCCTCCGCGGTGAAGCACAGCGCGCCTATCAGTCCCAGACAGCTGAGCGCCACCAGTACACGCAACAGCGCGAGCGCCGTCCCGTCCTCGCGCTCACTCGTCAGAGCCAGCCACCAAGCCGCAAAGCGCCTCACTTGCGGGCTTTCTTCCGTTTTTTGGGCGGCGCCCAGTGATCGCTCGCGCTCCCATCCTCGTGTACGACCCAGGTGCGTGTCACAATCACCTCTCGCGACTCGGCCAAATGCTGGGGATGCTGGACTTCTTGCTGCCGGAGTTCGCAAATCACGTCCGCGATGTCGTCCCTCTCTGCGCGCAGCGTTCGAGCAAAGTAGCCGCACACCGACGCGAAGGTTTGCGCCCGACTCCACGACGTCTGGAGCAGCGCGCGGCGTACACGATGCTCGTCCAAGAACTCGGGATCGATCAGCTCGGGATGATCGAGTCGCACGCCCAGCTCGAACACGGGGATCAGCGTACCGCTGCGGTCGCTGAACAGCAGAGCAAAGCGTTGCGGAGCGCGATCGGCCCCTGTGAACATGTACCAATTCTGCGGCACGCCCAGCGCACCCAAATACGCCTTGAACGGCGCAACGAGCGTGTTGCGAGCGCCGAGCCAGCGCGCCGCCAACTCGGTCGCGAAGTCGCGGACTTCGCGTCGGGTTACGCGAACCCCGGCGGAATTCAGCCGTCTCGTCCAGTTCTCGAGTTCGACGCCTACCGCTGGTTTGCGCCAGAGGGCAGCGTCCAGCCGACGAATCGGCGCAGGGAACGCCACTAGCGCGACGGCCACGACGTGAAGCAGCAGCCAGGCGGCGCGGAGGCGTGCCCAGCTGGGGCTCTGGAACCAAGGCGCCCAGCGCGCGAACAGGAGGCGGAAAGGGTCCACGGGCGCAGCATAGAACAAAGCCCGCATCGAGCGATGCGGGCTTTGTGTCGGATCCCGAAGCTCGACTATTTGACGCCAATGTCGTCGGGTAGGATTCCGCACGACTGAAAGTCGAGGCTGGTCTCGATCTTGAAGTTCGATCCGCCTGGGTTGCGCTCGGCTTGGAACAAGTCGAGCGGGTAGACCTTGCCCACTTCGAGGCCGAACTCACTGGCCTTCGCATCGAGCGAGACGTTGCCCGGCAGCTCGCCGTGAATACCCCCGATGTCGACCGCCAAATGTCCGTTGATGAAGACGAATACGTCGTCGTCGCCGGTGAAGTTGAAGATCTGGCCTGCTTTGTACTCGAAGGCTGTGTGCATCTCGGTCGTGAACAGGAAATTGTGCGACTCGTTCGTGATGCCCACGCCGCCGATCTGATTCTCGCTCTCGTCGATGTTTGCGTACGGAGCTACGTCGAGCGGGAAAAAGTTGTTGGCAGCGAACGTGAAGGTTCCTTCTTTCATCGGATCGGGCTCGAGCCACATATCCATGATGTACGGGATGTTCACGCCTTCGGTGTTCACATACCAATCCGAAAAGTGCTCGATGACGTCCGCTGGCACGTAGCTCGGGGTGATTTTTGGTTTGCGATCCTCTCCCAGGTCTGCGAGCACGAGGCCGGTGTAGAGACCGTTCTTGCCGTCAGCCGCGAAGGTCGCGGGCTTCTCTTGACCGAAGTCGATGTGAGACTGCTTGAAGTCGCGGACGACGACGCGCAGCACGTTGGCGCAGTTGTTCTCGGCTGGCTCTTCGAGATCGGCCAGCTTGCCGATCATCATCCAGCCGCCAAGTGCTTCCGCCGTACCATCCATCAGAAAGGTCTCGGTGAAGTCTTTCGGCAAGGTCGTATAAACCTTCGCCTCCTGCTTGGCGCCACCACTGCCATCGGCGCCACCGCCGCCATCGATGTCGCCGAGATCACCAAGGTCGCTATTGCCCGTGCCACCGCTGCCCACGTCGGGATTGACGTCATCGTCGTTTCCGTCGGGAGCATCCGGCGCGCTACAAGCGGCGAAGCCGAGAAGCGGAAGCGCTGCGACGATCAGCGTGCGGAAAAAGAACGGTGAGTGGTGTGGGAGGTGTTTCATGGAAGCGCGTCTACCTTTTCATCGAACTTCGAAACCGGCAACGCCATTGAGATGAAAGCGAACAGTCCGATCGGCTTAGAAAGCGCTTCCTTTCAAGTCAGGTTGCTCGATTGGAGTGTCAATTGTATCCGCGTCGCATGAGTGTTGCGCGCGGTGGACGCCTCCCCACATCCGTTGACGAGGCCATGCAGCAGTTGAATCAGAGCGTCGAGGTGGATTCCGCTCTGTGGCGCGTCGACATTCAAGGTTCCAAAGCGCATGCGCGTGGCCTCGGTCGCGCAGGCGTGTTGAGCGCCGCCGAAGTCGACACGTTGGTGAGCGGGCTCGATGCAGTAGCGAGCGAGATCGAGAGTGGCGTGTTCGTTTGGGACAAGGCCAAAGAAGACGTGCACATGAACATCGAGGCTCGTCTCACGGCGCTCGTCGGCCCCGTCGGCGGCAAGTTACACACCGCGCGCAGCCGCAACGATCAAATAGCCACGGATTTACGGCTGTACGCGCGCGAGGCCCTGCAGGAGGTTACCCTTGCCGTTGGCGAATTGGGCCTGGTGCTGATCGAGCGCGCAACGCTGGAGATCGACACGCTGATGCCGACTTACACGCATCTGCAACGCGCGCAGCCAAGCCGGCTCTCGCATCACTTGATGGCGTGGCAGGAGATGCTGTGGCGCGATCACGGACGGCTCACGGATGCTCTCGTGCGTCTCAATGAATCGCCCCTCGGCGCTGGAGCGGTAGCGGGCAGCGGCTATCCGCTCGATCGCGGAGGCGTGGCGCAAGAGCTTGGCTTTACGCGGCCCATGCGCAATTCGATCGACGCCACCGCCAGTCGCGATTTCTTGATGGAGGTGGCTTCGGGCCTCGCGATCCTGGGTGTGCATCTGTCCCGCGTTGGCGAAGAACTCGTGATTTGGAGCAGCACGGAGTTCGGCTTCGTCGAGCTTTCGGACGGTTTTTCGACCAGCTCGAGCATGATGCCGCAGAAGAAGAATCCCGACGTCGCCGAGCTGGTCCGCGGCAAGGCGGCACGTCTGATCGGACATGTCACCGCGTTGTACGTTTTGGAGAAGAGCTTGAGCTTTGGCTACGGCCGCGATCTGCAGGAAGACAAGGAGCCGATTTTTCATGCCGTTCGCGACGCTCTGCTGTCGCTGCGAGCACTGACGGGAGCGCTGAGCACTTGCGCCTTTCACAAGACGCGCCTCGAAGCCGCGCTGGACGGGGGCCACGTCTGCGCGACTGATCTGGCTGACTATCTGGTGCTGCGCGGCGGCGTCCCTTTCCGTGACGCGCACCACATCGTCGGTTCCTTGGTGCGTGAGGCGGAAGAGCGTGGTGTCCAATTGGGCGGGCTGCCCGTCGAGGTGCTGGTTGGTCATCACGCCTCGCTGGGTGAGCCAGCGGCGCGAGAGGCACTCGATCCGCGAGTCGCCGTCGAGCGGCGCAAACTGGTTGGTGGCCCAGCAAAAGAGCGAGTCATGGCCGAAATCGCCGACGCTCGCGCGCGCTGGCTCGCGTGATTCTAGGGGGTTCGCCGCTGGACGAAGCCCACCATGGCTTCGAGCACGCGCGTGCGCACCGGCAGTGCCGACAGCGTCAAGTCGTGCTTTCCGTCCTCGAACGCGAGTACCTCGACGTCACGACCGACGGAGTGGGCGTACTTTTTCATGTGCTCGACGTTGAGTACGACGTCGGCGGTGCGGTCGGCTTCTTCGACTCGGCTGCTCGAGACGCGCCAACGCGTCGAATGCAAGACGAGCACGGGGCAGTTGACGTCGAGGCCGGCTTGGAGTTCTGCGTGCCCCTGCGCGATGGCGTGGATCCAGCCTGCGGTGACGCCGAAACCTCCGAGCGGCTTCTTGGTCAGATCGTAGGCCCATTCGCCCGACTCGCTCTGGTGCAGGGTCTGCCCGTACACGGGGTTGAGGCGGACGGGCGCGCTGACCGTCGGCATTGTGGCGCCCAGACGAATGACTGCGGCAAGCGCAACCTTTTCGACCGCGTTGGCGCGAAACTCGAAAAAGGGGCTGTTGAGCACAAGGCTACCGATGGCATCCTTGCACGAGCCGCGCGCGGCGTAGATCGAAGCCAGCAGGCAGCCGGTCGAGTGAGCTGCGAGCGACGAAAGCGGCAGCCCCGAGGCGGTACAGCTCTCGATCGCCCAGGTCAGTTCCGGAAAATAGTCGTCGATGCGCGCGCACTGGCAAGGCACGTTGCCCGGACGAAGCGAGCGCCCATAGCGACGCAGATCGAGCGCGTGGAAATCGTATCCTGCCCGGGTGAAAGCATCGGCCAAGTGTACCTGGAAAAAATAGTCGACGTAGCCGTGAATGTAGAGCACCGCGCCGCGCGGAGCGGTGGGCGCAAGCTCCCGCTTGCGACGCACCAGAGTAGCCACGAGCTCGCCATCGCCTTCGGCCGGGAGCGGCAAGACCAAGCGCTCGAAACCGGCGAGTTCGTCGGGTTGCCAGAGCTCGGAGGGCATACAGCAGGATAGTTCGCTTGCCCGAACTGAGCTAGCCTCTGGCGGATCATGTCCTCGCTGTTCAGCAGTTTTCGGCTCACGCCGACGCTGACGTTGCCCAATCGCATCGTCATGGCGCCCATGACGCGCTGCATGGCCGGGCCCGAAGGCACGCCGACTGCCTCGATGGCTGCCTACTACGCCCGGCGCTCTGCGGCCGGGCTAATAGTCACCGAGGCGACCGTGGTGAGCTCGGAGGCGCTCGGGTACCCCAACGTGCCGGGTTGCTACACCGAGGCGCAGTCGCAAGGGTGGCGTTCGGTCGTCGACCAAGTGCACGAAGCGGGCGGTCGGATCTTCTGTCAACTTTGGCATACGGGTCGCGCGGCGCACTCGTATTTCAGCGATTGCCAACCGATCGCCCCGTCGGCGTTGCAGCTCGAAGGCACCGTGCCGCGCATGCGCAAGCTGCAGTACCAAATGCCTCGGGCCATGGAGTCGGGCGACTTTGCGCGGGTCACGGGCGATTTCGTGGCCGCTGCCGCGCACGCACGCGAGGCAGGCTTCGACGGCGTCGAATTGCACGCAGCAAACGGCTATTTGTTGGACCAATTTCTCCACCACTCCAGCAATCGGCGCGAGGACCGCTGGGGCGGGGACGCGGCAGCCATGAGTCGCTTCCCTCTTCAGGTCATCGATGCCCTGCTCGAAGAACTGGGTGCGCTGCCGCTCGGCGTGCGCGTCTCACCGACGGCGCATACGAACATGGAATCGGACGGTCGCGATCGTGCCGTCTTCGATCACTTCTTGCGGGAGCTGGGCGAGCGACAACTTGCCTACGTGCATCTGGGGCTCTTCGACGATTCGGTCTTCGACCCGCTGCTGGGTTCGGTGCCCAGTCGGTACTTGCGTGGCGCATACCGGGGCGTGTGCGTCGGAGTGGGCAATTACGGGCCCCAGCAGGCAGAGCGCGCCGTAGCGCTCGGCGAGTTCGACCTGATTGCGTTCGGCCGAGCGTTCATCGCCAATCCTGATCTGGTCGAACGCTTGCGGCAGGCAGCTCCGCTCGCCTCCTACGAGCCAGGCCTCTTGCATCGCCTGTACTGATGATAACCTGCCGTTCCCTCTCGCGTTGTGGGGCTACCACCTACAGCCGAGTGTTCAAGCACCCTCCGAGGCAAACCTGTGCAGCTCGACTTTGCAACGCGCGAACTCACCATCAAGCTCGTCTATTATGGACCGGCGCTGAGCGGAAAGACCACCAACCTGCAGGCCTTGCACGAGGCCGCAGTCGGCGACTCCAAGGGGCGTTTGATGACCTTGGACACGAAGGACGATCGGACGCTGTTCTTCGATCTCTTGCCGCTCAATTTCAAGGATGTCAGTGGACTTTCCGTACGCCTCAAGGTCTTCACCGTTCCGGGGCAGGTGATTCATTCGGCGACGCGTCGCTTGGTCGTACAAGGGGCAGACGGGGTCGCCTTCGTCGCCGATTCGCGCGAGAGCGAGACCGACACGAATGCCGAGGCATTCGTCGACCTGCGCGACAACCTCAAGGCCCAAGGCATCGCTCTCGAGAACATGCCGCTGGTCATCCAGTTCAACAAGCGCGATATGCCAGGCGCGCGCAGCGAGTCCGACATTGCGAGTGACGCCGCGGGCGGCCGCGAACCAGTCTATTTGGCCGTCGCCACCAAGGGCCAGGGCGTGGTCGAGTGCTTCATCGGGTTGTTGCACCTCACCTGGCAGAGCATCGAGAAGCAGCACGGTCTGGGCAAGAAGTTCGGTTTCGATGGCGAAGGCTTCATCGAAAACGTAGCCGAGAAGCTGGGTCGCCACGAAGCTCTCGATCGCATCTTGGCCTGCCGGGTCGGACAGGCGCGACTGGGAGGCAAGTCATGAGCGATTCGCCCCGCAGCTTGAACGATATCGCCATCTCCCAAGACTTCGAGCTCGAAGATCTGCTCGACAGACCGGCGTTGGTCGAAATGGTGCATTCGTTCGAGGTGCTGTTCGGCATCCCGCTTCGCGTGTATTCCGCAACGGGCGCGCTCTTGGCCGATACTGGCGCTGTACCGAGCCTCTACAAGTACTTGGAGACGACTCGTGGCGGACGCACCGCAGTCCAGAACGTCATCGTCGAAGTGCGACGTTCGAAGCCGGACGACGGCGTGTCGTCTCAGGTGCGCTGCATCTCCGGCGGTCAGTACCTGACGACGGCCATCGTCTACGAAGGGCATACGCTGGGACGAACGATTTTTGGGCCCTTTCTGTCGCCCGAGGTGCAAGAGCCGCCAGCCGCGTTGTTCGAACTGGATCCGGCTCTCGAACGCGCCGAGTTGCAGGCTCACTGGGCCGGGCTGTCGCGACTCAGCGAGGAGTACTGCAAGCGCATCGATCAGCATCTGCGCTCCACGCTCGATTTGCTGGTCTTCTCTGGGCTCAAGGCGCACCTGGCCAGCAGCATGCACTTGGCTTCCGTGCGCGAGAGCTTTCGCGAGTTGGGCGACAAGAACAAGAAGCTGCAACAGGCGTACGATCGACTGAAAGAACTCGATCGGCTCAAAAGCAATTTCTTGGCCACCGTATCGCACGAACTGCGGACTCCGCTTACCTCGATCATCGGCTACAGCGAGATGTTGCTCGAGGGCATCGCCGGTGAAATCGTCGGCGAGCAGCGGGATTTTTTGCAGACGATTCACGAAAAGGGCGAGCAGCTGCTCGGCCTGATCAAGAGCTTGCTCGACCTGTCCAAGCTAGAAAGCGGCACCATGAGCGTGCGGCGCGAGGATCTGGCCGCGGGGAAAGTGATCGAAGACGTCGTGGCCACGCTAACGCCCACGGCGCGCAAGAAGGGTGTCGTGTTGTCCAGTTCTGTCGAAGTGGATCTGCCCGGGTTGTTCGCCGACGGCGAGAGACTGCGTCAGGTCTTGCTGAACTTGACTGAAAATGCCATCAAATTCACGGCCCAGGGCGGGGTCGTCAGCGTGAGCGCCCGCGTCGTCTCGCTCAGCTCGGACAAGGGAGGCTCAGGTGGCGTGCTGCTCGGAGCGGCGCGCCGCTTGGCAATCGAGTTTCGCGTCTCCGATACCGGCATCGGCATTGCCGAAGAAGAGCGCGAGCGCGTCTTCGACGCTTTTTACCAAGTCGATTCTAGTTCGACGCGTGAAGCAGGTGGAACGGGACTCGGTCTATCAATCGTCAAGCGCTTGGTCGACTCGCACGACGGTACGGTGCGCGTGGAGGGCAACGAGCCCGAGGGCACGGTGTTCGTGGTTACCATCCCCATCAAACGCGCTGCGTCATGAAGCCGCAGCGCCCGAGACGCTCCGGACTTCCTCCGGCGTCGCTCGGTGAATGGAGCGCGCTCGAACTCTTGGAACGGGCCCTGGCCTCGAGCGTTGCACCGGGGGTCGAGCTTGGTATCGGTGACGACTGCGCGATCTTGAGGGTAGGGCGCGCTCGACGGGTCTGGACCATCGATGCCTGCCTCGAAAACCAGCATTTCCTTGCCGCATGGCTGACCCCGGCCGACATCGCCCACAAGGCGCTCCACGCGGCGGTCAGCGACGTCGCTGCGATGGGCGCCCGCCCGCTCGCGGCCCTCAGCCACGTCACGCTCGGGCCCGGCTCTTCGCGCGCGACCATTGCCGCGCTGGCGCGCGGCCAGAAGCGTGCATCCGATCTGTGCGCTTGTCCGATCGTGGGGGGCAATCTCACGCATGGCGCGAGCTTCGGGATCGTGACGACGGTGCTTGGCGAGATGGACGAGCCGACTGCCCAGCCGCTGCGTCGAGATGGCGCCCGCCCAGGTGACGAAATCTGGCTCGTCGGCGAGCTGGGGCTGGCGGCACTTGGTCTGCGCCTGCTCGAAGCGGGCGAGCGAGGGGGCGCCTCGCGTGAGAAGTCGACTCCCCGCACGCGCCCTCTCGTCGGGCAGAACCGGGCCGAACGCCGCTGCTTGCTGGCGTTTCGTCGCCCTCGCGCGCTCGTGGACGAAGGGCGCCGGCTCGTCGGCCTCGCTCGCAGCTGCCTCGACGTGTCTGACGGGCTAGCGGGAGACGCCGCTCATTTGGCGCGTGCTAGTGGAGTTCGCCTCGTCGTCGACGGCGCGTTGCTCGTTGCGGCCGCTGCTCCCGAGTTCCAGCAGCTGGCCCGAGCCCTCGCTGTCGAGCCGCTGTCGATTCTGCTCCAAGGCGGCGAGGACTACGCGCTGCTCGCAACCGGGCCGGCTCGCCGCCGCCCCGCCTTCGCACGCGTGATCGGCCGCGTGGAAAAGGGGGCAGGTGTCGTGCTCGACGTCGCGGGCCGTCAGCGGCCCCTGGGAGGCTCCTTCGAGCACCGCTCGAAGATCAACCCGACCCAGCTCCGTTCGAAGTGAGCCAGGCGGGACTCAACTGCAGCCCATGGAGTTGCCGCAATTGAGGCACTTGTAGCAGGCGCCGTTGCGGACGGTGATGTGCCCACACCCATCACACACTGGCGCGTCGCCCATCATGTCTTCGAGCTGGGCGTCCAGAGCGCCACCCCCGTCGCGCGCGACCCCCGCGGACGCACCGCTGGATCGGGGCTTCGCCATCACAGCAGCGGTTTCGACCTCAGGGGCATGCAGCGCCCGCGCGGTCGGATCATCGATCAAGGCTGGCTCCTCACTCGGCTTCACTTGGGCGAAATCGTAGCGCTGCAGGTATTCGACGCCCAGAACGCGAAACAAGTAGTCGACGATCGAGGTTGCGAACTTGATGTTCGGATGG
Organism: Polyangiales bacterium; assembly: GCA_038324055.1. Classification (GTDB taxonomy): domain Bacteria; phylum Myxococcota_A; class Polyangia; order Polyangiales; family Polyangiaceae; genus NIC37A-2. Next base: position 5,288 of record JBBQHO010000035.1, on the reverse strand, counting down.
CCCTGAACGGGACCATGCGGTTCGAAGCGCGTGAAGGTAAACTGCTCGACGAATGTCTCCAGCGGTACGCCGTGCTGCAGGCCCATCGACACGGCCATGGCAAAGCAGTTCATCAGACTGCGGAAGGCGGCGCCTTCTTTGTGCATGTCGATGAAAATTTCGCCAAGCTGGCCGTTGTCGTACTCGCCTGTGCGCAGGAACACCTTGTGCCCGCCGACGCTGGCCTCTTGCGTGAAACCGCGCCGTTTCTTGGGCAAACGCAGGCGCTCGCCGTAGCCTTGGGCCCCGGAGGCCACCGCAGCCGCAAGAACTGCGGGCGGCTGGACCACTGGGGCTTCGTCTTTTTTCTCGTCCGACTTCTTGTCCGACGTGGAAAGCGGCTGCGATGCCTTGCAACCGTCACGGTAGAGCGCGACGGCCTTGAGGCCGAGCTTCCAGCCTGTCTCGTAGATGGCTTGGACTTCTTCGACGGTCGATTCGTTTGGCAGGTTGACGGTCTTGCTGATGGCGCCGGAAAGAAACGGCTGAGCCGCAGCCATCATGTGAATGTGTGCCAGAGGCGCCAAGAAGCGCTTGCCCTTCTTGCCGCAACGATTCGCGCAATCGAACACCGACTCGTGTTCCGGCAACAGATGCGGCGCACCTTCGATTGTCATACGCCCGACGATCACTTCACTGGCCGCTTCGACCTGCGCCTTGTCGAAACCCAAGGTCGCTAGGATATTGAAACCGGGCTTTTGCATCGCTTCTGCATCGATACCGAGGCGCTCGTAAGCGCCCGCTCCCAGCACCCAAGGACCAAACGCCAGGCTCAAGTCGAACACAGAAGGCAACGCCTTTTCGACCTTGCGGAGTTCGTCGTCGCTCAAGCCTTTCTCTTTCAGACTGACGCGGTTGACGTAAGGCGCGCCCAGTAGCGTGTTCGTGCCGGAAATGTACGCCACGATTTCCTGGCATTGCGCCTCGGCATAACCGAGGCGCTTCAGCGCTTCGGGCACGGACTGGTTGACGATTTTGAAGTAGCCACCCCCGGCCAGCTTCTTGAACTTGACCAGCGCGAAATCGGGTTCGATGCCGGTGGTGTCGCAATCCATCAACAAACCAATGGTGCCGGTTGGCGCTAACACCGTCGCTTGAGCGTTCCGGTAGCCATGTTTTTCCCCTAGCAGCACCGCTTGGTCCCAATCGGCGACTGCCGCCTGGAACAGCTCGGGCGGGCAGTGCTCGCGGTGAATGGCGTAGGCTGCGTCGCGGTGGAGGCGCATGACGTCGAGCATGGGCTCGCGATTCTTGGCGAAGCCCACGAACGCGCCCTTGGTGCTGGCGAGTCGCGCGCTCTCGGCGTAGGCACGGCCGCACAGGATGGCCGTCAGTGCTGCCGCCATACTGCGTCCGCGATCGGAGTCGTAGGGAATGCCCAGCAGCATGAGCAGCGTGCCCAAATTGGCGTAGCCGAGCCCCAACGGTCGATAGTCGTGCGAGTTCTTGGCGATGCCCTTCGTCGGGTAGCTCGAAAGATCGACCAAGATCTCCTGAGCCGTCAAGAATACGTCGACTGCGCTACGGTAGCCGTCGACGTCGAACTGGCCCTTTTCGTCCAGAAATTTAGTCAAGTTGAGCGACGACAAGTTGCAGGCCGAGTCATCGAGGAACATGTACTCGGAGCACGGGTTCGATGCGTTGATGCGCCCGGTGTTGGGGCACGTGTGCCACTTGTTGATCGTGGTGTCGTACTGCACGCCAGGATCTGCGCAGCTCCAGGCGGCGTAAGCCAACTTGCCCCAAAGCTTCCCCGCGTCGAGCGTCTCGACCACCTTGCCCGTCGTGCGCTCGGTCGTCTGCCAAGTGCCGCCGTTGAGCGCCGACCGCATGAAATCATCGCTGACGCGGATCGAGTTGTTGGAATTCTGACCGCTGACGGTGCGGTAGGCTTCGCCGTTGAAGTCGCTCTCGTAGCCCGAAGCGATCAAAGCCCTCGCCTTTTGCTCCTCGCGCGTCTTCCAATCGATGAAGTCCTCGATTTCGGGGTGATCCATGTCGAGGCACACCATTTTGGCGGCGCGTCGCGTCGTGCCGCCGCTCTTGGTCGCGCCAGCGGCACGGTCGAACACCTCCAGGAAACTCATCAAGCCGCTGGACGTGCCACCACCCGAGAGATGCTCCTGCCGTCCGCGAATGGCACTGAAGTTCGACCCAGTGCCCGAGCCGTACTTGAACAGTCGCGCCTCGGCTTTCATCAGATCGTAGATACCCATGAGGTCGTCGGGTACCGCTTGAATGAAGCAGGCCGAGCATTGGGGACGCTCGTACGCGTTCTCGGTTTCGACGATGCGGTCGGTGGCGGGATCCCAAGCCCAGTTGCCACCTTGCCCCTCGATGCCGTACTCGGCGTAGAGCCCGCAGTTGAACCAAACGGGCGAGTTGAACGCGCCGTACTGGTTGACCAGCATCCAAGTGAGTTCGTCTTCGAAGGCGTCGGCGTCGGCCGAACTCTTGAAATAGCCGCCGAACGTCTCGCCGGCGCGACGAATGGTGCGCGCTACTCGAGTCACGACTTGGCGTACGCTGGTCTCGGCCTGCGCCCGATCTTCGCCTAGTCCTGCGCGCCGGAAGTACTTGCTCACGACGATGTCCGTTGCGAGCTGGGACCAAGCCTTGGGGATCTCCGCGCCTTCCATCTTGAACACGACCGAGCCATCGGCTCCACTGATCATGCTCTTGCGCCGCTCCCAAACGATCTCGTCGTAAGGATGACGTTCGGGCGACGAGAAGTAGCGCACGAAGCGTAGGCCGCCCTCCATGGCCAGCGCGGCCGTGCGCTCGCCTCGACCTTCGGCGCTCAGGGGCGCGCCCACCGACACCGACCTTTCGGCCGCCTTTTCCGAACCGGGGAACGCGATTGTCGAATGAGCCATCCCTGAGATCTCCCTGCGCTTGAGTGTGACGCCCCACGGTCGACCCAGCCGGTCGAACGCGTTGCGCGAGCTGTTCGTCTACTCCTGTGCGCCCAGCCGGGCCAAGAAAAAACCACAACCAGTTGGGGTTCAGTTCTGCCAGTCCACTACCAGTTGTGGTCCCTCGGTGGGCTAGCTGGATGCAACCTGGGGATAGGTGGCGGACAAGCGGCAAGTGCTCGAAAGCGTTGATGCTTTGGTGGCGGGCCTCCCGAATCGTGTCGTCTCGCGACGCGCCGACGCGGTCGACTCCCCCATCCCTCACGCGGGCTCAACAGGCTGGCCCCAGGCCGTGCACCGCGCGTCCCGAGTTCATCCACAAGCTATCCCGAGTGACGCGCTGCCCTGGGCAGGGCACTGTGGCGAAATTCACCAGTCCCAAAGTGCTCCCAAGCTTATCCACAGGCTGTTGATACCGGCTTTTCTTGGCTTCGATGCCGCCGCGTCGAAAGAAAAGACAACCGCCTTCGTGTTCGGCGCCCAGCGAATAGCAGGAGACGGCTCTTCGTTGCGTCTGAGATCATGATGCGACTCTGACGAGCTACTGCTTTCGCCCCGCGGCACGCTCAACCAACTCGCCCAAGGACCATGTCACTTTTTACTCTGGACTCGATGGTCCAGTTCGACAGGTGACAACACAGACGCTCGGCGCGTTGTCCTTCGCTTCGCTTCGCTTCGCTGCCCTTCGCTGCCCTTCGCTTCGCTACTGGGGCGCTGAAAGCTCAGAGGAATTTCGGCAACCCATCGGGCCTGCGGCCGAATCGGTCCTATGCGAGATTCTGGAGGGTACCGTTGATGGTCGCGCCGTGGCCGGTAAGAGGGCGGCGCCGCTGGGTCGTGCTAGCTGGCATGGCAGTCGCGGCTGTCGCAATCGTGTGGCTCTTCGAGCAATAGCGGCCGTGGGCGCGATGCACTAGACGAACTGGTTCCCGCTGAAATCTCTGGTAGCGTCAAGGCTCGAACGGCTCTGAAGATCCATGCTGATTCGGGAGTTTCAAGTAGGGGACGAAGCGGCACTGCGAGCCGTGTTCTTGTCGGCTGTGCACGAGAGCGCCAGTCGCGACTACTCTGCGCAGCAGATCAACGCCTGGGCGCCGCGCGCCCTGGACGCGGACCTGTGGGCGCAGCGCATGCGCCGCATCGCGCCCTTCGTTGTCGAGATCTCGCAGAAGATCGTCGCCTATGCGGACGTTCAACAGGACGGCTTCATCGATCACTTCTTCGTTTCGCACCCGGTAGAAGGCCAGGGTGTCGGTTCGACGCTCATGCAGCACTTGCTGGGGGTCGCGTCCAAAAGGCGCGTCAAAGTCATGAGCTCTCTGGTTAGCCGCACGGCTCAACCGTTCTTCGAAAAATTCGGCTTCGCTGTGGTGGAGCAGTTGGCGCCCGTCGTGCGCGGCGTGGTAGTGCCCAACGCCCGCATGGAAAAGCCCCTGCGTCAGCCTCCGGAGTTCTGAATATGCACACCAACGTCATGGCCCAGTTGCTCGAACTCGTTCACCGAAGCGTGGTCATCGGCGAGGTCTACGCGACCGACGAGGCGGATTTGGCGCGGGAACTCGGGGCCAGCGACTCCGACGTCATCGATGCTCTCCATGGCCTGAACGGCGAGCGCGAGATTGTCAGTAGCGTCGATGAACACGGCAAGACGCTGATTCGCCGACTGCGCTAGCTCACGGTGGCAGTCGCCGCTCGGGCGTGCCAGCGTTCCGTCCCATGCGCCGTTACGCTTTCGCACTGCTTTTGACTAGTTGTGGTCCGCACCTCGCCAAGCCACGCGATCCCGGTTCTCCGAATGTGGCGCCCGTTCCCAATGTGAAGACGGCCTCGCCCCCGCCCAAGTCCGAAGATGCTGCAGCGGCAATCTCGGAGACGGGGATTGCTCGAACCGAGCAAAGCTCGCCGCTCGACAAGCGAAACTTGGTTTCTCAGGAAGCAGATTTGGGGGCATTCAACGAGTGGGCCACCAAGAATCGGCTGCGCGACAACATCGCGCACTGGATTGCCGTGGGCCTGCCGATGCAGTCGGACATCGAGACGAGTCTGGAGGTCAAGTACATGACGGGCGAGGCTCCGACCGAAGCCGTCGCCACGGTCATCCAAGATCGTTACCTCGACGACTCGATCCGCGGCGAGAAGTTCATCTTCACACTCGTCAAAAAGCCATGTGAGAGCTGTCGCGACAAGCAGACAGGCTGGTGGGTGCAATCGCTGGACGTGACGCAGCGCTGCTGGGAAGGGCGCGGACACGAGGAGTTTTCGAAGCTGCCCTGCAACTGATTCAGTAGTCGGGGGATTCTTCGGCCCGAGGGGAGACCGGCCTGGAATGGGGCG
>JBBQHO010000034.1:0-25982 GCA_038324055.1 Polyangiales bacterium | reverse complement strand
GGAGAACAGCGGCGAACTGCGGTGAACAGCGGTGACCAGCGGTGAACAGCGGTGAACCGCGGTGAACAGCGGTGAACAGCGGTGAACAGCGGTGAACAGCGGTGAACAGCGGTGAACAGCGGTGAGGGTGTGGCTCGACGCAGTGTCCCGCTGCGCAACAGGGATAGTTGCGGGCGCCGCGCGGCACGGGCGCGCGCGGCACTGAGACAGGCAGGTGCGGGGCACGGCGTTCCCAAAGCCCACTCGGCCAGCGCAGCCGACAACGTGGGTAGTACGAGGATGGCGACGCGTTTGCGCTTGAATCTCTGCCGAATTCAAGTTGCGCTGCTTGAATTGCGACTGCGTGTCGCAGTCTTCGAATATCTGCCGAATTCAAGTTGCGCTGCCTGAATTTGCGCTGCGTGAAGTACCACTGCATGTCGCAGTCTTCGAATATCTGCCGAATTCAAGTTTCGCTGCTTGAATTTGCTCCGCTTGAAGTACCACTGCATGTCGCAGTCTTCGAATATCTGCCGAATTCAAGTCTGCCGAATTCAAGTTTCGCTGCTTGAATTTGCGCTGCTTGAAGTACCACTGCGTGTCGCAGTCTTCGAATATCTGCCGAATTCAAGTCTGCCGAATTGGAGTCTGCCGAATTCAGGTTGCGCTGCGTGTGAAGCCGACTCTCATCCAGGCCCGGTCCTTCTGGACCGGGCCTTCGTTGGGAGGACACGAGCGACGCGCACTTCAGACGGCGGACGTCTTGCCGTCCTTCTTGGGACCGCAGGCGGACTTGCCGCCGTGACGACCGTGGCGTAGCTCGTCGCCGCTGAGGACGCCGTCGCCGTTCTTGTCGGCTTTTTTGAAGCGAGCGTCGGCTTGCGCTTGAGCTTCGATCTTGGTCACTTGGCCGTCCTTGTTGCTGTCGGCCTGAGTGAACGGATCGTGACCTTCGCGTTTGCCGCCTCCCTCACGTTGGGCCTTGCGGTCACCGTGCTTGGCTGCCCAACCGGCCATCATCTCTTCCTGGGTCAAAGCGCCGTCCTTGTTGGTGTCCAGTGCCTTGAACTTGCCGTCGGGCATGCGCGAGACTTCGCTGCGTTCGAGCTTGCCGTTCTTGTTGGCGTCCTTCTCACTGAAGCGCGCCTGGGCGTGCTCCTTGCCCTTGTCGCCCCTCCTGGCGCGTGCGGTATCCGCTTCTGCCTGGGTGATGACGCCATTGCCGTCGGAATCGAGCTTCTGGAAGAAGGCTGCCGCTGCGGTGCGCGACTCGGCCTGTGTAATCTTGCCATCCTCGCTGGCGTCGACGCGGGCCATCGGACCATGCCCGCCGTTGGCGGATGCCGAAAAGGCCACAGTGGAGACGAGGACGAGCGCAGCGGCGGGGAGGATTGCGAGTTTCATGGGGAACTTTCTCTTTCTGCCCGGTGTGGGCTGGTTCGAGAGGTTCAACGCGGGGCCGCAGCGATTCCGTCGCACGCTCCGATCCATTTCTACGAGCGTCTGTTTTTTCGCGTACTTTCATGGGGTTGGCGCCAGCGACCTGGCGCCTCGCTTACGCGTGAATGACAAATCCAGTGGCTGCCCCGCCCAGGATCAACCAACTCGAGTTGATCTTGAAGCGTACGAGCAAGAACGACGCGACGAGTCCCAGCGCTGCGCTGGGAAGATCGACGAGCGTCGACCGGGCCAGAAGGGCAGTCACCACTGCCATGAGCGCCAACGAGGCAACGTTGACTCCATCGAGAAACACCGCCGTGCTCGCGGAGCCTCGCAGACGTGGCACCAAGGGGCCACTCAGAGCTACGAATACGAAGGCGGGCAAGAATATACCAGCTGTGGCCACCAGCGCGCCGGTTGGGCCGGCGAGGAGATAACCGATGAACGTTGCCGTGGTGAAAACGGGGCCTGGCGTCAATTGGCCCACCGCCACGGCGTCAAGCAGCTGCGCCTCCGTCAGCCAATGCAAGCGCTCGACCAGGTCAGCGCGAAGGAACGACACGAGGACATAGCCGCTGCCGAAGAGCACCGAGCCGGTCTTGAGGAACAGCCAAAAGACCGCCGGCAGGCTGACGAGCTGCCCGAGTCCGACCGTGGCGGCGGGTGCGAGCGGGAGAAGCAGGCTGGCAGCACTTCGCCGTTCAAAAGCGACCATCACGGCGCCCGCACCAAACAGAACGACGAGTTCATTTGCGCCAGAAGCCACCATCGCCGCCGCCGCGCCAGCGAGCACACGTAGCGTCGTGGTCTTGAGAGCGGAGGGGCCGAGCTTCCATAGGGCTTGCACGATCACGCCCAGGATCACGGGCTTCACCCCATAAAGCAGCCAGGTTGCAGCGGGCAGTTTTCCGTACCGCACGTAGCCCCAGCCGCACGCTCCCGCCAGGAGCATGGCCGGTACGATGAACGCCAGTCCCGCCACCCAGAGTCCCGCCCAACGACGTCTTTCCCAGCCGATATGAATGGCAAGCTCGGTCGAGTTGGGTCCCGGAATGAGGTTGGTGGCGCTGACCAGGTCCAAGAAGCGCTCTTCGTTCAGCCACTGGCGACGTCCAACCACCTCATCGCGCATCATCGCCACATGCGCCGCGGGTCCACCGAACGCCATGGTGCCGAGACGAAGAAAGAGCACCGCCAAGTCCCAGAGAGTCGTGCGGTCGGTCACGCGGGGCACGATCATCCGCCAGCGCGAGAGGTTTTGGCGTCTACCCACAGTCTGTCTGCGCAGGCGACCGCGAGACAGAGCGAGCAGAGGCGCATGCAGAGGTCCGATCTGGACTCAGGTAGCAATGCCAAAAAGCCCCGAGCGGCGGAAAACATGTCCGCGCATTTACGACGAATGTGAACTCGGCAAAAGCCGTGACACTTCTTGGTAGCGCGCTCCTCCGTCCGCTCCGTCGTGGCTTCAAGCGCGCTTGTGAGTGCTGCCGGCGCTTCAACGCAGCGATCGAGCGGCAGCTGGAGGGCGACTCTGCCGAAGCCCGCCCCACCGTGATAGATCCTGGCCGTGCCCTTCTTGCGCAAAGTCATCGAGCGGCCTCCGATCGGCAGCACCAGCTACGTGCTACCCAATGGGCTTCGTTTCGCTCATTCCGTCCCGGCGGCGCTGTTGTTGGCTTTAGCTGGTTTGCTGGTGAAGGTCAGTGAGGAGCGGCTGCCGCTTTGGGGAATGCCTGCATGGGCGCTCCGCGCCGCCGCGGTGGCGGCGCTTATCCAAGGCTTCTTGTATGTACGCTTCGTCTGGCGCTACCGCGTCACACTTTCGCCAAATGAGCTGCGCTACGACGACGGGCTGCGCCGACGGACAGTCCAGCGCTCCCAGCTGAGGCGCCTGGAGCGTACGCCCGGGCCGCGCCCGCTGTTGCGCTTCTACGGCGCCGACGCCAAAAAGCCGCTCCTGGTCATTCCTCTACTCTTCCAGGTCGACGCGCCCTTTGGCGCCTTCCTGGCGCGACTCGAAGCGCGAACTCGCTGACGGTCGCGATTGCGAAAGAGGCCCGGGGCCGAGAAACAGTCCTGGATGCGGCCCCAGAGACACGTGCCTCGGACGGCTGGCCCACTGCCGTGGTATGGGCGGTCCGTGCTCGGGGCAGACTCAGCGATCGATGCTCCCCAAATTTCCGAGCGAGACCGCCGCATGCTCGAGGAGCTGCAGCGCGACACCTTCGATTACTTCATGCGCTTCGTGAGCGCGACCACGGGTCTGGTTGCCGACCGCACGCAGCCGGGTGCACCGGCGAGCATTGCAGCCACCGGACTGGGGCTGAGCGTCTGGGTGGTCGGCGCACTCCGCGGCTTCTGCAGCCACGGCGAAGCCGTTCGGCTCACGCTCACGCTTCTCCGCTTCCTTGACACGGCCGAGCAAAGCGACGCGGTCGATGCCAGTGGATACAAGGGGTTTTTTTACCATTTTCTCGACATGGACAGCGGCCGCCGCGCGGGCCAATGCGAACTGTCGACCATCGACACTGCCCTGTTGATGGCAGGGGTGCTGACGTCAGCCTGTTACTTCACGGGCGGCGATGCGGACGAGACCGAACTGCGCGCGCTGGCTGTGCGGATCTATCGACGCGTCGAGTGGAGCTGGGCGTCGAACAAGAACGGCACTGTGGGGCATGGCTGGACGCCTGAGCGCGGCAAGCTGCGCTGGACATGGAATCGCGGCTACAGCGAGGCCAGCCTACTCTACGTCTTGGCTCTCGGTTCTCCCTCCTTCCCGATCGCTGCCGCAGGCTACGAGCAGTGGACACGGACCTTCGAACGCATCACCGCCTACGGCATCGACTACCTCTATGCTGGGCCGTTGTTCCTGCACCAGCTGCCGCAAGTCTGGCTCGAGTTCCGTGGCATCCGCGACGCGCAGAACCGCAACACGGACTGGGACTATTTCGAGAACAGTCGGCGCGCGACCCTCATCCATCGCGCCTATGCCATCGACAACCCACATGGATTCGCCGCTTATTGTGAGAATTGCTGGGGACTCACGGCCAGTTTGGGACCCGGGCCGCAAGGTCGAACCATCGATGGAAAGCGCCGGCGTTTTTTTGGTTACAAAGCTCGAGGCGCACCGCTGGGTCCGGACGACGGAACACTCTCTCCCTGGGCCGTGGTCGCGTCCTTGCCATTCGCGCCTGAAGTCGTCCTGCCGACCATGCACCACGCGAGCGAGCGTCTTGCTTTGCGCTTCCCGAACCAGCCCGGCTTGGTGTCGAGCTTCAATGCGACCTTCCTGGAGAAAGGCCGAAACCCCCAGGGCTGGGTCGCGCCTTGGAAGTTCGGTTTGGATGAAGGCCCTGTGGTCTTGATGATCGAGAACCATCTGACAGGGTTCGTGTGGCGGTTGCTTCGAGGATCGCAGCCCATCGTAGGGGGTCTGCGGCGCGCCGGATTCAGCGGCGGCTGGCTGGACGCCGCCCTTCCCTGACCTTCATTCTCCGAGTCCCTGAGGTTCAGGCCTGGAAGATGCGGACCGTGGACCAATGCCGTCTGGGGCCTAAGCTCGGCCCCCGAGGAAACCCGCTTGCAGCCGATCCTATCCGTCCAAGATCTCACCAAAACCTACGCCTCGGGCTTTCAAGCGCTCAAGAACGTCTCGCTCGACATCCACAAGGGCGAGATCTTCGCGTTGCTCGGACCCAATGGCGCCGGCAAGACCACGCTGATCGGTGTCATTTGTGGCCTGGTCAACGCCACCTCGGGTCACGTCACCGCGGCTGGTCACGACATCGTCAAAGACTACCGCGCCGCTCGATCGCTGATCGGTCTGGTGCCCCAAGAATTGTCGACCGACATGTTCGAGACGGTTTGGGACACGGTGACGTTCAGTCGCGGCCTGTTCGGCAAAGCCAAAAATCCAGAGTTGATCGAGCAAGTGCTGCGCGATCTTTCGCTCTGGGACAAGCGCAAGAGCAAGATCCTAACGCTATCTGGCGGCATGAAACGGCGCGTGCTGATTGCCAAGGCGCTCTCGCACGAGCCGCAAATTCTGTTCTTGGACGAGCCCACGGCCGGCGTGGACGTCGATCTGCGCCGCGACATGTGGCAGATGGTCCGCAAACTACGCGAGACAGGAGTGACCATCATCTTGACGACGCACTACATCGAAGAGGCCGAGCAAATGGCCGACCGCATCGGTGTCATCAACAAGGGCGAAATCATCCTGGTCGAAGAGAAGGCTGCACTGCTCGAGAAGCTCGGCAAGAAGGAGCTGATCTTGCAGCTCGTCGAGCCCCTGAACGAAGTCCCCGTCGCGCTCGCCGCCTACCAGCTTTCCCTCACTGGCGCAGGCCGCGAGCTGACCTATACGTTTCACGCCGCGCACGATCGCGCGAAGATTGCGGTCTTGCTGCGTGACCTGGCCGAGCTCGGCGTCGAGTTCAAGGATTTGCAAACCCGCGAAAGCTCGCTCGAAGACATCTTCGTCAACTTGGTCAGGCCCCAAGCATGAATCTCCACGCCATCCGCGCCATCTACACCTTCGAGATCGCTCGCACGCTGCGCACGCTTTCGCAAAGCATTGCCGGGCCCGTTATTTCGACCTCGCTCTACTTCGTCGTTTTCGGCTCGGCCATCGGCTCGCGCATGACCCAAATCGACGGCGTGGCCTATGCTGCCTTCATCATTCCAGGCCTGACGATGCTGTCGCTCTTGAACGAGAGCATCTCCAACGCTTCGTTCGGCATCTACATGCCCAAGTTCGCCGGCACCATTTACGAGGTGCTGTCTGCGCCGCTTTCGCAGCTGGAAATGATGATCGGCTACGTGGGCGCTGCAGCAACCAAATCCGTGGTTCTGGGCATCATCATCTTGCTGACTGCGCGCTTGTTCGTGGGCTATTCGATCGCGCACCCACTGTGGATGGTTACCTTCTTGGTGCTGACGGCCATCACCTTCAGCTTGTTCGGCTTCATCATCGGTCTGTGGGCCGATGGCTTTCAGAAGCTCCAAGTCGTGCCGATGTTGATCGTCACTCCGCTCACTTTCTTGGGGGGCAGCTTCTACTCGATCCAAATGCTGCCGCCGTTTTGGCAAAAGGTGACGCTGTTCAATCCAGTGGTCTACTTGATCAGCGGTTTTCGTTGGAGCTTCTACGACATGTCGGACGTGAGCGTCGGAATCAGCTTTGGCATGACGCTCCTATTCATGGGCTTGTGCTTGGTGGTCGCGCACTGGCTGCTCAAGACTGGCTATCACCTCAAGGCCTGAGTCCAGGGCTACGCCGTGGCGATTTGGCGCTTTCGAGGCTCCGAGAACAGGTGATAGATCAGAAGGCATGACGCTTCGTTCTCGGCAACTGTCGACCGCCTCCTTGGTCTTGGCCCTGGGGCTTGGTTGTAAAGCCAGCAAAAAGGAAGAGCCGCCACACGCAGGCACACCGCCGGAGAAGGTCGCAGCTGCCGGGGCCACCCCGACTCGCCGCACTCCCGCGATCGTCGAGAGCGACGTGCTCGCGCTCCTGGGCAGCTGGGTAGCCGCGCAAAATGCCGGTCGTTTCGAGGACTACGAAAAGCTCTACGCTGAACGTTTCACAGGCACGAAGCGCGTCGGCACGCGCGAGAAAAAGTTCGACCGCGCAGGCTGGATCGCCGACCGCAGGGCGCTGTTTCAAAAGCCGTTCACCGTCAGCGCCGAGAATCCGAGCATCAGCCTGGCCGGCAGCTCCGCGGTCGTCGAATTCACTCAAAAATGGGCGAACGCGACCTATCGCGATAGCGGCCAGAAGCAGCTGGTTCTGCTGAAAGATCGCGAGCTGCGCATCGCCAGCGAGGAGATGAAGACCTCGGAACTCCAAGACTCTGCCCCTGCCGCAGACATCCCTTCGTTCGAGGAGTTTGCTTGGGTGCGCGAGCGTCCGGGCCACAAAACGGTCCTGCTACTACCCGGGCCGGTGGACCTCAACGCGGTCACGGGCCGCACAGAGTACGTAAACGACCACGAAGCCGAACGACCCGTCGTCGCCAAAGCCTTACCCCCCAGGCTGGCTGCTCTGAGCGGCCAGCGTTTTGCGCTCTACGGCGAAGGCGGCAAGCTGTGCGAGGCGATCGCAGGTGAGTTCGTGGTGCTGGTTGATGCGACGCCTCACTTTGGAATGGTTCAACAGTGGAACGGGCAAGACGGCGCGCAGCCCGTGAGCCAAGCCTCACGCGCGGAAGCGTTGTGGTCGCTCTCTCGAGCCGGCGGCCGCATGCTGGGGCTGACTGTCGACACCAGCGCGTGTCCGGGCAAGCCACGTTTTGCGCGTGACGCGCAGAAATCGGTCGCCCGCGTCTGGCTCAACGAGCGCGTGGCACCGGCCGAGCTCGACTCGGTCCTCGAGTTCGCACGCAAGACCAAGCCCCACCAAGAGCTGCAGCGAGCTTACGATCAGTTGAAACTCGTCAAGGGTCCTTGGGACGCGCAAGACGCGCCACGCGCCCAGGCGTTCAGCGATGGCCAGGGGCAAACTTTCGTTTCGCTGCTGCTCTCGGGCAGCGATGGCAACGGGTGCGCCGCGGAGTTCGACGCCAAACTATGGCTGTTGCTCAAGAAGAGCGGCACGACTTGGGTCTTGCAATCGGCGGACGAGGGGGTCCAGGCGCACAGCAAGTTCCCGCGATTTTTGGCGCCACTCTTCGCGGACTTCGCGTTCGATCTGGATGGCGACGGCCACCCCGAACTCTTGGGTGGTGACGATCTGTTCGTCGACTTGCCCGGTGGCTATCGCTCGATCCAAAACGTTTCCGGCGCCTATTTCGATTGCCCCTGCTGAGAGTCACGCCTGGTTGTCGAACAGCAGAGGCGTGCGGAGAATGCGTGCTGTGCCCAGCCCATCACTCGCGCTGGGACAAGCGCACGCTCTGCGTGATCTCTTCGTCGTCTTCAGGAGATATTTGGAGAGCCACCGCTATCTGGTCGAGCATGATGCGCTCCGTGTCTTGGTAGGGGCCGTCGCTGAGCGCTAGCTGAGTGCACAGACCGAACGCGAGCCGCTTGGCGAGTTCGTCGGGCAACTGGGCCGCCAGCGCGGCGAGGCGCGCGTCCATGCCCTGGACTTCCAACGCAGCTTCTGCGCCGTCCATGAGCTCGAGCAGGTCGCTGGAATCCAAGTGGCCTTCCGACAGCGATTCGACCGTCTCCAGAAAGGCGCGACGTTCGGCGACAGAAAATTCGCCGTCTGCCCGAGCGACGAAGAACATCAGCTCGACCATGGCTTCGACTTCTGCGGCTTGGCGGCTGGACCAATGCGAATCACTCATGGGGCGAATCTACAGGCTCGTGCGCGCGGTTGACTAGCCAGCGCCCCTCCCGGGAAGGCCAAGCTAGTAGCCGTGCGAAGGTTGGCACGGCTCTGGCAAGGATTGGCGTAGGACCAAGCCGCTATTCTTTGTATCGCCAGAGTTTCCGATGCCTCAACCCAGCCCTTCGTTCAGCAATCACGTATCCGACGACCCCCAAGACGTCGCGCGGCTCGCGCAGTTCTTCAAGCTGCCGGCAAGCTTGGTCCTCCGGGTGATCGAGACAAAAGGCCCCAGGCGTGACGTGGTTGAATCGCACCTCGCCGCCCGCGCCAGTCGACGTCGGTGAGGTAGAGGCAGTACCGCGGAGCTCGAGCCCGCCTCCGAAACCACTCCAACGGCTGGCAGCGGACCATTCGTTCCAGACGGTCGATTCTCGTGATCCGGCAACGACTCCTGCCCGTAGACCTTGCGGAGGAGAAAACAGATGCAAAAAAACGGAATGACTCGACGCGAGTCTCTAGTGCGCACGGCTGCGGCTACTGCGGGCTTGGGGCTGGCGGTATCGATGTCTTTGGCGACCAAGAAAGCCATGGCCAAGGTTTCACCCCAACCGAACGCGAAGGCCGACAACGACTTGCTCAACGCGCTACTCGCAGCCGAATACGACGCGATCGCGACGTACACGGCCGGCGCAGGAATCATCGCGGGCGACGCGGCGACGCCCCAAGCAACGCGGGACGTCGTCACCGACGTGGCCGTACACTTTCAAGATCAACACAAGGAACACGCGGCGGCGCTCAAGAAGCTGATCGAAGACACCAACGGCACGCCCGTCGAAGATTCAGGCGAAGCCAAGCTCCCCGAATCGTTTCCTGCAGCCACCGCCACGACCACCGACGTGCTCAAACTGGCGACGGACAAGGAAAAACAGGCGGCATACACCTACGCGCAAGTCATGCAGAGCGTGAGCACGCAGACGGCCGCCAAGTTGATCGCGGCCATCGGTGCAGTCGAAACGCAGCACTTCATAGTGCTCTACCTGTTGGTCGAAGGGTTCATCGCGACCACCGACATGACGGCAGCGAGCCCCACACTCGTCGTTCCGGCCGCCTTCGTACTCGACGGCTACGGCACCACCAATCTCGAGAGCTTTGCAGCTCTCGATGAACTCCTCACACTCGATCCCGCCTGAACCATGGCCCGCATTCCTGGAGAATCCATGACCCTGAAGAATCAAGACAACGAGTCGGCGATCGACAAGGTCGCGTCGGCCGCTCCGCAAAGCGCGCGCCGTGACGTCGTGCACGGAGGAGCTGGGCTGGCGATGGCGGCTCTGCTCGGAATCGTTGCGTCGGCGTGCAGCAGCGACAAGCCGGGAGCCGACAACGGCGCGGGGGGCATGGGCGGTGGCTCTGCTGCCGACGACGCCGACGTCGAGTCGCTGAATGCGCTACTCACGGCCGAATACCGCGCGATCGCCGCGTACACAGCCGGTGCGGGGCTCATCACCGGCGCGGCCGACAGTGATCCGCTCTATGCGTTGCGCACGGTCATTGTCGACATTGCCGCGTCGATTCAATCGCAACACAAGCTCCACGCAGCCGCGCTGATCGACGCGATCGAAGGGCTCGCGGGGGCGCCGGTCGATGAAGACGAAGCTGCATCGGGCTTGGTGATTCCGAGCGCGCTCACCGACAATCCAACCATTTCGAACGTGCTCAAGTTCGCGGCCGGTGCCGAACGCGGCGCAGCCGTAGCCTACAACCAGACGGTGGGCGTGCTGGAAGACGCCAAGTTCCGCTTTTTGGCCAGCTCGATCGAGGGCGACGAATCGCAGCACTTCATCACGCTTGCGGCCTTGGTGCTGGGCCTGGCCGCGCCGGGTCCCGAACTCAGTGAAGAGACTGCAGACCAGGTCTTTCCCGCGGCCTTCGTCTACAAAGTCGGCGCCGAAGCAGGTCTCGACAGCATGCCGGTGGACTACTTTTCATGAGTTCAGGCCTACTAAAACTGGGGCCATTGGTCCTCGGGCTGGGTTGCCTCCATTGCGGAGGCGGCTCGTCCGGCGACGAGTCGAGCGATGGGTCCATGGGTACGGGCGCGACCGCTCCTGCTGTTCAAGAATGCACGCCAGACATGTACGTCGATGCCTCGGCCGAGAACGACTCACGTGTGATCGATGTCTCGGGCGTTGCCGCCCTGGCCTACACGCCTGCCTGTCTCATCATCAAGGCCGGGCAGAGTGTGACATTCGAAGGCAGCATGAGCGCGCATCCGCTTGCCCCGGGCGAGGTCATCGCAGGCAGTCCGGCAAGTCCCATCCAAGAAACGACGAGCGGCAGCAGCGTGGAGTTCACGTTCCCCGAGAAGGGCGCGTTTTCGTACTACTGCACCATTCACGGCGACGCCCAAGGCAAGTTCATGGCGGGCGTGGTCTACGTCATCGAGTAAGAAGCTCCGTTTGGTGACACCTGCGTGAGTTCGGTGACGTTCATGCGCTGCCACTGCGAATTGTCCGTGAACCGACGGAACGACACGTACTGTTGTTTCCGATTCCACTAGTTGCGGAGCGATGTTGGCTAGGCGAACTGCGCTTACCGTGTCGCCCCGGAGTTCATCGTCACCCGGCAGGGGCTGGTGGTTACCCGCCGCCGCTTTGTGCCTCGTCGGCGCGGCATGCGCGACGGTGTGGGCGCTCGGTCAGCGGCGGCACGCGGCCCAGCAACAAGAGCAAGCCCTCCTCGAGCGCCGCATCGTCTTCTTGGCGGCGGACGGCGCTCAGGCGCTCTATCAGCTCTCGGCGAACCGGGTGCATGAACTCGAAGACGAGATTGCGAAATTCTCGGCCGCGCCGACCACGCTGGGGCTCGAGCGAGTGCGCGCTGCCTGGGCGAACTCGCGTGAGCCCTACATGCAAAGCGAAGTCTTTCGCTTTTGGAACGGCCCCATCGACGCCGTTGAGGTCTGGCTCAACACCTGGCCTGTCGATGAAAGCGTCTTGGAATCCGAAGACGGCCGGCACGGTCTTCTCGACTGCAACGACGAAGAGCTGACCGCTGCACGACTCGTCGAGCTGAACATGCGGGGCGGCGAAACGAGCGTGACGACCGGATTTCACGCTATCGAATTCGTACTTTGGGGCAAGGATACGAGCCTCGAAGGTCCGGGGTCGCGCGGCGCAGATGCCTTCTTGCCGAGTGACGCTCGCGCGGGTCGACGCCTACAATTCTTGCGCGTGACGAGTCGCTTGCTCGGCGAGCAACTCGAACAGTTGGCCCGAGACTGGGCACCTGATGCCAACAACTTTCGCAAAAAATTCTTGGAGGAGCCGCCGCGGCGAGCGATCGGCCGGCTTCTGCGTGGGTTTGGAACGCTAGCCGGCGGCGAGATCGCCGGAGAGCGGCTCACGGTGCCGCTCCTGACGCGCGACCCAGAGAACGAGCACTCTTGCTTCAGTGATGCGACAGCAGTCGACCTGCGACACAACGCCGAAGGCCTCTGGGCCCTGTGTGAAGGAGCATTTCGTTCGAGCGACCGGCCCGGCGCGGGCCTGTGCGCGCTCGGCGACAGTTCGTTTCGCGCGCAGGTGACCCAAGCCGTGCGGCTGACTCGAGCGCTTCCCGACCCCTTGGATCGCGCGCTCACCCTTCCCGACGACTCACCCCAGCGGCGCGCAGCTTTTGCGGCGCGGGACGCATGGCGGACCGTGAGCGAGAGCACCGCGCAGTTGCTCGATGAGTTCGAGGGTCTGCCTTGAGATGGATGCTTTTTGCGCTGGGGCTCGGCGCTTGTCAGCCGACTGCTCTGGATCGCGCGCGCAGAGGCGAGCCGGCCGGGGCCGGCGCTAGCGTGCGCGTGCAATCGCTCGACGCCTTCAGTCAGCCACTCCCTGCCCTAGCGGCGAACCACCGAGAAACGTTCTTCGTCGGCAATTCGTTCTTCAATCAGAACTGGGTCACGGGGCGCGGCTCGGTCGAAAGTCGAGACGGCCTGGGGCCCCTGTTTCACGCGCGCTCGTGTTCTGGCTGCCACTTCAAAGACGGTCGCGGCGCCCCACCGCTCGGCGACGAGCCACCGCTCGGATTGATCTTGCGCCTTGGCACCGGTGGCGTCGGCGCCGATGGCTCGGCTGCGCCCCACCCGCTGTACGGCGCCCAGCTCGATGTCTTGGCCGCACCTGGCGCGCGCCCCGAGGCTCGCGTCCGTGTCGAACGCCACTTGCAACCTGGGACCTACGCTGATGGCGCGTCGTTCGAACTCGAGCAACCTCGCTACGGTTTGTCCGGTTTCGGCTACGGCGAACCCATGCCTCCTCTCGCCATCTCGCCGCGGGTGGCGCCCGCGCTGCTTGGCGTGGGCCGGCTGGCGAGCGTCCCTGACGCAGTGCTCCTGGAGTTCGAAGATGCCGGCGATCGCGACGGCGATGGCATCTCCGGTCGCGTGCAGCGCTTGCCAGCGGGCCGACTCGGACGCTTTGGATGGAAGGCGGAGCAACCCGATCTCTACGCGCAAGCCAGCGCCGCATTCTCTAGCGACATGGGGCTGACCACGCACGCGCGACCCGACGAGGATCTGAGCGCAGCCGAGCGCGCTCAGCTGACCCTCGAATCGACCGGTCGTCCGGAGGTCGAAGAAGAGGTCCTGCGCAGCGTCGTGGTCTACCTACACGCCTTGGCTGTGCCGACAAGGCGTGGCGCAGAGCAGCCTCAAGTGCTCCAAGGCGAAGCCCTGTTCGGACGCTTCGGCTGCGACGGCTGCCACGTGCCTGCGCTGCGGACTATCGCTGATCCGTACCTCGGTGAAATCGGTGCTTCGGAGATTTTTGCCTTCACCGATCTGCTCCTGCACGATATGGGGCCCGAGCTGGATGACGGCCGCCCGAGTTTTTCAGCGAAAGGGAGCGAATGGCGCACGCCGCCCCTGTGGGGCCTGGGTCTCGTGCGCGCGGTCAATGGCCACCAAAGGCTCTTGCACGATGGCCGGGCTCGCGGCGTAGCCGAGGCCATCCTTTGGCACGGTGGGGAGGCCCGCCGGGCGCGCGGCTCATTCGTGCAAGCTTCGAGCTCCGAGAGGCGGGCCCTCATTGCCTTCGTCGAGTCGCTGTGAACCAACAAGCCGCTGACGCGCTTCGCCGTGCAGTCGCGTTGCCCAGGCCAGCGGGTTGGCGCGGCCGAGCTCAGAGTCCAACAGGTCCAAACTGGCCGCGAAGTCGCCCATGCGAAAGGCGGCCAGGGCTTCGTCGTAGTTCAACTGCCTACGCTCGTCGTCTCGCGTCGACAAATCTTTGGCACGTCGGAACAGCAGCCGGGCCAGCTCGGGGCGCCCGAGTTCGAGTTCGACGATACCGAGGTTGCCGAACGCCGCCTTGCGGTCGACATAGGACAGCAGCTCGGGCATCGGTTCGAGTGCAGCCACGTAGCCGTCGCGAGCCTGAGTGAAGCGTCTCGCCTGCCGTTCGACCTCGGCCACGTAAAACTGCGCTTCTCGAAAGTCGGGATGGTTGCGCAGCTCGGGGCGAAACAGGCTTTCGTCGTCGCGAAAACGGTAGCTTTGCCCCCAGCTGCGCGGAGCACAAACGCAAAGGGCGCAGCCAAAGACGACGGCCAATGCCCCGCGCTTTCTCGGGAGCAGCTCGGCGCCGGCCAGCAATAGAAACGCCAAGGGCAAGTAGAGATAGTGCGGCGACCACCAGCGCGCGACCGGCACGAACTGGAGAAGCGGAAGAAAGGAGACGAACGCAAGAAGACCGAACCTGCGGCGTGTCACGGCAACGAGACCCAGAGCGACCAAACCGACAGCCCCCGCCAAGGCAGCTGCCTCGTCTGCCTCCAGGATGCGGGTGGCGTCGCTCAAGCTGCCATCCCCAAGAAGAAACAACTCACGCAGAGAACGGCTGATCAGGCCCAAGCGAGTACCTAGAGCGGTCGATAGGTCGAGGTCGGACGCTCGCGCGCGCCAGATTGGAGCGAAGGCAACGCGCAACGAAAGAGCCGCGAGCCAGCCCACGCCTTCGGCCAGCCAGACGCGCCGGGGTGCGCGTTCCTTCCCGAGCCCCGAGTGTTCCGGAAACGCCAAGGCGAGCAACAAAAACGGTGTGAGCCCCCAGGCTGTCTCCTTCACGAGGCAGGCCGAAAATACGCAAACGCCGACCAGCCAGGAGTTGGCCCGCAAATGCGCTAGCAGCAAGCCCGCCAAGGCGATCCACAGCAGAGCTTCGGAGCGGAAAGCGATGCCGGACGCGACCAGAGTATTGAGTGGATGAACGGCAAAGACCACGCCCGCTGCAGCGCTCGACCACTCGTCGATCCCGTACTGTCGGCCAAGCGCGTAGACGAGCACAGAGGCGCACGCGTGCAGCAGCAGGTTGGTGACGTGAAAGACCACCGGGGCGCCACCACCCAGCGTGTGATCGACGAGCAAAGACAGCGAGACCAGCGGTCGATAGAAGCCCGTGTCGGCAAAGCCGCTGGTGCCGATCGATTGCCAGGCGAGCCCGCGCTCGAGATGCGCGTGATCGAGCCAAACGAAGCCTGCGCGCAGCGCCGGCAGGTGGACCAAAAAGGCCGCCAAGGCAACGAGCGCCCACGGCAGCAGATCTCGCGCTCGGCTCCTTTGCACCGACAAACGCCTAACGGCACTGGGCTGCGCTCTAGCGAAGATTCGGTGACCTCCTGGTGACAGAGCTACTCGCAATGTCACGCAGCGGCCTGCGCCGCTCTGCTATGGCGCTGCAACCGTGCGACGACGAGAATTTCTGGCTACCGCGCTGGCCTTTGGGGCTTCAAGCGGCTGCCGTGCCTCGATGGCGCAAACCGAGTCTGACGCCCTCGCGACCCTCGGTGGGCTGTTCCGTGCCGAAGCGAGCGAGCTTCGCCAAGCGAGCGAAAGCCTGGCCGAACGCCTCGCGCAGCTCTCGCGCGACGCAGACGGAGCAGCCCTCAAGCTGGGGCGCGAAGGCTGGCGCCGGGCGGCTCTCGGTTGGCAGAGCTTTTCGTGTCTGCCCAGCGTGCTCGATCGGCAGAGCGATCGAGTGGCAGCCGGCTGCTATTTTCCGGTGCGGCCGAGCGCCATGGCGACCCTCCTGGACGCGGACGTCCAGCCCGTGGCCAAGCTAGGCGTCGATCGAAAAGGCATCTATGGCCTGGAGCTGCTGTTGTTCGATGCCCCTGACGCACCGGCCGCTTGTCGGGTAGACGGGCCGCGCGGCCAGCGCGCTCGGCGACTCGGCCTCGACGCATCACGCGAACTCGGTCAGCTGGCTGCGGACTTCGAGCGTGAGCTCGCGGGGCGCGACTTTCCGAGTCTGGGCCATGCGGGACTCGGCCTGGTACTCAATCGATTGGTCGAAGATCTGGAGTCACTGGTGGAGAATCGCCTGGGTATCGTACTCGCCATGCAGGCAGTCGGACGCCTCCAGCCAGGAGACGTCCAGGGATTCGCGAGTCACAGCTCGCACGAGCTGCTTGGCGCAGCTTTCGGCCTGCTCGAGAAGCTCTATCCAGCGGCGCTCGTCCGCGCGCGCTCCGCGGAAGTCGCGGGGCACAGCGACGCCCAGCTGGCTACGGCCCGCGCGGCAGTGGCTGCACTCGACCGTCCCCTCCCCGAGCTCGTGGCAACGGACCGGGCCAGTCTGGAACATGCCGTGGCCGCGCTCAAAGCACTCGAACGCGGCCTGAAGACCGAGGTCGCTCAGGCGCTGGGTGTGACACTCACCATTCATTCTTTCGACGGCGATTGAGCCCAAACCAGCACGGTGAGACCTTCGTTAGACTCGCCGGTGTTCCACCGCGAGAATGTCACCAAGTTCGCACTCAGCTGTCCATCGACGTCGGCACCATGGGGCGCCATGACAGCCCCCACGCCATCAGAGCAACCCACCAAGCCAGGCATCCGCCTGAAACTCGCAACGGCCGGCCTCTTGGCCGCCAGCATCGCCGCAGCCTGCGCCGTCGACACCGAAACTGGTGACGACCTCGACTTTGTCGAAGACAAGGCACAAGAGCTCACCCCCGTCACGGCGACCTTCCAGCAAGGAAGCGCATCCTACAGCGGCATGATCGACGCGACCTTGAAGCAGGGTGCTGCGACGACCAACAGCGGAGCGGCGACCAGCTGCGAAGTAGACGGAGACGACGGCTCGGGCGTGGATAAATCTTGCTTGCTCAAGTGGAATTTGAGCGGCATTCCGGCCGGCAGCACTATCCAGTCGGCGACCGTCACGCTGCGCGTCACCAACGCCACCGGCAACACCTACAATCTCTTCCCCGTCAAAAAGTCTTGGAACGAGTCTGAGGCGACCTGGAACCGCGCCACGGCAAGCGTCAACTGGTCTACAGCGGGCGCACTGGGCTCGACCGATCGCGGCGCCTCGGCCGGGAGCATCACGGGCTCGACGGGGAGCAAGGTCGTCACCTTGAATGCGACCGGCGTGGCAGCCGTCCAGGGCTGGCTGGACGGCAGCACCAATGGCGGCCTGATCGTGGCCAACGCTACGGCGACTGATGGAATCGACTTCGCTTCGTCCGAGCATTCGACCGTTTCGTATCGTCCGCTTCTCAGAGTCACGTACCTGCCTCCGGGTGGCTCGGGCACGGGTGGCAGCCCGGGGACAGGCGGCTCCAGCAGCGGCGGTAGTCCCAGTACCGGTGGCAGCGGCGGCGGGGCGATCTCGACCAACGCCAACCTGCTCGTCGCCTTCATCGGTGACCAGGGCAATGGCTCGAGTGCAGACGCAGTCCTCAACCTGATCAAAAACGAAGGCGCGTCGGCCGTCGTGCACAACGGCGACTTCGATTACGCCTCGAACCCCAGCGCCTACGAAAACCGCGTAACGGGCATCCTGGGGGCCAACTACCCCTACTTCGCCGTCATCGGCAACCACGACGCCCCGGCCTGGGATGGCGCAAGCGGCTACGGCGCCAAGATCGCGGCCCGCATTGCCCGTGTGCCGGAGATGCAGTGCACCGGCACCCCAGGCGTCCAAGCCAACTGCTACTTCCGCGGCTTGCACCTGGTGCAGTCGTGCGTCGGCACCAGCGAGTACACGGGCAAGTCATGCACCAAAGACTCGGCAACGCAGGTAGCGTTCCTGCGCGATTCATTGGCGACCGACAACCACGTTTGGGCCGTGTGCTCTTGGCACAAGAACCAGAACGACATGCAAGTTGGCACCAAGGGCGACGAGGCAGGTTGGAACGCCTACAAGGAATGCCAGGCGGGCGGCGCCATCATCTCGACCGGCCACGAGCACTCGTACAGTCGTACTCTGACGCTTACCAATCTTGGCAACGCCGCCAACGGCCACGGAGCGGTGGGCGCCTACGACACCACGGAATTGGGCCCCAACAAGACCTTCGTCTTCGTTTCGGGCCTGGGCGGCAACAGTGTGCGTGCCTACGACTCCGGCTATCACAACAACGACACTTGGTGGTCCAGTTACTACGCGTCCAACGCTTGGCTGAAGAACGGCGTCCAGCAATCGGGCACCGGAACCCACGGCGCCCTGTTCATCAGGTTCAACGTTGACGGAAACCCCAAGAAGGCCAGCGCCTACTTCAAGGACATCAACGGCCGCAGCGTCGACACGTTTACCATCCTGGCAAACTGAACCCATCGTTCGAATCGAAGCGAGCGCCTTCGGCAGCAATGCCGGAGTGCGCTCGCTCTTTTTTTAGGCGCAGCGTCTCAGCGCGCTCACTTCCGCGCCGCGCGCTCACTTCCGCCAGCTGTACGGGCTGGCCGGCGTCGAGTCGCTGCCTGGAGCGACGCAGGTTGCGCCATCGACGAAACCGCTGCAGGTGCCGGAGCTGCGGTTCACGTTGGCGCCCTGGAGTTCAACATCGCCGATCAGCGAGCCGCCGGCAGACAATCCCTGTCCAGGGGCAAAGAAGCCGAGGGGGTAGAATGTCGTGTTCACGGTGCCGCCCGTCATGTTGAAGGCGTTGTTGTTGCCTCCGTAGTTGGCCTGGCTGCCGACGAGCGAGATCCCCGTGACCGTACCTCCCGAGACGGTGCCTTTTGCGACGATGGCGTGATCTTCGATGCGGGCGCTGCCCGAAGCCGCGGCTCCAGCGAGCACAGTTGCGTAGGGCCCCACGTACGCCGTGGTGCCAGCCGGGGCGCAGCCGCCGCCGTTGGTCGCGCGCGTCAGTCCGTCGGGGCAGGCGTCCATCGTGCCGTTCTGGAAACCGTCGGGCCACGCGCCTTGGAGTTCGACCATGTACGGGTAGCGCGGCACGGTGTTGTACGGCTGATCCCAAAGGATGTTGTACCAGGCAGAAGGAGTGGCGTTGACGACCAGGAAAAGCGGCTCGCCCTCCGTCACGCAGAAGCTCAGTTTGGCGTCCGAGCCCGACTGGAGCGCGCTGTAGCGTGCCGTGGTGAACGCGCCATCCGTGGCCACCAGACCCCACCGCCAATCGGGACTCGACGGCGCAGACGTCACGCCGCGAAATGTGACCGTGACTGTCGTGGCGCCGGCTTCTGGATAGAGGCGCACGACGTTGTAGCCGTAGCGCTGCGGAGCCCAACTACTGGGCGAGGCAAAGCGGCGGGTCGCGGCAAAGTCTGCACCAAGCGACTCGAGCTGGGTGGTCCGCAGTCGTCGGAACGTCTGGTTGTTGTCGGTAATGTCGCCGTATTTCGAGCGAAACAGCGCGCCTTGGTTTTGTCCCGCCGTCGCGGAAGGTGCGGGATCTCGATAGTCCCAAGTGACGTTGTGCATGGCCCATTCGCCCATGAAATCGTTGAGCTGACTCACGCTCCAGTTCATGCCGTTGCGGATGGCGGTAAATGGATCGATGGCTCCCCCGCCGTTCCAGATGGCGTTGACGGCGCTAAAGCAGTGCTTGTCCTTGAGGTACTCCATGAACTGCCAATTGCAGTAGCGGTCACGCGTGGAGCCAACGTACAGGTGCGGCATGTTAGCCGACATCTCGCTGCAATGCAGCTCGGAGGTATGGTACTCGGCTTGTTGTTGCGCGGCCCAGTTGGCGTGGCTCTCGTAGATCCAGCCGCAGGTGTTGGACTGATTGCAGGACTGGCCACCCGAGACGCTCTGGACGCCGTGCATGAACTCGTGCGCCAGACCCCAGTGGTCGTTGAGCGCTCCGGTGCCGATCCACATGCCCATGCGGCTCGACGACCACGCGCCGCCGGTCAGACCCCAATCCGAGTGCACGTGAACGCTGGCCTTGTACTTAGTGGCCGAGTTGCAGAGCGGCTCCTTCATGTACATGGGGCTGCCAAAGAACAGATCCCAAACGGTCTCCAAGTGCGCCGTGGCCGTCGTGGCGGAACCGGTGCAGGTTTCATCCGAATAGACGGAAAAATGCTCAGACTGAGCGCAAAGGTTGAAGCCTGCGTGATCGGGATCGGGACCGCCCGCGGTCCAGGTACCTGCCGTACAGCTCGCACCCTGGGTCGGACAGCTCGTGGCCCACTCCGTCGTCGAACTGCCCAGATCGCAGCTGGATCCGTCCCCGCCCGCTCCCTTGCCGCCAGCTCCCACGTCGCCGTCGGATCCACTCCCCCCAGAAGAGCTGCTGCTGCCCGACGACGTGGATGCACCCGTCGACAAGCCACCGTCGGGCCCCGTGCCATCACCATCTGGCCCACCCGTACCCGAACACGCCACCAGCACGAGTGCCGCGAGCCAAGATCCCAGAACAAACTGCTTCATCGAGGACTTGGTCGACCAAGTCTCAGGATCCGGTTCGAAAATCTCACGGTCCCGTGTCAGTTCGCGCGGGAGAGGAACCTTCCACTCAGTCGCTCATGCCCGACGTTTGCTCGAGCGCGGCAGGGCATGCCACTTCGGCGTAGTTGAACTGCGGGTTGTTGGCGCCGCCCATCCAATCGGCGTGGAACAAGCAACCTTCCAGCAGATCGGACTTGCCGGCAAAGACGCTGTTGCACTTGTTTCGCAGGCAACTGACGCTGCCGTTGCAACCCGTCAAGAAGCCGCCGTATTGCGCGCCGAGATCACTGACGCCCCACTGGCTGGAGCAGGCGTTGAACGCGCCGACGCCGCCCCCGGGAATGAGCAGATCGAACTGTCCGCCGTTGACGTCGTGACCGATGTTGGTCGCCTGCACGATCATCGTCTTGCCAGCCAGACTCTTGGAGCCCGGGTCGTTGGCCTCGTGGTGACCTTTGCCGTTGAACTGCAGCTGGTAGCATTTGCCGCACGCCCCCCCGGGCGGCACGGCCGCGTAGCCATACGCCAAATTATCGGCCACCGCCCACGGCGCCATACTCCAGCAGGTGTGCGCGCTGCCGCCGCCGCAAGAACTCTGGGTGGAGCCATCGCTGATGTTCTGATCTTGCCGGTTGCAGCTGATGGCGGCGCCATGCGGCGCGTTCTCAGGCCAGCTGCAGTGTTGCTTGCAGCAGTCCCAATAGCGCGACGCCCAACCCTGCGGCGAACCACTCGGTAGGGGTGTCACCGCGACGTCGTCACCGCCGCCGCCCGGATTGCTCCCGTCGGAGCCACCGATCGGTACCTCGACGCAAACTTCGCCTTCGCTACCGTCGCAGGTGCCGCAAGTCTGCTTGCACTCCTTGAACCAATCTTGTCCGCAAAAGCCCCAAGCCTTCGCGTCGGCGCAGCTCTCGCTCACGCGCGGCGTGTCTGTGCAGGCCGCTGGCGTGCAGATCACTTGCGTGCCTCCACCGCTACCCGTCGACGTACCGGAACCTCCTGAACTCGACGAAACACCTCCCGAGTGGGGACCTTCGATGAGCGAACCGCCGGCGCCGTTCAGACTGCCACCGGAACTCAGATCGGATTCGAACGTGTCCTGATTCGGGCTGCCGGAACAGGCGCCCACGGCAGCGGCGAGAGAAGCGAGGGCGAGAGCGACGAGCGTGGGGCGGAGGTGAGAGGCCATATTTGAACCGGTAGAGGGGTCGTTGACGCACCTGGTGGGTGCATGAAGGTCCGAGTGCTCCTCATGTAACCGGTTCCACCGGCCGCGCGAGCCAAGACCATGCAATTCGTGAACAAAAGCGAACACTTGATTCGCCGACCGCGGAATGATCAGCGCTGCGTGAAACCGCTCTCATCGGTGAAACAAATCACCGGTGCAGCGCCCCAGAGGCACGGCCGTGAAGTCGACGAAAGCGAACTCGGGCTCGTCAGCACATGCCGAGCCGACGAACAGGACGCGTCAGTGACTAATTCTTTGGACGTGGCCGACTTCCAAGTCGACGACCAGCGGCAAGTGATCGGACGCGCTCCGTGCCTGCCAGCTGCGTAGCACCTGCGCGTTACGCACCCGGATCTGGTCCGATACGAATACGTGATCGATGCGCAGCAGCGGAAGCACAGCTGGAAAGGTGGCCTGGGGAGTTTGACCGTTCAGCTGACGCTGCGCGTCTCTCAAGTGGGCCGAGAGCGTTCGATGAGTGTGGCCACCGGCGACGGCATTGAGATCGCCGCACAACACTGTGGGGCCCAGCCGCTCGGGGTGCCCCAGCCAGCTGGGGCCGCAAAGCTCGCGCGTCTGCAACAAGCGATCGCTGCGATGCGTCCCCAGGTGCGTGCTGACGATGTTCACCGGCGTTCCCGACTTCAACGTTGCACGAGCCCAAATGGCCCCGCGCGGCTCGTGGCCAGGGCGCGCTGCCGGCAGCGTCTCGGCCTTCACCAGCGCAAGCGGGTGGCGCGAGAGCAACGCATGACCATAAGTACCGACGCCACGCCGTAACGTGCGACAAAATAGGAGCTGCATGCCCAGAGCCACCGCCAGGTCGCGGGCGTTGTGTTCAGCCTCCAGGTCGTCGTCGCTCTCGGGTGCGTCGAGCTCCTGCAGCGCCAGCAGATCGGCGTCCAGTTTCATGCAGATGTCACGTACCTGCGCTGTCACGTCGCGCCGGCCACCCACGCCCCGGCAGCGGTGCACGTTGTAGGTCGCCAAGCGCAATGTATCCATCGACTCAGTACCCTAGCAACGATTGACGGGACGGTCGCCGGCACTTACGGAGACCCGTGTGATTCTCTCTCTCCAGCGCAATGCGTGGACCTCATGTGCAGTCGACTCCGCGGGGCTCTTGGTGGACGCCGACGACTACTATGAGCATTTTTACCACGCAGCATTGCGCGCGGAGCGCTCGATTCTGCTCTGCGGTTGGCAGTTCGACAGCGACGTGCCGCTGCTGCGCGGGACGCAGGCCGAAGGCATTTCGATGCCACTGCGTTTGAAGAATTTCCTCAGCGCACTGTGCGAGCAGAAGCCAGCGCTGCAGATCCGCGTGCTGTCGTGGGACTACCACGTCGTCTTCTCGCTGGAGCGCGAGTGGATGCAGAAGGCAGCCTTGCATTGGACCACACACGAGCGCGTGCAGTTTCGTTTCGATCAAAATCACGCGCCTCGCGGTTGCCACCACCAAAAGTTCGTCGTCATCGACGAGTCTCTTTCCTACGTCGGGGGCATGGATCTGTGCCAGGACCGCTGGGATACCCGAGCACACCGCGATCAGGAGCCGCTGCGCACGAGCCGCGGCAAGCCGCACAAGCCGTATCACGACGTCCAGGCTTACCTCGTCGGCCGCGGTAGCGCGCGCTGTCTCACTGAGCTTTTCAAGGCGCGTTGGTACGGCTCGGGTGGCGACGCGCTCGACTTGCCGGAACCCCCAAAGTACGAGGCAAAGCCGTGGATAACAGAGCGTGCGCTGCGTTTGCCGGCCACGCAGGTGACGCTCAGTCGCACCGACCCCGCCGGTATGCCGACGAGCGAGCACGACTGCCACGAGATCTTGACCCTTCACCAGGACGCCATCGCCGCCGCACAGCAGAGCATCTACATCGAGACGCAATACTTCAGTTCCCACCTCGTCGCCGAGGCCCTGGGCGCGCGCTTGCGGGCCGAGGGTTCCGCCCTAGACATCGTCATCGTGACCAACAAGGAAGCCGAGTCGGCCAAGGAACAGGCCGCCGTGGGACTGGCTCAGGCCAAAATCATAGGTGAGCTCAAGGCCGCTGCAGAAGGCACCCACCACCACCTGGGTATTTACTACACACTGCCGACTACGGAACCGGGAGCCGAGGCGTCGCGCGCCACCTATATCCATTCGAAGCTGCTGATCGTCGACGACCGCTTGCTCAGCGTGGGGTCCGCCAACCTGACCAACCGCAGCTGTGGACTGGACACGGAACTCAACGCCTCCTTCGAATCACCACGCGATGGCGGTGAAGAACTGGCGCAGGCCATCTGCGCCATTCGGCTCGATTTGCTCTCGGAGCACACCGGACGCACCGTGAGCCGTGAAGATTCCAAGGTGGCCGCGCTCGACTCCGTCGCGCAGGCGGGGGGACGTTTGCGCATCCATCCCTCTCCCACGGAGGACGAACGGCTGATGCTCGATGTGGTCGATCCGCAAAAGCTGCCGTTCGACCCCTGCCAGCCCGAAGAGATCGATCTATCGTTCTTCGCCGACATGCTGGAAAAGCTAAAAAAAGTGGTCGGGTAGGGCTCACCCGGTCATGGAAAGAAGCCCCCCTGGGGTGGACCACGCCAAGCGGGTGACAGCCCAGCCATGAACGGCTAGCGTGCCGCTCTCATGTCAGCTTCGTCTTCCGCACTCGCACGGGTCGTTGCACCCGTTTTGGCCCTCTGCATTCTGATCAGCCCTCTCCGCGCGGCAGCGGCGGAGCCGACGGGGTTGCAGAACAAATCGACGGCTGAGCTGAAAGCCGAGCGCCCTGGCATCGGGGGGCCGATCGCTCTGCTCAGCGTGGGCGGCGCGGTGTTCTTGGTCGGCGTCCCCTTTCTGCTCGCGGGCATCGCGTCAAACAGCATCTGTTCGGTTAGTTCGAGCGGCGGTTGCCCCAACGTGGGCAGCGGCCTCACCGTGACCGGTGCAGTCTTGATGGTCGCAGGCGGCGGTATGGCACTCGGCGGTGGCCTGTGGCTCGGCAGTCGAATCGGCGAGCGCCGCGACTACAACGCCGAACTCAAGAGCCGCGATGCTGCCAAAGGCGAAGTCACCGTGCAGTACGGCATCACACCCCTCGGGGGTGGTCTGGGCCTGGGCGCGGTGGGAACGTTCTGAGCGCGGCTCAGCGCACGCCCTTGTTCGGTTTGACGAAGGCCAGCACGAAACGATCGCTCTGGCCGCGCTTTTCGGCGGCAGCGCGCGGGCTGGCGTTCCAGTCCCGCGTGTCGCCTTCGACGGACAAGAAGTCACCGCTCTTCATCAGCACGAAGCCGGCCGCCTCGATCTCGGTCTGCACGACGCTCTGTTCAATACGGTGCAACGTCTCGGCCTGCGTCACGCCAGCGCCTGCCTGGGCGCTGTGATCCACAATGCCGTAGACGCCGCCGGGCGCAAGCGCGGCGAACACCGCCCGGTTCATGGCCGCGCGATCGGTCTTGAGCCAGACGCTATCGTGGTAAAAGAGAACGTTGATGACCAAGTCCAGGTTGTCGACGCCGGGCAGCGGCGCGTCGAACTCGCTATCGATGCGCCTGACATTCTGCATGACGGGCTTGGCCAGCCGCTCCGTCCAGGGCCCTTGCGCGAAGCGCTCCAAAACGAAGGCATTGTTCTGGCCGTAAACCACGCCCGACGGCCCCACGACTCGGGCCAAGAGTTCGGTGGTGTAGCCACCGCCCGCCCCGAGCTCGGCGACGCGCTGGCCCGCGTGCACGCTGAAGAACGAAAGGAGCTCGACCGGGTGACGGCCAGCGTCCAGCGCGCGATCCTGCGCGCTCCGATCGGACGCGTTGACTGCCGCGTTGATGGTCGGATCGAGCGCAGGTGGAGCCGGGGCCTGAGTCTGCGTGAGCTCCGTGTTCGCGGGGCTCTCGGCCTGCAGCGACGGCGCGCAGCCCAGCAGCAGACCGGCGAGCAGTAGAGAGCAAGGTAGGCGGGCAGTGCGGGTCATGCGGGGCGTTCTAGCAAGTCGTGCTTGGCTGGCGAGGGCACTCGCGAGCTCATCACCGCCGTCTACGCACAGCCCGTCAGCCAGCCACACGCGGCGCGAGACGCGACCACGCTTGGTCAAAGCGCAGTTCCGCCGTTTTCAAGTCGTTGGGCTCAGGCAGGGCCTCGCGGGCGCCCCGCACGATCATGCTGGCGTGGCCTCGCAAGACGGCAAGGTCGTCCTCGCGGCGCGCCAGTCGGCCGATATCCGCGATCACTTCCAACAGGCGAATCGTAACGGCTGCATTGCCGCGCGCGTGCTGGCGAATCGGATTGAATGCTGCGTCAGCGATGCCCTCGAAGGTCAAGGGGCAGGCGACGACACGGAGCTTCTCGGCGTCGTCCAGTCGAAAAGGCGAC
>JBBQHO010000033.1:0-26282 GCA_038324055.1 Polyangiales bacterium | reverse complement strand
CCATGTGGCCGCCTTCCAAGGCGAAGCCGCCGAGGACGGCCACCACGACGACGATGAGGCCGATGATCGAGTTCACGGATCGGGTCAACGGCAACTGGGCTAGTGCAGATAAGCCCGGGTCGGCGGCAGCAAATGCGGCGCGAATGTGAAAGACTGGGCGGGCCGGGTGTGCCCATGGAGAAAAGTAGCCAATTGTCCCACCCCGAGCTGCTGCCCGCCGACGAGCTAGACTGTTTGACCTGCGGCGCTTGTTGCAGGCAGGCCAGCGACGGGCGGATCTTGGTGCCGACCGAAGATCTGCTGCGTTGGCGAAGCCAAGGGCGCTCGGACCTGCTCGAAGGCATCGTGCCCGGACATTTTGGGGAGATGGCCTTCGCGTTTACTGCCGCGGGCGCCTGCGTGCACCTGGGCACGAGCGAGTGCGCTCATGCCTGCCAGATCTACGAGGATCGCGGTACGACCTGCCGCGAATTCGAGCGTGGCTCCTGGCAGTGCCGCGAGTTTCGGCGCGACGTCGGCCTCGATCCGCCGCGGGTGCGCTGAGTCAGGGGGCTGCCGGAGCGCTAGCGGATGGAGCGGCGGTCTTCTGCTTCTCGGCGTCGGCCGCCTTCTGTTTCTCGGCGGCTTCTTCGCTGGGCGTCTTGTCGCTACCCCATTCGCGGAAGCTGACCAGCGCGATGGCGGCAAGCAGGATCAACATGCCAAATGCGTGGATCTGCGCCTCCACCTTCTGGTTTGGGCGGCGGCGCGTCACGGCCTCGTAGCAAAGGAAGACCAGGCGGCCGCCGTCGAGGGCCGGCAACGGCAAGAGGTTGAAGAAGCCCACCGAAGTCGACAGAAATCCGATGATCGACAGATAGATAGGCAGGCCGAGTTCGGCTGCCTTGCCGGTTTCGCGCATGATCCCGATTGGACCCGTCAGTTGACCCTCTTCTTGACCCGTGATCATTCGATAGAGGCTGCGCACGGTCAGCGCGACGATGGCCGCTGGCTGCGTCACCGAGACGCGTGCTGCTTCGCCGATCGGCATGGCAGCGGGTTCGGGTCGCACGCCAATCAGGCCGCCGCCGTCTTTCGCCAAGGGACGCGGCGTCACGGTGAGCGTGAACGGCTTGCCGGCGCGCTCGAGCTTCACCTCGAGGGCCTTGCCCGGTTGCTTGAGGATTGTGGTGCGCATCTGCTCCCACGTCGTGATCGACTGACCACCAATGGTGAGGACCTTGTCGCCGTTCTGGAAACCGGCGACGGCAGCAGCCCCCTCTGGCATCACGTCGATGCGCGTCGTCTCGACCGGCTTGCCGCCGATCATCAAGGACGCGAAGAACAAGATTGACGCAAAAAAGTAGTTGGCGAGGGGCCCGGCGATGATGGCCGAGATCCGACCCAGCAACGACGCGTTCGCGTAGCTCGTCTTGTCGTTCGGGTCGCTCTCCTCGAACGGATTCATGCCCGCGATGTAGACGTAGGCCAGGAACGGAATCAGTGCGATTTGGTAGGTGGTATCGCTGTTCTTGGGCTTGTGACGCCAGATGGTCGGCCCGATGCCAATGCTGAAGCGATCCACGCGCATGCCGAAAGCGCGCGCGACGAAGAAATGCCCGCACTCATGGACAATCATCAAAAGTGCGAGGGCGAACAGGCCGGGGCCGTACAGCATGTCTCGGAGATATAGCTGGACGTCCGGGGGTGGCCAGACCGACAGCACAGGAAGTTGCCGCTCCACCACTCGATTGCTAGCTTCCCGCCCCCTCGCGCCGGGAACGAACCCGCGCCGCCCCATGAAAAGGTGAACAGATGACTCAGCCCGGACAACCAGGTCCCCAGAACCTCCAGCTCAAGGGCGGTGCCGCCATCGTCGCTCCCCTCAGCTCCTTTCCGGGTGGCATCCCGAACAACGCTCTGATCGTGCTGCCGGTGACCAAGCCGACCGAGGATCTGGAGAAGCGCCTCGAGGGTGGGCCGTTCGCCGTCACGCAGGAACAGATGTGGGAGCTGCTCGGCTTCAATGGTCCTGCCGTGCAGGTGACCGACGGCCAAGGTCGGCCCATGACCATCGGTCTCGAGGACTTGCTCGAAGGTCTGCGGAGCCACTGGCAGGAAGACAAAAACGACCTCGGTCGTGGCCGCATGTTTGCAGGCGAGCTGATGAAATACTCGCGCTTCGAAGAGGCCGAGAAGGTACTGGCCAAGATCGTGGCCTCAGGCGGGGGTGGTGAGGATTGGATGGGTCTCGGCGTCGCGCAGCTGCAGCAGCGCAAGTTCGCAGAAGCCGAGGGCACGCTGAAAGGCGCGCGCAATTTGCTGCCCCACAATGCGTTCGCGTCTCTCCACTTGGCCAAGGTCTACAAGGGCCAAGGCAAGGCCGAAGAGGAGCGGGCCGCCATCGAGCACGCCATTCAGGTCGACTCGAGCAGCATCGATGCTTGGGCCGTCTTGTTCGTGCACGTTCGTGACGCGTCGGGCGAGGAAGCAGCCATCCTGGCCGTGACCGAGCTGGCCGACGCAGAAACCAACAAGAAGAGCGCGGCGCCGTTCGTGGCCATTCAGGGCATCTACGCGGCCCAAGAAGAAACCCGCGACAAGGCCATGGAGTGGGCCAAGAAGGCGGTCGAGAGAAACGAGAACGACGCGTTGGCGCTCGTCTCTTACACGGCGCTCTTGGGTCAAGCCGGTCGTCTCGACGAGATCGTGCAGATCCTTGCGCCGCACGAGTCCAAGATGACGAGCGACGTGCGCTTGGCCAACAACTACTTCGAAGCCCTGTTCCACAGGAAGGACCTCCAGGGCGTCACC
The DNA here is from genome assembly GCA_038324055.1 of Polyangiales bacterium. Classification (GTDB taxonomy): domain Bacteria; phylum Myxococcota_A; class Polyangia; order Polyangiales; family Polyangiaceae; genus NIC37A-2. The sequence continues at coordinate 23,489 of JBBQHO010000033.1, read as the reverse complement.
CGGCTGCTGAACAACCTGGGCGCCTCGAACAACCGCGAGGTGAAGCAGTTCGCCATCGAGCGTTCGCGCGCGGTCGGACAGTTCCTACAGCAGCAACAGCAGTCCCAGCAGGCTCTCGGTGGCGGGGCGCGTCCCAGCTCGGGACTGTTGGGCCCCAACGGTCGACCGCTGGGCTGATCTCACGGATCGGGGCTCTCGTTCGCCCCGATCCAATAGGCCGCGGGTCGCCTACCTGTTGCCCAGGATCGGGGCGGAGTACCTTGGCTGGATGAGTCGGGGTGCTGCGGCAGAGGCGAAGTGGACGAAGCCCGGTTGGCAGCTCTTTGCCGCCGTCTTGTTGGCCGTCGGTGCATCGAGCTGTAGCGGGCAGACCGGTGAAGGCGACACGAACGAGCCCGACGCTGGCATTCCGAAGGAGCTCGGTTACTGCGACGTGACCGAGATCCTCGACGTGAAGTGTCGGCGTTGCCACACCGATCCACTTGTCCATGGTGCTCCGTTTTCGCTCGAGGGGTTCGCTGTGATGGCCGAAGAGTACCCCGAAGGTTCGGGACAAACGCGTTCGGCTCGCATGTCTTTCATGATCACGAAAGACTTCATGCCTTATCGCGACAATGGCAACATCGAGCCGCCCGTCGAGGACCTGACGCCCGACGAGGAAGCCAAGCTGGTCGAGTGGCTCGATGCCGGCGCCCCACGCGGCTCCGGCAAGTGTGATTGATTAGTTAGGTAGGACAAACAAAGTCCATGGTCGCTAGCGAGCTGCGCCGCGCCGGGTTAGGGGTAGTCCAGAGCGGACGGCCACTCCCCGGTGGCTTCGGCGCGGTTTGCAGCAAGCCGGGCTGGGAGCACCAGGGCGACCAAAAACTCATCTGTTCAGTGGTTCAAAGTTTGACACCTGAACACGAGCGCAGTAACTAACGAACCACGACGCGATCCCTGGGCGGGATCCGCGGCGCCCCCCAACCGGCAAAAGAGCTAGTTTCGAGGGGTCCCGAGCTAAGGAAAGAGAGACCACGATGGACGACAAGAGCAAGACCAAGGCCCTCGAACTCGCAATTGCCACCGTGCAAAAGGAATTTGGGGAAGGCGCGATCATGCGCCTCAAGGATGGTGAGAAGGTAGGACGTGGCATCGAAGTGAGCCCGACTGGCTCGCTTGGCCTCGACGTGGCTCTCGGCATTGGTGGTTACCCCAAGGGCCGCATCGTCGAGATCTACGGTCCCGAGTCGTCGGGCAAGACGACTCTCACCCTGCATGCCATCGCCGAGGTGCAGAAGAAGGGCGGCGTCGCTGCCTTCATCGATGCCGAGCACGCTCTGGACGTCACCTACGCGCGCAAGCTCGGCGTGAAGACGGACGAGCTGTTGATCAGCCAGCCTGACTACGGCGAGCAGGCTCTCGAGATCGCCGACATGCTGGTGCGCAGCGGCGCGGTCGACATGATCGTGGTGGACTCGGTGGCCGCCCTCGTGCCCAAGGCCGAAATCGAAGGCGATATGGGCGACAGCCACGTTGGTTTGCAAGCTCGTCTGATGAGCCAAGCCTTGCGCAAGCTGACGGCCTCGGTCTCCAAGTCGAACACGATGATGTTCTTCACCAACCAGATCCGCATGAAGATCGGCGTCATGTTCGGCAGTCCCGAGACGACGACCGGTGGAAATGCACTCAAATTCTACGCTTCCGTGCGCCTTGACGTGCGCCGCATCGGCGCCATCAAGGAAGCTGGCAAGACCGATACCGTGGTGATCGGCAACCGCACCAAGGTGAAGGTCGTCAAGAACAAGATGGCCGCTCCGTTCCGCGAGGTCGAGTTCGACATTCTCTACGGCAAGGGTGTCAGCCGCTCCGGAGAGATCGTCGACATGGCGGCCGACGCTGGCCTGATCCAGAAGAGTGGCGCTTGGTACTCGTACGGGGCCGATCGCATCGGTCAGGGGCGTGACAACGCTCGTCAGTATCTCGAAGAGCATCCCGAGATGATGGAGAAGTTGGCCGCCCTGGTGTTGACGCACAACGGCATCGGAGTGGCCGAAGGGGCACCGGCCGTGAACGCGGTGGGCTCTGCAACGCCCACGCCGGGTGCAGTCGTCGAAGACGGCAAGAACGACAAATCGGCGCAGGCCAAGGGCGGCCAAATCCGTCCCCGAGCCAACTGAGCTCGGCGGCCTTTCGCAGATTCGAAAAGGCAAAAGTCGGTGAACTAGAGGGATCGGTTCACGGAAAGACGCACTCCCGCTTGCAGCCCGGGGGTGCGTTTTTGTCTTTTGTGCCAGCAGGGGCCGAGAAGGCTCGAGCCGCGCGCCCAGGGGGCACGCTCGAAAAACAAAGCGCTGCGCGCTCAGAATTCGATGGCGACGCCGGCCATCCAGGTACTGGCGCCTAGCTGCATGCCGCGGCCAAAGCTGCTCACGTCGCTGTACATCCACTCCCAAAACAAATACGCGTTGTTCACGCCGGTCGCCGCGTCCATGTCGATACCGGCCTGGGGCGCAAAGAAGTTGAGGTGCAGCATGGCGCCGCCCTGGATCTGGTAGCCCAGCTCGGCGCCAGTGCCGCGCACCTCATCGGCCGCCACGCTGGTCGCGCCCGCGTCACGGGCTTCATACAAGGTATAGGCCACGCCCACCTTGGCGTAGGGGACGAGCGGGATGTCGAAGTCTCGGGCGAGTGCGTCGACGCGCAGCACGGCCACCGCATAGGTGGGCATCACCCAGATGCTGGTCGGTTGTTGCGAAGAGCCGCTGCCGTCGGCGAACGGCGCATTGCCGGTGAAGGTAGTGAACTGCCAACCGACACCTGGGCCCAGCGATCCGAAATGGGGGATGTGCAGCACCTGCCAGTCGACCTCGAAGCCAACGAGCACACCCTGGCCGTCGCCGAAGATGTCGTTGAAAGGGGTCGCGCCGCCGCCGAACTCTTCGTCGATGCGCGGGCGGTAGGGGCCCATGCGGAACTCGAAGGCGCCGTTTTGATCAGTGCGGTATTCGGCCGGATCACGGGTGGGCGCGCGGCTGCGACGCGGCTGAGGCGGACCGTCGTCTTCGTGAGCGAGCGCCACGCGTGAGCCACACAGAAGTGCGCAACCAGCCGCGAGCGAGAGGAAAGGAAGACGGCCAAGACGCGCGCGCCCGAACATTCGATTCACTGAGCGCGTCTCCAACGGCGCAGGCCAAGGAGACCGAAAGCGCCGAGACCGAGACCGAGCAGGTGCCACGAGCCCGGGACTGGCGCGTAGCCGCAAAATCCGCCGCCCTTGCCGCCGGCCTCGCGGTAGGCCTCGAAGAAGGTCGTCACTTGTTTGGGGGACGCGCAGACTACGCTGGACAATTTGCTCTCGTTGAAGACCAAATCGCTCGTTGTTACGCCGATCGCGTAGTCAGCGTCGTTCTTGAGAGGTTCTCCTTGCGAGCCGTTCTCGTTGACGAAATAGGCTGCTTGACCGCTACGGGCCGCACGACCGGTTGCAAAGCCACAGCGGCGCAACTTGATTGCATCGGTGCGCATGTCTTGAAACAGCACGCCCGGAGCAGAACTGCAGCCAGTGGCCGCAGTAGGCGCGCCGGCGCCGCCGCCTTGGCCCACGAAGTTACCAGCTCCGCCCTGGCCCACTGCATTGCCTGCGCCCAGTTCCTCGCAATAAAAGCGAAAGCCGAATGTGTCTTCCAGATCGTTGGCGCTGGCGACGAACCAATCCGGAAAGAGTCGCCCGTCACCCGGGCTGACTTTGACGTCGCTGGGCGCCTGGGGGGCTGCGATGTCGATGAGCGTCTTGTCCCAGGTGGCCGAGGTCCCCAGCACATCGCCATTGTTGCCGCCCTTGAGCAGCATCAAATACATGGTGATGGCCACGCGATCAGTGCCGAGATCGCAGGTTGCCGGGGAGTCCCAGGAGTCATCTTCGACCTTCTGGGCGATGATCTGGCGCGGCCGAATGGAAAGCTTCACACCCGATTGCGTGGGCGCCTTGCTGTAGACGTTCCAGCAGCGCCCGGTGGTTCCGCCGCGGCGCTCGATCGACTCGGTGCAGTTGGCCGAAGTGCCAACCCACACTTCCAGGTTCATGGTGCTGTTGAAACCTTTGAGGTTGGGCGTGACCTCGATGACCGTGCGGCTGTTGTCTTCGGTGGCTTTCGGATCGTCGGGTGAGAGAAGGCTCAGGTCGTCCTTCAGGCAGTCGTCGCGGTTGAGCCAGAACGGGAATTCTGCAGAAGTGCGCTCCTTGCCGCGCCGAATGATGAAGCCGCTGACCGGCAGCACGACGCTGGCGTTGCTCGTCGGCGGCGTCGTCGATTGGGCTTGGGCGGGAGCTGTGGCAAGCAGGCTCGACAAGGCCAGCAGGAGCGCGAGCAGCGGCGGCAGAAAGCGCATAGTTTCGATCTTTGAGCACAGGGCGTGCCAGCGGGCAACGCGTGGAAAGACGCACAACCAGCTGCTGGGAGCGAGGATACTGCGGCGCATGTCGGACAGTTTGGCAGGGGACGGAGCCGGGGCCAGGCTCCCTCTGTCAAACTGTCACATGCGAATTTCGATGTGCGTGCGGCGCTTGAGCCCTGCCAGCCACTGCTCGCGCGCTTTGGCCATCTTTTCCATGTAGACGCGTTGATTCAGCGCGTCGCGCGCTTCGGCGAAGGGAGGCAACTGTGTCGGCGGCCGCTCGGTCACCTGAAACACGACCAGCGTGTCGTTGACCCGCACCGGTCTCGAGACTTCGCCTACGGAAAGAGCCAACGACGCGCGCTGGACTGCGCTGGGTTCTTGAGCCGGCGGACGCTCGGGGTAAAGGCCCGAGCCCGGAAACGGCGGTTGCTCGTCGATCAAGGTTTGCAGGTCGGCGCCCGCGCGCGCGCGATCCGACAAGCTATCGGCCCGCGCCTGCTGCTTCTGTTGTTCGGCTTCGGTGCGGCCCGCAGCCAGCACCAGCCGCAACGTGCGCTGCGGCGCGCGCATGCGCTCTTCGAGTTCGATGCGGCGGTAGGCGGCCTTGATGTCGCTCTCGGTGACGCGAATGCGACCTTGCAAGCGCACGTTGACGAGCTTGGCCTGGAGCACCTGGCGACGCAGTTCGTCGCGGTACTGCTGGATGGCCATCCCGCTTCGCTTGGCCTCCGACAACACGGCTTGGACGGAAAGATTGTTCTGGGTGGCGACGCGTCGCAGCGCTTCGTCGATCTCTTGAGCAGTCACGACGATGCCAGCCTTCGATGCGGCGACGTCTTCGAGTTCTTCTTCGACCATGCGTCCAAGGACGACTTCGTAAACTTGTGCGAGAGCCGCCGCCTGTTGCGGACCAGCGGGTACGCCCTCGTAGACACGGATCAAAAATGGACGCGCCCGCTCGCGCAGATCGGAGAGCAGGATCGCTTGTTCGCCGACGATGGCGACGACGCGCTCGACTATGTTTGCTTGGGCGTGCGGCACCGGCGCGAGGCAGAGCCCCAGCGGGGTGACCACGAGGCCGACGGCTGCGGCCAGGAGAAGGGCAGAACGCTTCACGGCGCTGATATAGAGGAGGGGGCGCGGTCGGGCGAGCCCCAGGGCGGGGCGCCGGGCCGCGTCCGGCGAAATGCCCGAAATCCCAGCTCGATCAGTCCCAGCAGCAGAGCCAGAAACGCCACCTCGCGGGAAATCGGCAGGGGCGCTGCCTCTGTGGCGCTGCCGCTTGTCGAAGCCTGGGCAGGCGGTGCTGTCGGTTGGACCAGGCTTTCGGCCGGGTCGCGGGTGGCGTAGCGCACGGTCTCGCCCCGTGGTCCAGCGGAGCTCGGCAGGCCGAGCACGTAGCGCCCTTCGACCGCCGGCTCCGCGATCACCGCACCATCTGGTTGCGCACGCACCGTCAGCGCTCCGTTGGGTCCGCTGACGCTGGTCGACGCCGGCAGCGACCAAGTCTGGCCGACCGCGCCCGCGCGTGAACCGCGGCGCAAGCTGCTCTCGTTCACCAGTCGCTCCAGCAGGGCCAAGAAGGCCGGGCGCAACGCGAGATCACTTTGCTCGGTCGAGCCCGGAAGACCCGTCACCCAGAACAAGCCGCGTCCACGCACTTGCTCGACGAGGAGCGGGGTGCGGTCCGTCCAAGACAGCAATGTGCGGCTGGCCCCTTCGATCTCCCAAGTGGCGCGCTGCTTCGAGCCGAGCTCGGTCCAGGTGTCCCAGGCTGCGCCCATGCTCGCGCCAGCCAGGGGTTGGACTCCAGGACTGCTCGTCGCTTCTACATGCGGAGTGCGCTTGGCGAAGGGCCAGAAGCCGGCGCCGAGAGGCGCTCGCTGTGCGCGAGGCCCAAGCAGCAGCAGAGCGACACCGCCATCTTCGATCCACTTTGACAGTGCATCCTGCGCCTCGGGCGTGAAGCCAGGTGGGTCGTCGATCACCAGGGCCGAGAGGCGCCCCAATCCGGCAAGGTTGTCGGGCAATACGGCCAGCGGTTGGACGTCGAGGGTGGGATCCAGAGCTTTGAGTGCGAGCTCGAAAACAGTGGCGCTGCCCGTCTCGGTGCCGGCGCTCTCTGGATCGGCGCGCACCCCGATGACGGGCGCGTCTTCTTCGCGCAAGAGCTCGGTCTGATCGTCGCTTGGCAATTGATCGAGGTCGGCAGAGGGCGAGATGCGCGCCACCAGATGCGCCGGCAGCTCGGAAGCGGTCGTTGACAGGCTCACGCGCAGAGGACCTTCGACGGCTGGCACTTCGCCCAGTGCCGGGCCCAGTTGGGGTGCGCGCGAACCGTCGGCTTCGCGGCTGATGGCGTGTACCGAAACCGTGCGGCCCCGTGGCGGGCTTCCTCGCGTGCAGGCGAGCTCCACACTGGCACTCTTGCCGCGCACTTGACCCGATGACAGCACGCAGTTCTCGAACGGCTGGCCGAGCTGGGGCAGGGGTGCGCTCGCTTGGGTCCATTGACTGGCGACCAGGGGCGTAGCTGTCGCGAAATCGGAGAGCACGAGAACTTGGTGCGACGGCTGGGCGAGCTCACTCAAACTCGATTGAGCGAGTTCGAGCGCCACACCCAGATCGGTCGAGCGATCGCTCGGTAGGATGCCGTCGAGCAACTCGCGCACGAGCTCCAAATCAGACGTGGCAGGCGAAAGCAGACGCGCCGGTTTACCGGCGAGAACGATCGAAAACGCGTCGCCCGCTCTGGCGCCCTGCACCAGTTCGAGTGCGGCGGCGCGAGCTCGCTCGAGGCGCGACGAGCTTTCGGCTTTGTCCACGACGCCCATGCTGCCTGAATCGTCGAGCACCAGCGCGATCGCCAATGACCCTCCCCCCGGTCGATGCAGGGACAAGCGCGAGCAGCTCACGAAAGGACTGGCGCCGAGCAAGGCCAGGGTGAGCAGGAGCAGCACGCGCAGGCTGAGCAGAAAGCGATCTTCGACTCGGTTCTGCTTCTTGGAGGTGGCCGATAGCTGCGGCACGAAGCGCGCCGCAGGAAAGACGAGGCGTCGCGCGGGTCCGCGCCAAAGAGCATGTGCGAGGATGGGTACGATGCCGAGCGCGGCGAGAGCGAGCGCCAGCGGAACCAAGAAGGTCAAGGCGAGGGACTCCCGGTGATGCCTCGGGCTCCCGGGTCGCCGGCGACCGCCTGCCGAATCCGCGTCATGGCGTCGCTCGGGCGCTCGCTGGTCAGGACGCGTACGAACCGACCGCCCTGTTCGTTCACCGAAGCCGCAAGCGCGACCGAATGCCCCTCCAGCGCCTGCAAATAGCCCTCGCGCACGCGCTCGGCCTCCGTGTCGATCGTCAAGTTCGTCTCGGCGTCCTGGAAGCGAACTGAACCACGAAAGGGGAAGTCCGCTTCGGCCGCGTCCAGGACCTGTACCGCGACCACAGTGCGTCGGCGGCCGCAGAGGCCCTGCAGTTCGCGGCCAAGCGCGGGGCTCGAATCGAGCAAGTCGGAAAGCACGATGATCGTGCTGCCGCGGGGACTGCGCCTGGCGGCGTGATCGAGTGCCGCCACGAAGTCCACGGTACCCTTCCGATCCAGCGGCTCCTCATCCGTCTGCTCCAGCGCTGCAAGCAGGCGCTGGTAGTGGTCGGCACCTAGGCGCGGCCCGAACGACGTGCGGGGCCCCGGTCGAGCCAGCGTCAACCCCACAGGATCGCCAGCCCGCCGCGCCAAGCTCGCCAATCCGGCGGCAAGCAACAGCGAGAAGCCGCGTTTGCTGTCTTGTGCGCCATCGCTAGCGAAGTCCATCGACGGGCTGGCGTCGACGATCAACCACAGAGCCCGCTCGGTCTCGGTGTGAAACTCGCGGATCAGGTGGCGCCCGTGTCGCAACAGCGCGTGCCGATCGAGATGCCGCAGGTCGTCGCCCGGGCTGTATTGGCGGTGACCGGCGAACTCGACGCCCGAGCCTCGCCGTTCGGCGCGATGCTGGCCCCCAGCGAATCCCGCTGCAAGCAGGCGGACGCGCAAGTTGGCTCGCGCTGGGGCCAGGTCCCCGATGCGGCGCCGCAGTTCGGAAGTCACTTGTGCAGGCTCGCAACGCTCATCACGAAGCCGCAGGCGATGCCGATCCCGATTGCCAGCGCGCCCAAGACCCAGAGCCACGGCGTCATGCGCACGCGCTCTTGCTCTCCTGTCGATGCAGGTCGAATCGGCGTGGGCGTGGGGGCTGGGGGCTGTGGAGAATGTGAGGTCATGGACTGGAGCTGGAGGCAGGGGCTGCAGGCACCTTCTGCCCGCAAATTGCCAGTATTTTGGGACTGGTGAGCAGCGAATCGAAGTCGTAGTCGGGTTCGATTTTCCGAAACGCTTCGCACGCGCCGCGGGCGGGACCGACCGCATCGAGCGCGACGTAGCTCTCCAGCAGAAGGCGCTGGACGTGAGCCAGCAATGCGGGACCCAAGTTGCCGATGGATAAGAGTTCGGCGCCATGACCGACCGCAACTACGTAGCGCCCGGCGCGCACGTCGGCGGCCAAGGCCGAGATGCCGGACTTCGACGCCAATTGTTGCGCCAGCTGGTCGCCGCGTGTCTGTTCGTCGAGGCGCACCGCCGCGCGCGCTGCGGCCTGCCTACCTTCTTGCGTCAAAGGCAGATCGGTGAGCGGAAGCAACAAGACCTCGCCGCGCACGATGTCGCGTTTCTCGAGATCGTTGTACTGCGTCAACGCCCAGGCCTGCTTGGTGCTGCCCAGGAAGCGGTAGGCGAGGGTGGCCAGGCTCTCTTCACCTGTCGCGACCCAGCTCAGATTGTACGGAATGGTCAGAATTTGGCCGAGTTCTGGTTGAATCCACGGCTTCAGTCCGTTGGATTCGGCCAAGAAGAACGAGCGGCGCTCATCACCCAGCAAGAGCGCTCCCAGGGTCTGCCAAGTCTCGTTGACCCCGACGCGGTGGTAGGTGACTGCAGGCACTTCGAGCACCATGCCGGGCACGAGTCCGCGCGCGCCCGTTCGGTCCAAGTGGTTGGCGGCGACCAGTACACGCTCGAGCTGGATGCGACCGTAGAAGCGCTCGGCGATACCGGCCAAAGTCTCTTGAGGCGCGACCACGTGCGGGAACGCACTCGCTTTCGTGACCACGAGAACCAAAGACAAAGCCGCACAGAGACTCGTCCACCAGCCGAAGCGCAGCAACGTCGATCTCATCGCGACTCACCATCGCCCAGCTGCGGTGGTGGCGACGACCCCGCTGGCGTGTTGGGCGGATACTCGTGCATGATGGTGAGCGGCGGTACGGCCGCCAGCAAGCGCTCCAGTTGTTGCGCGGTTTGCGGTCGGTCGAAAGGGTGCTTCTTCAAGCAGGCCATCACGATGCGATCCAGTTCCTCCGGAATGTCCAGATCGGGGCGAGCCAACCGCATGGGGCGAGGTGTAGAGCGCTGGTGGTGCTCGAGGAGAGCATGCCGCGTCTTGCCGTGAAACGGCAGATCGCCGGTCAACGCTTCGTACATGAGGACGCCGAAGGCGTAGACATCCGAGCGCGCATCGACGGGCCCACCGACGCATTGTTCGGGACTCATGTATTCGGGGGTCCCCAGCGTATAGCCTTCTTGAGTCAGCGTTTCTTCTTCGGCCAGTTTGCTCATGCCGAAGTCGAGAACTTTGACGTTGCCCCCCTCACACAAAAAGACGTTTCCCGGCTTGAGGTCGCGATGCACGATGCCGAGGCGATGGGCCGCCGACAGGGCGCTGCAAGCTTGGAGAAAAACAGGGATGGCGAAGCCGGGTGGCAGTGGACGCCGGCGCTTGAGCTGATCTTGTAAGCTCGATCCGCGGAGCAATTCCATCACCACGTACAGCGTACCGTCGGGCATCTGATCGAGATCGAAGGTGCGGACGACGTTGGGATGTTCGAGCGACATCTGCACGCGCGCTTCACGGCGCAAGCGGGCCACCTCCGACGCATCGACGGCGGCGGCTCCACGCAGTACCTTCACCGCCACTTGGAATCCCAAGCCCAGGTGCTCGGCCGCGTAAACGGTCCCGATACCTCCCGATCCGACGCTGCGCAACATGCGGTATTTGCCGCCCAAAACGCTGTGGGTCAGATCGCCGCCCTGGCTGCTCAGTTGGCCGCGCTGCTCGAGTCCGTGTTCGAGCGCGATGATGCGGTAGCGCTCGAGTGCGCGCGTCGTTGCCTCGCGTCGCATGCGCGTGGCGAAGTGTCCGGCAGCGCCGCCGAGCACCGCGCCGACAACTGAAGCGATGCCGGCCGCTAGCGGGCTTCCGGTCAGAGCCACAGCGCTGCCCGAGCCGCTCGCCGAAGCCACTGCCGTCCAAGGTGCCAGCGAAGGGGCTTGCTTCTGCCACGACAGTTCGTAGGTGCAGCGCGAGTCTCCGCGGACAATGCAGCTGATCTCTTCGAGATGTGCCTCCGGCAAACCCCACAGGGACGGGAGGGCACGCAACTCACCCTGCCGATGCAAGCAGAAGCAACGATGCGCTTGATCGGCTTCGAGGTCTTGGAACGGCGAATAGAAGATGACGGCGTGGTTGTCCGACAGTTCCTCGATGCCGTACGCGCCCACGCGTGTGTGTTCGCTGGAGGCGTGCACCAGGTACTCGTATGCGTCGCGCGGGGCTTTGACGTGGCGGAGCAAGCGCACATGGACGCCGAGCACTTCGGGATTGGTGGCAAAGGAGCCCTGCGAACGCACCGCGTTCTCGCCCAGACGCGCGATCACACCGTCGAGTACGCGCCGCGCGCAGGCCAGCGGAATCCAGGCGCTGTCGTGCGAGACCTCGGAGTCTTTGAGTCCCGAGACCTCGAGCAGCTGTGTTACCGCGGCCGGTCCATGGGCCGTCCGCAGGTGCAAGATAGCCGGCCGTAGAAGAGCCGCGCGAATCTCCTCACGCCCCCCGCGGGGCTCCATCCGTGAAGGTTCACCGGGCACGCTGCGATGCTACTCCAAGAAGTGGAGGCTCGAAAACGCAGGCCCCATACCGAGACCCCAAACCGTAGACTCAGGGCGCCCAGGCCGCGGGAGCGTACTCTTTGCGTAGTGCTGCAGCTGCCAGGATGCACAGAACCGGTGAGATCACGAGATGATAGCGATCTTCACCGAAGAACACGGCGTGGGTGAGCGTCGTGGCGAACACGAGTGCGAGCAAGTAGCGGCCGGTGGGACCGAAACCCGGTCGTCCTGGGAAGGGCAAAAGCGCGAGCAGCGGCGTCATGACGACTAGCGCAAAGAACGGATGCTCAGGGCTGGCTACGCAGAAGCTGATGTAGGCGGCCACCAGCAATAGCAGCGCGGCCTGAGTGCGAGAGCTGATGCGACGCCGCTGCGAATTGACCCAGGCGACGGGACTCAGCGCGGCTGCGCCGAGGAGCAGCCAATGGAAACTGGTGAGGAGCTCGTGACCCGCCTCGCGTCGATTGTCGGGCCACAGCTCGGGCGCTGCTTCGCGCAGGTATTCGATTGGAAACGACTCGTGATCGTAGGTCTGAGAGAGCTTCTTTGGGATCAGCCCAATGAAGCGCAATGGATCGTCGAGGATCGTGCGTCGTCCGACTTCCGCCCAGCAGCGATCTTGCTGGACTTGCCCGGTCACGATCGGGCAACCGTCGTCGGCACGCAGTGTGCGAAAGCGTCCAGTGGTGGTCAGCGCCCCGATCGCCAGGTTCCAGCCGCCGTTGGTCGAGACAAGAGCGCAGCCGTCCATGACGCGGCAGTTGCGCGCCGTCCAAGGCGCGATCACGGCGAGCGCGACGACGGTCACTGCTGCGGTCTGCAGAAGGTTTTTCCAGAAGGGCCTCGTGCCTATCAGCAAGAGCGCGGGTGCGGCCAAGAGCGAGACCGGCCGAATCAACGCCCCGATGCCGAGCAAGACACCCGTGAGCAACAGCCCCTGCCACCGATTGCGCAGGCCGACAGCGGCCCAGCCGGCGCCGAGCACGAACAGAGCCGCTGTGGGCTCCGTCATCACCACGGCCGAATAGGCGATGAGACCCGGATGGAGGGCGCACAAGCTGCCAGCCACGCGCGCGCGATTCTGGCTGAGCCCGTAGCGCGCCACGCGATGTACGACGACGACGAGCAGCGTGCCCAAGAAGGCATTGACCAACGGCGCCACGTCGATGCTCGTGCCAAAGGCGCGGTAGGCGAGCGAGAGCAAGCCGCTGTAACCGACCGGGTAGTGCGTCCACGGTTTCCAGTGGGTCACGCCACCCACGCTGACGTCCTCGGAGTAGCCAAGTCCTTCGGCGAGTCGCTCGGCGCCAAAGTGGTAGTAGTGCCCGTCCCAAACCGGTTCGCGGGCCCATGCCAGCGCCACGAACAGGCGCGGCACGAGTGCCACCACAGCAAGCGCCAGCGTGAAGGTGAAATCGGCAGGAGCGTCGATGCCGCGCACAGGCACCCGCGCCATCGTGGGAGTCGGCTGCTCGACGCGACGCGCGGACGGAACGGCAGGGTCGCTCGGGGGCGCGTCCGTCGGAACGGAGCCCGGCTCGAGCGGCTGGTCGGAAACACGAACGGTCATGTGGCGCTACGTCCGGTCCGTCGGGCTGGAGCGACGACTGCTGCGAAAGCGACGCAGGTAGGTGCGTGTCGCTTGGGTCGGATCGAGTCCCAAGAGGGCGGACACCTGTTGCACGAACCCCCGAGTGTAGACCTCCGCCGGCAATTTTTCGAACTGTTCGGCCTCGATGGCATCGAGGTGGGAAGCGGCGATCTTGGTTTTCTGGGCGATGTCCGCGATCTCGATGCCCTGCGACTCGCGGACGCGGCGCAGCAGCTCGCCTGTGTATTCGGTTTCGGAGTGAATCTCGTGCGCCAAATGCGCGCGTTGCTGAGCCTGCTCCAGCAAGTGCGCCTCATCGAGCTGCGGACCCTTTTGTGCGCGGTCGCCCGCGTCATTCGGAAAGAACGAAAGGTCGTAGCCGCGCCGCCTGACTGGATCGAGCAGCGTCTCCTGTGCCTCCTCGACGCGCGAACGCTCACGCGAGAGCTCGGCCTCGGTCAGCAACGAATAGAGAGTGATACTTCCGGGCTGGAATAGATCGCGCTGGCGCTTGTAGGCGCGCCGCAGTTCTTCGTCGCTTGCGCCGCGATGGGTCCAGAGGACCTCGTAGAGGCTCCGCTCGCCTTCGTCGTCCCAGGCGATAGGCGGGCGCGGTTGGATGTCGCGCGCGGTGGCGACCGCCACAGCGCGACGCGCAATGCGCTCGATGTTGCGGCCGCTCTTCGAGGTTGGATTGTCGACCAAGAGCGGGCGCCGCCGCACCACGGAAAGCCAGATGGCGTCGTCGTGTTCGATGTGCCCCAGGTCGTCGGCCTGCACGCCCAAATAGCGGCTTGCCATGTCCACCATGGCCCCCCCCAAATCGACGTCCTGACGAAGGCGCGTGTGGTTGGTCACCAGGTAGGGCCGCAATGCTGCGAGCTGACTGGCCGCGAGTTCGGCCGTGGCCGTATCGTAGCGCGCGATGGCGCGCAGTAGCTCCAGTGGGCTCGGCAGCGCCGGCAGCTCCGCAAGGGCCCGCTCGACCAGCCGCATCTTGAAACGATCCTTGATCAAGAGCTTCTGCACTTGGCGCTGAAAGAGCGCTCGCAAGAAGCGATAGGTACCTTCGACGCTCGGAGGATCCGGAGCGGTGATGCAAATGCCAAAGTCGGCACTGAGGAACAGATCGAGAGTGGCGGGCGCTGTGCCCGCGCCCAAGTCGATGAGAATGTAGTCGGCGTCGAGCTGTCTGAGGCCGCGCGCCCAGCGGGGCTTGCGACCGGGTCGGAGAGGTACGGTCGAGCCGGGCGCGTAGCGTTGCGGCAAGAGCGACAGACCGGGGATGGTCGTGGCGATGGGGTGCAGTTCTTCCTCGGCGAAAGGGTCGGCCGCTGCCTCGTCGGGCGGGGTCTCGACGTCGAGCAGGGTGTGCAGCGCTCCCCCGGCCGCGTCCGAGTCGACCAGCACCACCTTGCGGCCCAGCTGAGCGAGATAGACCCCGAGATTCGTCGTCAAAATGCTGTGACCGACGCCAGGCCGCCCACCGCCGATGGCGACAATCCGCCGCACCCCCTGGGGCAGGGCGCTCGACAAACCGCCCGAGCCTGGACCCGTCAGCGAAGATGGCGGGGAGCTCGGGGGGACCGAAGCGCGAATTCCCGCGAGGGAAAGCGGCCTTTGGCGAGGGGGTTCTTCCACGCGGCCGATTTACCATAGTGCCGAGGTTTCGCGACTGGCCCCTGCGATCTACCCTCGGCGCCGCGATGCTTACCAGCCGTCTGATGGGGCCCGTCCTGGGTTGTATGGTCATCAACCTCAACATGACCACGTGCCGGTCACCGGGAGAATCCGACCCCGTCCCCCCAGCGACCGCACAGACCCCCAGCGACGTGAAGCTCCCGGGTGTCGATACTTCCCAGCTGACGGCTCGTGAGAAGTCGCAGTGGTCGGCCCATGTGAGTCAGCTCTTGTCGCCGTGCGAATCGACTCCGGTGACCATCGCCCAATGCGTCCAAGAGAAGCGTGACTGCCCCGCCTGCACGCCGGCCTCCAAGTATCTGCTCGCGCAGGTGCTCCAAGGCAGGACCAAGGCACAGGCCGAGGCGGCCTACCGTGCGCGCTTCGCGGCCGACCAGGTCCGCGATATTGACCTGGTGGGTTCGCCGAGCCGGGGCGCTCCCGATGCGCCGATCGTGATCGTCGAGTGGGCCGATTTCGAGTGCCCGGCCTGCAAGGCCGCGTCGCCGACCCTCGACGACTTCGTCGAGAAAAACCCCGACGTTCGTCTTGTGTTCAAAAACTTCCCCCTGGACATGCATCCGCATGCCGAAGGTGCCGCTCGGGCCGCCATGGCTGCCGACAAACAAGGCAAGTTCTGGGAGATGCATCACGCGCTGTTCAGCTCGCAGGAGCCGCCGACCCCCGAGTTCATCGCCGCGACGGTGAAGAAGCTGGGGCTCGATGCTACGGCCTTCGACAAAGATCAGCGTAGCGAGGCAGTGGCCGACGCCGTTGCTCGCGATCGGAAGCAGGGACGCGACGCGCAGCTCAAGGGCACGCCTTCGATCTACGTCAATGGCCGTGAGTTCAGTTACCAGACAGAGCTGGGTGGCGAGCTGAAGGAATGGGTCGCTCTCGAGCGGCAGCTGCTCGGGAAGTCGGGAGCTCCGTGAAAGGCTCGTTCGACCTCGGAGGGTGCTTTCCGACCGGTCGCCACTACCCCGGTATCGCTCACCTCTTGCGCGTGGTCGTGCAGGGGCTGGCGAGCGATTGGCCGAGCGAAGCGCATTTGAGTGACATTCCTTGGGTCTCGATTGACACCGAAACGACCGGTCGCGACGCCCAGGCCGATCGCGTGGTCGAAGTGGGCTGCGTGTTGTTCCGCGGGGGAAGCGTCGTCGGACGCAAGGGGTGGCTGGTCAACCCCGAGCGGCCCATTCCGCCCGACGCAACGGCAGTCCATCACATCACTGACGACGACGTGGCCACGATGCCTCGTTTCGCCGAAGTAGCTCCCGAGATCCTCGAATTCATCGAGGGCTACCTGCCGCTCGCGTACAACGCCACTTTCGATCGGCAGTTCCTGTTGGCCGAGCTGGCTCGCGCGGCGATCGACCAGGTCATGCCGCCTGCCTTTCGGCCCGAAGTCGTGTGGATCGATCCGCTCTCTTGGGCGCGTGAGCTCCAAAAGGAAGAGAAGAGCCGCGCGCTCGGCGACGTTTGCGCGCGCCTCGGCATTTCGCTCGAGAACGCGCATCGCGCCACCGACGACGCCGAAGCGGCGGGTCATGTGCTGGTCCAGTTTCTTCGCGATCCGCGCGTACCAGGCAGCTACGGCGCATTCTTGCGCGAGCAGCGCCGGCTGGAGCGACTGTTCGAGTTCGAGCGCGCCCGGTGGCGCGGCTGATGGCCGAGCGGGAACTGTCGTTTCGCGCCGTCGTGCTCGGAGCGCTGCTCTCGGCGCTCTTGTCCGCAGCCAATGCTTATCTGGGGCTGTTCGCCGGCATGACCGTGTCGGCGTCGATTCCGGCGGCCGTCGTCTCGATGGGGCTGCTTCGTGCAGTGCGCGGCAGCTTACTCGAAAACAATATCGTGCAGACAGCCGCGTCGGCGGGTGAGAGCGTCGCTGCCGGAGCGATCTTCACGCTACCGGCGTTGGTGTTGCTCGGCGCTTGGCACGAATTCGACTATCTCTGGACGGTCGTGCTGGTCGGATCCGGCGGGTTGTTGGGAGTCGTCTTCACCATCCCGCTCCGTCGCGCGCTGATCGTCAGTGGTGATTTGCCGTTCCCCGAGGGCGTCGCCACGGCCGAAGTCCTGAAAGCGGGACACACGGGGAGCGGTGGTCCCGGTTTGGCCGTCATGGTCGGTGGTGGCGTGCTGGGCGGCCTGGCCAAGCTGCTCGAAGGTGGCTTTGGATTGATTCGGCCGGTGCTCGAGGGCGGACGCCTGATCGGGGGCCGCGTCATTGCCGGTGGCTGTGGCGTTTCGCCTGCACTTTTGGCCGTCGGCTACATCGTCGGGTTCAACGTGGCGCTGCTCGTTCTGCTTGGTGGCTTAATCAATTGGATGTGCGTGTTGCCGTTCACGGCCGAGGTGGCGCTCGAGCAGATGCCCCTCGAAGCAGCTTGGTCGGCGTGGTCGGCAAGCACGCGCTACCTCGGGGTCGGCGCAATGACCGTGGGTGGGCTGGGCGCGGTATTTCAGCTGCGCAGCAAACTCGGTTTGGCTGCCGGAGAGCTGCTCTCTGCGGTCGGCATTGGTCGCGCTGGCAAGGGCGGCTTGGAGAAAGGCCTCGACCTTTCGGGCGCGAGCTTGATGGCCATTCTCGGTGTGAGCCTGCTGGTCCTGTTGGTGGCCTTTTCGGTCATGATCGGCTTTGGGGTGCCTTCGATTGCACTCGTCGTGCTCGTGCTGCTGACGGGGTTCGTCTTCTGTGCCGTGGCCGGCTACATGGCGGGGCTCGTCGGTTCGTCGAACAACCCCGTGAGTGGCGTCACGATTGCCACAATCCTGATCACGTCGCTGACGCTGTTGTTCTTGGGCATGCAGGCCACGGCTCCGGCCACCGGTGGTTTCTCGGGACCGGCCGCCGCGATCTTGGTCGGCACTGCCGTTTGCACGGCCGCCGCCATCGGTGGCGACACGATGCAGGATCTCAAGGCAGGACACCTGCTGGGAGCCAGCCCTTGGAAGCAGCAAGTTGCGCAGATCGTCGGGGTGTTGGCCGCGACGCTGGTGCTCGCGCCTGTCCTTCAACTCTTGCTCGACGTGCACGGCTTCGGCGCGCCGACGGAGCTTCATCCCCGTCCCTTGCGTGCGCCCCAGGCCACTTTGATGGCGGCGGTGGCGAGCGGCGTGTTTGGTGGCACCTTGCCCCTCGATTTCGCGGCCCTGGGCGCGGCCGTCGCCATTGGCTTCTTTGCGCTCGACGCGTGGCTCGCGCGCCGAGGCAGCAAGTTCCGCACGCCGCCTCTGGCCGTTGCTGTCGGCCTCTATTTGCCGCTGGAGCTGTCGGTCCCCGTCGCGCTCGGCGGGCTGGTCGCTTTCTTCGTGGAGCGTAGAAAACGTGAGCGCGCAGCCCCAGAACGAGTCGATCTGCGCCTCGGCCTGCTCCTGGGGGCAGGCTTGATTACGGGCGAAGCTCTGCTCGGTATCGGCCTGGCCGCCTGGGCGGGCGTACGCGGCTCGGTCGACAGTCTCAAATGGGGACCGGCTCCTTCGGACGGGGGCGCGCTGCTGCTGATCTTGGTGGTTTTGGCCGCGCTGGGCTGGGCTGGAAGCCAGCTGGGCCCGCCTCTCGACGAGCGCGCCGGGCCCAGCTCCTAAATCTCCAGAGCTTTTGAGCGTTGGGTGAACATGGCCGAGCTTCGTCATGCCCATGCTCGCGCGGTCGATTCGCCGCGCGACGCGGCGCTCATCATGTCGCCCGGTGCGAGGCACATCGTTCAGGCAGCGTTACGCGAAGAGATCACCGTCGCCGAGCTCGCCGATCGAGCAGCCGCAGATCCGGCGTTTGCGATCCGTGTGCTGTCGGTGGCCAACAGTGTTGCCTACAGCCCGTCGCGCACGGTCAATAACGTGCACCATGCCTGCACGCTGCTTGGCGTACGCGGCCTGCGCAACATTGCACTCAGCATGGTTGTCGCCGATCTGGTTCCCGCAGCCGAAGGAGCCGACGCTTTGCTTTCCAACTGTTTGCGGCGCGCGGTCGCGGCGCGAGAACTGGCGGCGCTCTCGGGTCTGGTCCACAAGGACGATGGCTTCTTTGCAGGCCTGTTCCTCGAAGTGGGCCTCTTGCATCAAGCTTGTGACGAGTTCGATGCTTGCACTGCCGTAGCGCGCGCGCCCGCCCGCTATCGCAACGTACGCGAGCGTGCTTTCGGTCTTTCACCACATCCAGTCATGGGCGCCTCGCTGGCGCGCGAACTCGGATTGCCGGACGATATGGGCCAGGCGATTTTCGATCACCACCGGGCGCAGAAGCCCGAGGCCGCGCTCTCGGCCGTGTGTTGGGCGGCCGAGCATGTCGCAGCAACTCTCGAGGCCGGGGAGCGCACCCGCAACCTGCGTTGGGCGGAAAAAGCAGCGACGTCGCTGGGAGTCAAAGGCGACGACTTGCACGCACTGCTCGATCGCATCCCCGAGGAAGTCCAAGAGTTGTGCTTGGCGCTCGAGTGCGGGCCGCGGCCCGTCAGCGCGCGGCGCGGCTTGCCGCAAACACCAGAGGATCCGCTGGCCGAGATGCACGTCCAGTACGAGGAACTGGTGCGCGTCATCGAACAACTGCTCGACGAGCGGGACGAACTCCGCGAAGCGTTGGGCCGCCCTGCTTCACGGTGAGTCGTCGACGAGCGGCCCTGTCGTCTCGACCGTCACGGGGGGGCGCTCGACGCGCAGCACGACGTCGAGAAAAACGTTCTCACCTGGCTGGCCGTCGATATGGCGAATCTCCGCTGCTGCTGCGGGATGTTCCAAGCGCACCTCGTGCTTGCCCGGACTGAGCAAGATCGGACTGGCAAAAGGCGTGGTCTCGCGGCGCACGCCATCCACCGAGACATGGGCCCAAGGTGTCGCCACCACACGCAGTGCTACCCCGCGTCCGGCCGCGGGCTCGGCGACCACCTCGGCAACGGCACGCGATGATGGATTTCGTCGGGCGAGAACAATCGCCGTCGCGACGCCGGCCGCGAACAACACGCCCAGCGCCACGCCCTGGACTCGCGGCGCACGGACCCACGACGGCCACTCGATGCCGACCTTTCGCTCCGGTGCCACGGAAGGTCTTGCGCCAGTCAGCTGGGCGTCGCGTAGTAGCGTTCGTGTTGGAGCGTCGAGTAGCAACTCGAGCTTCTGAACCAGGTCCGCCATGCTCTCCGGTCTGTCGCTCGGCCGCTTCTCGAGGCACCTGCGCGTCAGCAGATCGAGAGCAGGCGGCACATTGTGGGCTAGGCCGAGCAACGACGGCACGCGCTCGGCGCGCACTCGCGCGTCATGACCGAGCCCGACCGCCCCATCGATGCTTCCGAATGGGCTTCGTGCGCTGAGCAGTTCGAACAACACGCAGCCCATGCCGAAGACGTCGCCGGCGGGGCTGGGCGGCTGTCCGAGTGTCCCCTCGGGTGAAACACCGGCATTCTGAGCGAGTTCGAGGGGCTCGATCTCGCCTGGCAACCCCCGTGCGGCCAGGCCGAAGCCCTGCAGCTTCACCTCGCCCTCGGGAGTCAGCGATAGGTGTTCGAGCGCAACACGGCCGTGCACGACTCCGCGACCGTGCGCATGTTCGAGTGCACGAGCCGCCTCCAAGGCGACAGCCACTGCCGCGCGCCAGCCGAGCGGCGGCCCGAGCGGACGACCTCCGGTCGCTTCGAGAACCAGCCAGGCCTGCGCGCCCTCACTGCGAAAGTCGTAGAGCTGGGGAATGTTGGGGTGATCGAGCGCGGCGTAGGCGTCGGCTTCGCGCTTGAGAGCTCTGCCCAGCTGTGAATCGGGTCGCACTCCGGGAGCCAGGCAAATGACGCACACCTCACGTCCCAGGTCAGCCTGACGGGCGCGCAGGATCGTCCGGACGGGACCCGACGAAAGCTGCTCGAGCACGGTCAGGCCGGGCAACGTGAACTCCATGCGGACGAGCCTACAGCGGCTAGCGCGTGTAGAAAGGTCGGCGCGTGTCCTTTCAGCCCCCACCGTTCAAAAAGCTTCCGGTGCTGGGAGTCTGCCTGGCGCTCGCCTTCTGCCTGTTTTTGCGGGGGCCGCACACGAATTTCGTCTTCGACGAACAAGAGGCGCTGCTGGCCAACCCCTTCCTACGTGGTGACATGCCGCTCCGGCAAGCTTTCTCGCTCGACTTCTGGGGACGGCCGGTTGCCGAGACGATTGGTTCGTACAGGCCGTTGCCCAATCTGGTGTGGCGTTCGCTGGCGTTCACACTCGAGCGCAATACGCCGCTCTACTTGCAGCTGGTCAACGTACTGTTGCATGGGCTCCTTGCAGCTTTGCTGGGTCGCATCAGCTGGCGCGTGACTCGAAATGCCGAGGCCGCGTGGACCACGTCGCTTGCCTTTGTCACGCTCGCTCTCGCCGTCGAGGTAGTGAGCGGCGTCGTAGGTCTGGCAGACATTCTCGCCGGCATCGCTGCTGCGGCCTTGCTCGATCTGGCTCTCCTTCCCGGGGCTCGCGTCTTCGGGCTCGTCGTTGCCACAGCGTTTCTCGGTCTTTTGGCCAAAGAGACGCTCGTCTCGGTGCTACCGCTCGTCGTTCTGTTCGCCCTCGCGTTCGGCCCTCGCGGTGCTGGCTCGCGTCACTGGGTCTTGGTGCTTGGTGGGGCGCTGGCGGGCGTCGCTCTGTATGTCGTTCTGAGGCAGAGCTGCTTTCCATTCGAGGCCTCGTTCGGTTTGCCCCTCGACGCCGTCAACAATCCGTTGCTCGGTCGTGGCTTCGTCGAGCGCCTACCCACGGCTTGGGCCATTTACGCAGCCGGGGTTTCGCAGCTCGTCGTTCCTATCGGTTTGAGCGGAGACTACTCACTCGCGCAGAGCGTGCCTGCCGGTTGGACGGTTGCGGCCGTCGTTGGTGCTGCTGCTTGGTGGCTCGCTGTTGGTTTTGGAGTTCTGCTTCTGTGGATTTCGAAGCGGACCCACGAGCGAGCGCGCTCGCTCAGCAAGCTGGGCGGTTTCGCGCTGCTTTGGGTACCCCTGGTGCATTTGCCCGTCTCCAACGCGTTCGTGCTGTTGCCCACCATACGCGCCGACCGACTCTGGTATTTGCCTGCGCTCGGTTTCTGTCTTGGGTTGGGCTCTCTGGTGTCTTGGTCGCTCTCCAAGTCGCGCAGCCGCCCAGCGGCGCTGGCTGCGCTTGGGTTCTTCCTGGCCATGCAGGCATTCGCGGCTCGCGCGCACGCCTTCGATTTCTCGAACGACCTGACATTTTGGCGCGCTACCGTACGAGCGGCGCCACGGAGCGCCAAAGCGCGGCTCAACCTGGGCGTCATGCTCGGCGCGCGCGGGCAAACCGAGGCGCGCGTGAGCTTGACGCGCGAAGCGGTCGCGCTAGCGCCCCAATGGCCCATGGGGCACGTCTATCTGGGCGACGCACTGTGTCGCCGCGAACGTCTCGACGAGGCCTGGCTCAGCTACCGTCGCGGCTTCGAGCTCGGCTCCAATCAGCGCGGCCTCGTCTCGCTCGCGCTCCAGTGCCTCTGGGACAAGAAGCAGTACCCCTTGCGGGCCCGAGAGCTTGGAGACCTAGCCGCGCGCTTTCCAGGCAGCTGGCTCGCCTATCTCGTACGCGAACTCGAACTGTCGGGCGAACGAAACAACGGCATTCCAAAAGCCTACCGGCCTCGCGCCTACAACGAAACAACCCCGGGGCGTTGAGCCCCGGGGTCAGGACGAGTCACTTGTCGGGCGTGACGATCAACTCGACGCGTCGGTTGTCGGCGCGACCTTCCACCGTGTCGTTCGTCGCGACCGGTCGAGTCGAGGCCAAACCTTGAGCGTCGATCTTGGCCGAATCCAGTCCTTGGGAGACCAGGTGCGTCTTCACCGAGGTGGCGCGAGCCAAGCTCAGCCTCTCGTTGTCGGCGACCGTACCGCGCGAGTCGGTGTGGCCTTCGATCACGATCTTCTTGAAACCTTGCGCCTTCAACGCCGCGGCGACTTCGTCGAGCTTCGTCCTGGCGATGGGCAACAGTTCGCTCTTGGCCGTCGCGAACAGCACTGCACCGTTCAAGGTGATGACCATGCCGCGCGCTTCTTCTTTGACGCTGGCCATCTCCTTCAAGCTGGCGAGCGCTGCTGTCAGCTTACCTTCGGCAGCTTCACGAGCTGCTTTCTCTTTCTCCAACTCTGCGCGCTTGGCAGCGAGTTCCGCCGCGGTTGCGGCGGCTTTGCCCTCTGCCGCGGCGGCTTTGCCTTCGGCGAGATCGAGTCGCGCGCGAGTCGCGGCGAGTTCCTCTTTGGTCATCGTGGCGCGCTTGTGCTCGAGATCCACGTACTCCGCGTCGAGAGTGGCGCGTTTCTTCTTCAGCTTCTCGAGTTCACCGGCCGAGGCCGAGATTCGCGCCTTGCGCTCGGCCACATAGGCCAGAGCTTTGGTTTTGTCGGATTCGGGGTCTTCTTCGAACGCCTTTTCAGCCTCGTTCAGAGCCTTCTTGGCGGTGTCGAGCTTGGCGGGGGCAAATTGCTGAGCAGGTCCCTCTTCGGCCAAGGTATACGCCGAACGAGCATCGACCAGCTCGGAGGGGGGAACCGCCGTGGCGCACGCGGCCAGATTGGCGCACGCGGTGGCCAGCAGGATGCGAGAACTCGAAGCCAGCTTGATCATGATCGCGCCTCGCCCATCAGCTTCTGAATGCGTTTGAGGGCTTCGAGAGCCTGAGTTTTCGCCGACTCTTCTTCGGCCAGCGCTAGCGCCAGTTCGGCGTCGGACTCGGCGCGCAGCAAGATGTAGTAGGCCTTCTCGTTCTCGCCTTCGGCGATCGACTTCTTGGCCTCCTCGATCTGGTCGCGAGCTTGCTTGAGTCGCAACTCCGCTTGCGGAGACGCTTGCGCGCCACCTACGTCGGCTGCCCGGACGGAGGCTTCGGCTGCCGTCATCTGC